>JAYSWD010000078.1:0-18364 GCA_043718225.1 Candidatus Omnitrophota bacterium
GCGAGCTTTCAATTACATACACAAACTTTGTCCACTGCGGCAATGTCGCAAGGTAATGAACTTCAAGTCCGTATTCCCGGTACCACTCTCCGCTTTCCGTTGGTAGAGGGCGGATTTCCTGTAAAGATACCTGGCTTTGCGCCGCCAGGCTTTCGATTTCCTTCAAAAAAGCTGCGATTTCAACTTCAGATGAAAGCCCTTTATGAATATATTTTTTATAAAGTTCCGTATCAATGGCGATACTTCCCTGCCGCGATAAAAGCAGGTTTCGGCCCGCAGCGGTTTGTTCGAGCGCTTTAATTTCTTTTTTTAGTTTTTTGCGATAAGAGAGCCAGGGAGATAAAACAAGGCGGTCGCTCAGCACAAGAAAGAGCACAAAAAACCCAAGAATAACCGCGATTCGTTCGCGTTTTGACATTTTTTGAAAATCAGGCAAACGAAAAGCCATTTTATTCAGCTCCCGCGAAAGGCAAAACAAGCTCGAAATCCGTCACATCTTTATTATCGACTTTACGTTTAGTTACCCGCCGCGCTTCCGGCTTAATAAAAAGCGGCGACTTTTCAAGCGCGGTGACCATTTCAAAAACTTTGGTGATTTGGCGCGATACGCCTTTAATGGCGAGACTTTCACCCTGGCTGTAAGTCATATTGTCCCATTGAACTTCGGGAGGCGTCACGGCTTTAATTTCGACTAGCGCGTCAAGCAGCACGCCCCGTTTGCTTAATGTATTTTTGACAACCCTAAGATGCTCGAGTGATATTTCAAGCTCTCCCGCGGGTTTTTCCATTTGTTGTGTTTGAGATTTAAGCAGCGTTTGATAAGCCATGTCCTGATTAATTTGATACAGTAAAAATCCGCTCACCAAGAGAAGCCCGAAAAGGACCTGTGCGCCCAGCACACTCGCGGCCCTGACCTTTTTTTCAAAGGTTTGGCGTACACGCATGGCCACGGGAGTTAAATCGCCCCTAACCTGGCCCGCTAAAAAACCAAATAAACTCGCGAATGAAACTTTAGTTTCATTCGCAAAATACTGCTCTGCTTTTTCATTTAAACGAAATCCCGCCGCCGCGGGAACAATCGTTACGGGCAGACTCATTTCGCTTCGAATTTTTTCGGTCAACCCTGAAAGTTTTACGGCCTCCCCGGTTAAAATAATACGCGTGCAGGGCGACTTAAAACCTTCCTCGTCATACGCCATCAAAGAACGGTGAACTTCCGCCAAAAATTGAGCGAGAATGCTGCCTGCGGTGTCCTGAAACATAGCTTCCGCCTTAAGCGGAACGGTCCGGTGGTAATAGGCCTCATCGCCTTGAAAAATAAGCAATGACGCATATTCTCTATCCATATCAATTAAAAGAGTTGCGCCGGCAAATTTTTCTTTTTCGGCTTGCCGCACTTTGCGGTACCAATGCGTCAGCCCTTCGATGTCCGAACCGACTTGAGCATAACGCCCGCCTAATTTTTGAACAATCCGCGTTGAACGGGAAACGGCGTCCTGGTGTGCCATTACTAAAAACACATTCGAATAACCCTGGGTATCCGAATCAATGATGCGGAAATAAGTCAGCGTTTCTTCTTTTGCGTCCGGCGTATGTTTTTCAACCTGGAGGTCCACCATGGTTTGAAGCTCTTCATATTTAATCGAAGGCAACCGCAAAGCCCGCGCGCGCGTGAGATGAGAAGGATGTGAAATCAGAAAACCGGGGTTCGTAATTCCCCTTTCTTGCAGAAGCGATTTCAGCTGTGCGATAATCTGATCTTCTTCTAAGCCAGTGATTGGCTCAGCCCATAAAAAATCGACTTTTCTATTCCGCGGAGTTCCGCGAGCATGCACAAGCTTGATCCAGCCTTCATCGATTGAAATAGCTACAAACGACTTTTCCGACGGAGAAAAAAGAAACCACTTCTTTTTTTCGGCTTTCGGTTTTTTTTCATTGCTAAATTTAAACAAATTCAACATTTTAAGCTTCCCGCCATGACAGAACCTCTCCGTCGCGATTCATAACGACATCGATTTTATAGGGATAGGCATATGAATCCGAACGCCCCTCGGCTGTAAACGAAAATGTGCTGGAATCGACAGAAATACTGCCTTCTTTGAGAAGACGCGCGACCTTGTTTCCGTCTTCGGCGGGAAGAAAAGCTCCCAGCTCAGCCGCGATGGCTTGAATATTTACAATCACGCCGTCATCTTCCGTTCCTATTTGTCCGTCTTGCCCAATTCGAAAAGCCATCATTCCCGAAACACCACTTTCGCTAAAGCCCAGCGCCAAAAGAACCGGCGCGATGGCGGTATTAAGATTTACTTTTCCCGAGCTGTAAACAGTCAGATAAGGCGCCACTCTTTTGTATATCTGTGGAGTCATTCCTTTCACAAGCAGTAATTCCTCCAAACTTTCAAATGGGCCGTTTTTACATTCATAAGGTTTCTTTAACACCATATATTCAAATTTTTCGGCACCGCCTTCCCGGCGATCATTATCCGTATCGCGCCAATCCTCAATACTCGCCACCAAAAAAGGTAATGCTTTTTCTTCAAAATCCTCAAAATTGATCCGGGACTGAAATAACATCGTTAATGTATCGGTATTTGCGGTGTTGAGATTGAGCTTCCTTTCTTCGTCGATAATACCCTGCGACTTTTCGGGATAACCTGTAACCGAGTTGGGATACTCACACGATATTTCAAAAACGCCTTCTCCCAGTGTTTGAGTTTCATAAAATTCTTTCGATTTGAATATAGCTTCCCCCTCGCCGTCGTGTTTCGGGGTTTCATCGTCTTCCAGGAGTTTCTGCACGTAAGGAATCGCAGAACGCGCCAGCGCGTAAGATTTTATTTCCCCTTCAAACCGCCGGCCGACATTTAAAGAAAATATTCCCGCCGCCGCGGACGACATCACCCAAAAACTGAATAGGGCAAGCATCCAAACGACAAGAATGAGAATGCTACCGGATTGGCCCGATGGGAATCGAAACCAAAAATTCTTTTTTCGATTGTTTTTCTGAACAGGGATCATGATACTCCAACTCGATTCGCACCGAAATAGGCGGCACTTTATCCGACCAATAACCTGACGTCGAAAGATTCTCTGACTTTGAATTGTAACCAGTATAAGTAAACTTTACTTTTTCCACGTTTTGAGCGAGCGGTTTGCAAACTTCCGCGCGAGTGTTCCTGCGCAAGCCGCGGTACAAACGTTCGGACTTGCAAAACAACGACCGCGAACGGTCGAAATAATAACTGACCCGCCCGGGCTCCGGTATTCTGTCTTCTTCCTCTGTGTCGCCCGCCTCAATTAACGCCGGGAACTCCAGTCTTTCATTCGAACCTTTAAATAAAATAAATTCAAAAGGATGCGCCGCGTGAAGCCCGCGTCGGACTTGATCTAACGCAAAATAAATTTCATGCTCCTGCCGGACTCCGCATTGCAGCCTCTGCCAAACTTGAAGGCCGCCGCTCATCATCGAAAACAAAACTCCGAAAATAACCGTCATGAGCGAAAGCGTAACGAGCAGCTCAACCAGAGTAAAGCCAGCACGCGCATGACGGCGCGTCATTTTCGATTTTCCTCGATCGTGGCCCTAGTCAAAGTGGATAATTTTATTCTATCTTGTAATTTCTGATCTACCGGGCCGAGGCTTAAAGTTCTTTCCAGTATTACACTTTGCCCCAAGCTTTCCCGCGGCGCTTTAGCTTCAAGTGGATTACGGTATTGACTCGAAAGCAGCCAAGGATATTTTTGTTTGCCTTCGCTATAAGTTCCCTGCGCGGCCTTAAAAGGGTTTTTTTCAGATGAGACCCGCATTTCAAGCCGGGCCAGCTGCGACGCCAGAACGGGATATAGAATCATGTCGCCTTCGACTTTTTTTTGAACTTCCGCTGATTTTGCAAGTGCTTGAAGAACGTAAACACAGCCGCTAGCTAAAATCAAAATGCTAACCAGGACTTCTACGAGCGTCAGGCCTTTTTGATTATGAAAACGCATGCGCGAAAGAAAATGCGATCAACTTTTCTTTTCTGTCCGCCAATTCGCAATGTCATCGTCGCTTTCCACGCCATCCGGGCCGTAAGAAGAAAGATCATAATCTTTGGGCGGATGTTTTCCCGGAAAAGCATACTGATAGGCGCCTCCCCAAGGATCTTTCGGTTCCTCTTCTAAATATGCGCCTTTCCAATTTCTTGGAACCGGCGGAGCGGAAGGTTTTTCAATCAGCGCCATTAAACCCTGCGCTGTCGTGGGATAACGCCCGTTATCCACCTCATAAAGGC
The DNA here is from genome assembly GCA_043718225.1 of Candidatus Omnitrophota bacterium. GTDB lineage: Bacteria > Omnitrophota > Omnitrophia > Omnitrophales > Aquincolibacteriaceae > Multiplicimicrobium. The sequence goes on from JAYSWD010000078.1 coordinate 4,272, forward strand.
GTAATGCGAGGCCAATATTGCCTTTGATATCCGCTTCCGCGGCCGTCAATTTAGCGGCTTCAGACCGGCCTACAAGCCGGGGAACGGCCAATGCCGCCAAGGCTCCGATAATGATGATTACCACCATTAGTTCGATTAATGTGAAACCTTTTTGATTTCCCATTCTAAAATTCATCATAAATTTTCCTTTTGTTAAACATGATACTCATAAAAATTTTCGCAATAAATTACTTCCGCGGTTGGGCGAATCCAAGTTCCTGGTTGCGCCGTGGCGCAGAAGCAAAAAAAATCTCTACCTTACTGCAACACTGACCTCAAAAATCGGCATCATCACCGCCATCACAATAAATCCGACCAATAAACCTACCCCTAAAATCATGCAGGGCTCAAGCAGCGTGGAGAAAATCTGCATTTTCTTTTCAGCTTCCTTTTCATAGTAATCCGAAACTTCTTTTAAAACCTCAGACATGCGCCCGCCCGTTTCACCCACACTGACGGATTGCAGCATATAAGGCGTCGACATCGAAATTGATTTAAAACCGTCCGTTAAAGTCCGTCCTTCACGCACAACCGCGGGAATTTTGTAAAGCTGCGCTTTGATATATTGGTTTCCTACCACCGGTATGGACGCGTCCAACGCCTGGAGGACCAGAACACCGTGATTCAAAAGCAGCCCGAAAGAGCTGCAAAAACGGCCCAGCTCCAATGACTGAATCAAGCTTCCGACAACCGGAATTTTGAGAAATAAACCGTCAAAAGCCGGCCGGTTATTTTTCATGACGCCGGCAATCACCATCGCGAGCATCACACCTCCCACTGCCGCAAAAACCCAAAACCAGATATTGCCGGCCGCCTGCGTAATCCCGATTAAAATTTTAGTGGGCAGGGGTAATGCCCCGCCTAAGCCTTTAAGCGTGTTAAGAATCTTCGGCAAAACAAACAGAATCAGAAAAATGACGGTCATAATTCCGACGCCCCCCACAAAAAGCGGATAGACCACCGCGCCCTGCAGTTTTGACTTTAGGTTTTGCTCGCGTTCAAGCTTATTCGCGAGCTGGTCTAAAATTTCCTGCAAAACACCGCCTGTTTCGCCGGCATAAATAAGATTGACCTGGTCCACCGGGAAAGCATTGGGGAACATTTTCATGGCTTCAGAGAGGCTTTTACCTTCCGACTGAATACTGTTTTTCATTTGCGCGAGAATGGCTTTCAATGTTTTATTCGCGGATTGTTCTTCCAAAACACGCAAGGTCTGTAGAATGGGAATTTGGGAGCGGGTTAAACTCGCGAATTGACGCATAAAACTTTCCATCACGGGAGCCGGAACCGCTTGATTGAGTTTCGGGGGCGATGTCGATTGATTTTCCGCCGACTGCAGTACGATACGCAACGGCACATAGCCGAGCTTGGCAATATATTGAAGAATTTCTTCGCGGCTGTTCGCTTCAACTACTTCTTCGAATAAATCGGTCGGATTTTTTTTCGCTAAAACATGAAATTGCGGCATGGACAATTCCTTAAAATATTTATTTTTGTTGGTTGTCATCCCCGCGCAGGCGGGGACCCAGAATCAAAGATAGATTGCCGCTTTCCCGGAAAAAATCGGTGTCACGCTTATAAATCATCGGTTGAAATTCGCATCACTTCTTCCGGCGTCGTCAATCCTTCCTGGACCTTAATCAGGCCTTCCTGGCCCAAAGTCTGCATGCCCTCTTCGATCGCTTTCGCCTTAATCTCATCGGAAGAAGCCTTGGCCATGACCAGCTTACGAATAGCGGGCGAGACTTGCAAAACCTCATAAATCGCTTTTCGGCCCCAATATCCCGACCCATGACAGCGTGAACAGCCCACCGCCGTAAAGACTTTACCGAGCGGCAGAACTTCAGATTTATCCTCCTTTTTGCAATGCGGACACAGCATTCGAATCAGGCGCTGCGCAACTAAACAACGAATGGATGAAACAAGCAAGAAAGGCGGTATGCCCATATCAATCAAACGTGTGAAGCCGCTTGCCGCGTCATTCGTGTGCAAAGTTGAGAGCACTAAATGGCCGGTCAAAGCGATCCGAATCGCGAGTTCGGCAGTTTCCAAATCGCGCACCTCTCCCACCATCATGACATCAGGGTCATGCCGCAGCATACTGCGCAGCCCTTTCGCAAAGGTCAAACCAACTGCCGTATTAATCGGAACTTGCAGAACGCCTTCCAATTCATATTCCACCGGGTCTTCTACGGTAATAATTTTTGTGTCTTCTTTATTGATTCGTTTTAAACAGCTGTAAAGTGTCGTGCTTTTTCCGCTGCCGGTCGGACCGGTCACAAAAATAAGACCATAGGGCTTTGTAATCATGGTCTCAATGGTCTCGAGATTTTTTCCGTTTAACCCCAGTTCTTTCAGATCCAAAATCATCTGGTCGGGCAGAATTCGAATAACGACACCTTCGCCCGCAGAACTGGGCAAAATCGAAGTTCGCAAATCCAATTTGCGTTCACCCACGGTGACCGAAGCCCGTCCGTCCTGAGGAATACGGCGCTCGACAAGATCCAGGCCCGACAAAACCTTGATGCGGGAAATAATGGCGGGAAAAAGGCGCCGCATATCATCCGGCGTATCAACAGTTTCAAGCATTCCATCCACACGATACCGTAAACGGAATTTTCCGCGATAGGGTTCAAAATGCACATCGGTTGCGCGGCGTTCATGCGCCTCCAAAAGAATTTGATTCACGAGCCGAATGACAGAAGCGGCTCCCTGCCCCTTCTGAATATCCTCAATCGCTTCTTGTGCTAATTCGTCACCGCTGAAAGCATTTTTTTCTTTTTTATCAAGAATCTGTCCGATGGTTTCGGCACCCAGGCCGTAATATCGAGCAACCGCTTTTTCAATTTCAGCCTCCGTCGAAAGAACCGGAGAAATTGAAAACTTATGATGAAGAGTTAAACTTAATCCGTCCAGCAGGCGGATATCCTGAGGGTTAGCGATCGCGACAACAAGCCGCGAGCCTTCAACTTTAACGGGCATGACGTGATAATGCAAAACAACTTTAAGCGGCACAACTTCCGTGATCATCTTATCGATCTTGGAATCCTGGAGGCGCATATACGGCATCTTATACTGGTCTGCCAAACCCATCATGACCTGCTCTTCTGTCACCCAACCATTGTCGACAAAAGTCTGTCCCAGGAAGCGGTTGTTGTCCGTTTGCTGGCTTAAAGCGGATTGAAGCTGCGCATCCGTAAGCAGTTTTTTTTCAATTAGGTACTGGCCGATTTTTTTGAGCTGACCCGACTGTTTGTCTTTTTGCCGGTCGATTTCACTTTGGTCCATTACGCCCTCCGTCCTTTCCCGTTGAAAGCCCGTTTTCGAAGTTCATTAATTGCTTCCTGAATTTTAGTTTTAGTTGAGAGCGTGAATTTTACGGATCGTCCGTTAGCGGAAGACTCGATTTGACTGATCATCCACGCGTCCAAAGGATTATGAATCGTCGTTGTGATCGACGCGCTGTCTTGTGCGTAGGGAAAACAGTTTTGATCGGCAAGCAATGTCACAAAATGCCGCGGGACCTCCCAGTCAATCTCGTCAAAATTAAGCGGCGTAAACGGAATCTCAAACTGCTTTGACAGTGAAATCGCCAGCTCAGATTCCGAAATCATTTTATTTTTCACTAATATATCACCTAAAAATTCGCCGGTTTTTTTTTGAATATCCAGCGCAATTGCCAGCTGCTGTTTCGTCAAAAGCCCTTCTAAAAAAAGAACTTCGCCGATTTTAATACTACGCTGCTTCACGGCAACGCTCCGATCATATAAAATTTATCTTCAGTTTCTTTGTCACAACGCCCGGCAAGGATTCGCTCGCAGCCGCTTAATGTTTCCTGGGTTGTGACGTAAGCGCCTTTCATTCCTGAGAAAACTTCCGCGACCACAAAGGGCTGGGTTAAGAAATTTTGGATTTTACGCGCGCGTTCATAAATAGTGCGGTCCGCTTTTGAAATTTCATCGACTCCCACAACCGAGACAATGCGGCGCAGCTCTTCATAGCGGCTGAGCATACGCAAAACATCCATGGCGATTTTATAATGCTGTTCTCCGATCACCTCAGGCGCAAGATTCGCTGAAGAAGACAGCAGCGGATCAATACACGGATAAAGCCCTAATTGAACCCGTTCGCGTGAAAGAACCATAATTGAGTCAAGATAAGTGAAAATCGTGACAACCGCAAGGTCGGTTAAATCGTCCGCGGGTACGTAAACAGCCTCGATCGCGGTGACGGATCCGCCGCCTTCCGCCGCGCGGATACGCTCGTGAAACTCACTGACTTCGGATGCAATCGTAGGTTGATAACCCGTTTCGGACGGAACGCGTCCCAAGAGCGTGGAAATTTCAGCACCGGCCTGAACGAAACGGAAAATATTATCCACGAAAAATAAAACATCTTTGTTTTGCTTCTGGATATATTCCGCCATGGTGACACCCGTTGACGCGGCCAAAAAACGCGCGCCGGGAGGTTCATTCATTTGTCCGTAAATCAGCATTCCCTTTTCCAATAAGTGATGCTGCTTCATTTCATGGTAAAGTTCATTACCTTCGCGCACACGTTCTCCCACACCCGTGAATACAAAGGCGCCCTGATGCCGGTCGGCGATATGCTGAATGAGTTCCAAAATCAAAACACTCTTTCCAAGACCGGCGCCGCCTAAAATCCCGGTTTTACTGCCCTTCACCATCGGGAAAAGCAAGTCGATGATTTTGATGCCGGTTTCAAGAACTTCAACGCGTTCGGATTCGACTTCTTTTTTATCCAGCTTTTTTGAAGCGGCGCGGCTGCGAATCGGGCGCGTTTCCTTGGTTACAATCGGACCCGCACGGTCAATCGGCTCACCGAGAACATTCATGATTCTTCCGAAACATTCCGGACCTGTCGGCACTTCAATTGAAAGCCCCATTTCTTTGACAGGCGCGCCACGCTGCAAGTTAAGCGCGGATGACATGGCCACACAGCGCACGACATTGCCTTTGCGGTGTTCCGCCACTTCCAGCACAAGCCGCCGTCCGTCTTGCGTTTTCGTTTCGAGCACTTCATAAATTCCGGGCAGGACCTGCGACGCGTCAAATTTAACTTCGACAACCGGCCCTTCGACACCGACAACCCAGCCTTTTTTCTTTTCCGTCTTTTCGCTCATTTAGAATTTCTCACTCATAAAATTGCTCACTGGGCCGACTCCTCTTCTTCAAGACGGCTGAATAAAAGCTGCGAAGCAAAAACTTCGCGCATGCTGCGGTCAATCACCTCATGCCGCGCGCGATGATACTGCAGCTTAATTTTTTTACCTTGGCGGATTACTTCCTGAAAGCTGCCCTCTAAATTCATCACGCGCGAACCCAATTCCGCGACCCGCGTGATGGAAAATATTTCATCGAGCCGGTGCTCAACCCAAAAAGTCGCGACATAGGCCAAAATATCCTGCGGCTCGGATTCCCAAAGCACTTCCTGGGACGGATCGTTGTTTACGCCTTTATCAGAAATCCACTGCTCACAAGGCAGCATGGTTTCAACTGTCGCTTTCTGATAGGACATCGTTATCGGCTTGGGATAAACCACGACAAATCGGCCGCATTGCCCTTCGGAAATATACCCCAGCATTTTTTCACGAACTTGAAACGCGAGCTGGGCACGTTTTTTATCTTCGATTCCGGGAAACTTATGAAACTGTTTTTTCATATCTTGAAGCGCTGAAGCGCCGCGGTCACCGATCACCGCCAAAATGGCATCGGGGCCGCCTTCGGCTAATCCGGCATTAATCACCTGCGCGTTCATACTACCCACAAAACCGCCGTCGGAAGTCACCATGAGCACCGCCGTCCGTTTATTATGAGAACGGATATAAGGATGGTCAATTTTATCCACCGCGATACCTTCCAATAACTCACCCGCCAAAACCGGAAAGCGCTCAAAAAGAGTCAACTGTTTCTGCAGCGATAAATAACGGTTCATAGCAATTCCTTTCAACGCATCCACCACATGTTTCAGCTCGGAATTAAACTCTACATCCTTTTTAAGCTTAATAATCGGAATCAAGCCGCGGCTCCGCTTTTTAAGAATTGCTCGATGGCCTTTTTTAATTTTTCTTTTAAATCCGGGGTGATTTTTTTGCCGGTCGCGACTTCGGCCACGACATCGGGATGATGATCTTTCATCCAGCTTGAGATATGCGATTTGAAACGCGTCCATTCCTGGGGATAAGCTTCCAGAATTTTTTCGCGAATCGAAAAAAGAAAAATAATTTGTTCCGAAAGCGAGGAAGGCTGCCCGTTCGATTGAATAAACAGCTGGGAAACCATTTCGCCGCGCCTCAGGCGGGCTTCGGCGGCATCCGATAAGTCGGCTTTCATCGTTGTCATTCGCAGCAATTCCTGATACTGCAAATATTCAAGGCGTAGTTTTCCGCTGACTTCTTTCATGGCGTCGCATTGAGCGCGGTTACCGATACGGGAAACGGAAAGTCCAAAGTCAATCGCCGGACGGAATCCGCGTTGAAACAAATTGGTGCTTAAATAAAGCTGTCCGTCGGTAATCGAAATCAGGTTAGTTTGAATATAACCGGTAATATCGCCCTGAATAGTTGCCACAACCGGGAAAAAAGTAATGGTTCCTCCGCCCAAGTCTTCCGCGAATTTTCCGGCGCGTTCCAGAAGCTGAGAATGCAAATAGAAAATATCACCGGGATAGGCTTCGCGACCAGGAGATCTTTGCAGTAAAAGCGAAAGCTGGCGATAAACCCAGGCATGCTTCCCCAAATCATCGAACGCGACAAAAACATCCTTGCCTTTCGACGCGTAATATTCAGCTAAAGCCACGGCGGAGTAAGGCGCGAGATATTGTTCGCCGAGCGGCGCGGAAGCAATGCCCGCGTATACCGCGGTATATTCCATCGCGCCTTTTTCCTTCAAAAGACGCAATACTTTCAAAAAGGATGAACGGCTTTGTCCGATCGAGCAATAAATGCAAATCACATTCTTGCCTTTTTGATTCAGAATAGTATCCGTCAATATAGTCGTCTTGCCCGTCATTTGATCGCCGATGATCAGCTGGCGCTGTCCTTTCGCGATCGGAAAACTCGAGTCAATCGTGCGAATCCCCGTTTCAAGCGCGTCACAGACAGGATTGCGTTCCATAACACCCGGAGCCTCAAAAAAAATAGGGCGCTCCATGTCCACTTTCAAATTGGGATCGCTATCAAAAGGCTTTCCGAGGCTGGTTACAACCCGCCCCACAAACGAATCACCCACCGGCGCTAAAAAAGGTTCTCCGCGGGAATAAACTTGGTCGCCGGCGCTGATACGGGCTTTGGCGCCAAAGGCAAGCACAAGCACCTTTTTTTCGGTAAAGCCCATGACCATTCCCAGGTCGCCGTTGGAGAATTCAACACGCTGCCCGTTGAGACAGGACGGCAGTCCCTCGACTTCGACAATGAATTCACGGACCGAGCTGACGCGCCCAACTTCGCGAACGTCAAAAAGCGGTTTCGTCGGGATGTTTTCAGTGGTGGTGGTTTTTAGCATTCAGCGCCGCCCCTTTTAATTTTTCAGAAAGCGAACCTTCAAGCACCAAATGCCCTAATGTCATACGCAGGCCGGCGACTAAATCGGGGCTGACTTTTTCAATGAGCTTAAGCTCGGTATTAATTTTTTTTTGAATACTTTTAAGAATTTTTTCACGGTGGGTTTCACTGAGCGGAAAAGCGGAAAGAACTTCAACCGCTTTCATATCTTCACGCGATTCAAAGCGGTCTAAGGCTTCAAGGCCGTGCTCGAGTAATTCATTCAGCCAATAATCATGCACATCTTGGCGCAATTCCAAAGGAAACATCGTGAGAATCAGCTGGCAGGCGGCATCAATCGTCTTAGCGTGCATTTCTTCTACAAGTTCGAGCCGCATCGCGTCGCGGGCCTTCATGGCATCGCTCACGATGCGTTCGCCTTCGTGACGCGCTTCCTGAACGATCTTAAGTCTTGACGATTGGATTTCCTCGGTGGATTGAGACCGCAGCTGGTCGCATTCCAACTGCGCAGCCGCAATCAATTGTGCAGCTTTTAATTCCGTGTCCTGCGTCAGCTTTTTGAGTTCCGCTTTTTTCTTTTCGAAATCATCGCTCATTGTCGAAAAGCGATCGGCCGCCTGCGTTGCCTGCTTGCCCAAAACCCGGTACATGCCATACATCAGTGCGCCGCAAAAAAGCACCAAAAACACAAGCATTCCCATAAAAGGCATTTTCTTTTCTCCGTCGATGCTGCTTCGAAATTAAAATTTGATCTTTTGCAAAAGCTCGGATTAATTCACGACAGCATAAAGCTGCCAAACGACTAAAAACGCAACAATCGCGACCGCTTCCGCGAATGCCAAACACAGTGTCATGGCGGTGAGAATTTTAGGCGCCGCGGTGGGATTACGGCCCAACGCTTGAATACTCGCGAACCCCGTCGCCGCGAAAACCGCGGAGGGCCCGAGAATGCATAATGAAAAGATGATCGTCAGCGCCAGGTTTCTGCTCATCAATAGAATTCTCCAAGGAGGTCAAGTGGCACGGCTGCTGGCTCCTGTTTCCAGTTCTACCATCGCGATCACGCGGTTGCTCTTAACTTTGGCGACGCCATGCCGGATCAGAAATTCTTTATTATCCACCCATGCGCTTCCCGGCAAAAGGCGACTGATGAACGGTTTATGAAAAAAGCCGATTTCAAAAATTCCTTTTTCACCCGGCAGAATAACCTTGGTTGCTTCACCCTCAAAAAGTACGGCGCTCGCGGATAAAAGGGTGACGCTCAACATAACTCCCGCTACCCCTTTTCAGATGGTTTAGCGGATGATCCGGGAAGATTTTGCTTTTGCTTGTCGGAAAATGATTTCTCGGAAGCGGCACGGCGGTGCCAAGTGAAAAAGAATTGCGTTCCGAGCAATGCGATAAAAACAATAATGCAGAAAATAATCAACCAGGTTGTCTTCGTCGATGGCGCGTCGGATTTCACCTTTGATTGTTGCAACATATCGGGAACCGGCGGTCCGCCCTGGAAAGTCAGGATTTTTTCCATCTTGGCCAAATCTTCTTTGACCTGTTCGAGAATTTGTAAATTAACGCGATAAGCGCCGATACGCTGTTTTTGGCCCAACGTCTCGTCTTTTTGCTTGGCTATAACACCGTCCAATTTAACAAAAATTCCGTCGGCAAGCTTTTTTGCTGACTCAAAATATTCACTTTTCTTCAATCGATCGAGTAATAAATTCGTATAAGAGCGCAGCTCCGCGATCTTAGCCTCAGGAATCATCCACACATTCCGGACGATAACATTAAAAACCCGTGTTTCGAGAGGCTTTAACGTGACTTCTTTGTTAAAAAGAAAATAGGTCGAACGCGCATCGTCGTATTGAACCTCAAGCTCCCCTTTTTCAAGAATATCTTCGGGTTTTACTTCCTGGGGCAGGTCAATTTTGACAGGAATGGTTTGTGTTTTTTCTTTGGAAGGATTTGCCGCGACAACGCTAATAGTAACGGGCTCCCGCTCCACCGCTTGAGAAAACGCGTTCAACGGCAATGCGGTGATAACGCCTAAAAGCAACAATCCGAACGAATAAAAGCTTTTGACTCTAAAAAACGAAACTTTAAAAGCCATGAAAGAACTCCTTGGTCCTGCTATACGAGGCTTCGATATTATCGGCATCTTGAGGCAGAAACGAAAGGGGTAATTTTTTTACAGTTCGTCCAAGGACCTTAAGAGTAGACCACCTTAATAATTGGCGCGTCATCTCCCATTAAGTTCTTTTCAATTTTTTCCTGAACAATCTCAATCGCACCCTGGATTTTATCCGTTCGTTGGCGAATTTCTCGCAATCCAGGAGCTTGCTCAATCCCTTCTTGAACTGAAACCTGCATTAATTCAGAAAGATTAAGGCCCTCATCTCCGGCAAGCGAATCAATTTTATTTGCCACTTGATTGATTTGAATAGCCATTTTGGAATTATTTTTATCCGCGTTGAGTTTGGCGGGCAGCTTATCTATATCAGCCTTGAGAGTTTCCAACAATTGGCCAATATAGCCTCCTTCAGCCATGGTTTTAGACATGGAGGTCATTTTTTCTTCAATGCCCTGCAAGATTTTCTTCGAACCGGCATTCGAGGCGATCATACCCTGAACGGCTGTCAAGGAAGTCGATTCAATAAAAATTGAACCCGCGTCGAAGTTGCCGTTGATCGGTTCATTCACGGTTAAGGCAATTGATTTTCCGGGTTCATAATCAGCGCTTGTGATTGACTCGACAACAAATTCATATAAACCCGCTGTACCCGCAACCGGCTTCATCGTCTGGCGCTCAACAATCGACGCGCCTTCTGTATCAACGATTTTGAGGACAGGTTTCAAACCTTCGCCCGCGCCGCGATAACGAATAACAAGATTTTCGCCAATCAACGCGACTTGAGGAATCAAGAGACGTCCCGCAAAGCGTTTATTGGTAGCATCGAGATCAGTTGTTGCGGATTGAATATCAACGGTCGCTTGTTCTAAACTCACGAGCGAACCTGTCAAGGTGCTCATTGCGGTGTTGATGATCCCGGTTTGAGCATCCAGTTTTTGTTCCACAGACAACTTTTGCGCTGCGAGATCGGCCCGAACAACGACTGTTTGCGCTGCAAGCGATGATGAAACGTTGGTGTTAATCGAATCGCGCGCGGCGGAAAGCGACGTATCAAGTTTCGAATTGATTGTATTTTGCACCGACTGTAACTTTGCCACATCAGTGATATTGAATGTGCGGGGAGTTTTGAAAACAGCGCCCGTTACAATAGGAACGGATGTCACGATATTGTAAATTTTTCCGCTCACCAAACCCGTCGGTGCCGTCCATGAAAAGTTATAAAAACCTTGAGCATCAGGTGCCGTCGTGCTTACAAATTCTTTAATTTTAACGCCGGCATCATAAAATGCTACGTTACAGCCAGTCGCGCCGGAAACAATTCCACCGTCACGGCGCAAAGTTGTCGCAATGGAAACCCGGTCGAGTTCGGTGTTATACGCAATGTCAGACACAGCTTCCCAAATATGAACAACTTGCGTTTCAACAAAGATGGTTATAGTTTGATCTTGGTCAGAAACGAAATTCTTTAACACGTCTCCATATTCAGGACGCGACCATTTCGCCACATAGGCACCGGCCGGATGCCCGTGAGTCACCGGAGAAATAAGTCCCGACTGAACCCACCCGTCTGTTGATTCGACTGTCAATTGATCTAAATTGACGTTCGTCAAAAGATCTACCAGAATCCATGTGATGTAATAGTAATCAATTTGGAACGCGCCATCGGATACATCAATAACCTGAACTGGGTCAGTTGGATCACTGACGCGCACCAGTGCCAAATTAGTCAAACTATTTGGAATATTCCACGAAAAGCTGCCAGCGTTAGCCACAATACCGTCATTCGGAGTTCCTTCTGATTCGGCTACATTCAGCCACGATGAACCGTTATTAACCGAATATTCAATTTTGACATTCGGAATCGTACCGGTTTGATTCCATTCAATCGACCGGTTTTCATTTACAACCCAGCGCTGTCCACCATTGGGAGACGTCAGCTCAATGGTTCCATAAATCTTGAACTGACTTGATATCGATTCAACTTCAGTATCGTTCGGATCTTGAATTCGTAATTTAACATTGGTAGAAATCGTGTCCGGCACAAGCCAACTAAATGAGCCGTCATTTGTGACAATGCCATCATCCGCGGTGCCCTGCTCATTTTCGATAATGGGGATATACGGTCCGTTATTGACTGAATACTCGATCTTCGCCGTAGCAATATTACCGCCCCATGTCCATGTAATGGTTCGATTGTTGCCAACGGGAATAGCTGTAAACAATGCGGGTGTGACTGTGAATTGACCCTGAATTCTAAAGTCAGCGTTTGATTCATCCAAAACTGTATTGTCATTAAAGTCGATTACTTGAACCCGAATACGCGCGGATGGTAAATTGGGAATGGGTGTCCATGTGAAAACTTTATTTCCATTGGGCACATTGACCGCATTATTTGAAATCACAAGCGGCGCCGCCACTGTATACGGGAAACCCGTGTCCCCCGCCAAAGTTGAATAAGCAATGATTTTGACGTTTGGAATATTACCTACCGTAGTCCATTCAATTGTATTACTTAAACCAATTTTAAAACGGTCTGCTCCGTTAGGCTTAGTAACCGTAAAATGTCCTTTGATTTTGAAAGCGTTATCAGAAATATCAAAGGCATCATTATCCGTGCTACTGCGTACGCGTACTTTTACGGTTGAAGTGGGCGTAATGTCATCGGGAATTGTCCATTCATAAAGCCCGTCATTGGCCATACTCGCTCCGCCGTTAATCAGCGAAGTCGTCGCAAAATCATCTTTCGAATAAGCAAGTACAACAGCACCTACCGTTCCTACCGATGTCCATATGATGTTATAGGTGTCAGCCACTCGCAGTTCAATTCCCGAAGCATTCGGAGTTTGCAGCGCGAAGGAAGCCCGGATTTTTGCGTTGGCATCTGACTCATCAAAGGCTGTTGAATCATTTTTATCTTCCACCTTGACTTTAAACTGTGCGGAAATAGTATCTGTCACGGATGGCCAAACCCATGAACGCTGTGCATCCACCGCGCCGGTATTGTCAGCAGTCGATGTCAATGTAAATGGATAACTAAGGCCGCCGTCGATGGAATATTTAATTCGGGCTTGCGAAACATTCGTGCTGGTCGCGGTCCAGCGAATGGTTTGTGAACTTTCCACATCCCATTTGTCAGCGGGGCCATTCGGCGAAACCACAGTAAAACCTGAAACGGGCTGAAAGAAGTCTGAATCGTCATAGACTGTTAAATCATCCGTATAAGCGACACGCACCTTTACACTTAACGGACCCGTAGCAATTTGCGAAAAATCAGGGACGGCCCATGTATACGAACCTGTATTGGGTACCGGCGCGTCGCCTGCGACTATCGGAATACCCGGACCTGTAAAATCATCAACTGAATAGTAAAGATTGACTGTCGGATTTTGACCCTGGCGATTCCATGTAATATTAAAGTTTTTATTTACAGGCAGTTTTTGATTAAGCACCGGTGCAGTTACGGTGAACGACGGCACGATTGAGAAAGTAGTATCACTTGCATCGGAACCGGTTAAATCAAAGACTGATGAATCTGCCAAATCAGAAACACGCATCGCTACATTGGTGGATACGATGCCGGCCACGTTTGGAATCGGCCAATCATATCCCGTATCGCCACTGCCGCCGGGCAATGACGCGGATACCTGATTCCATATACCGCCACCATTGACCGTGTAATCAAGGCGCACAAAGGCAATCGACCCCGTGCGTGACCAGCGAATATTTTTGGTTGTTCCAACTCCCCATTTATCGGTTAATCCAGGAGAGGTTATATTCAATTTACCAATAATTTTGAATTGACCGACTGAAACCTTGATAACCTTGAACGGATCTGATTCCGGCAAAGTTGTAATGCGCACTTTCATATTTGTTGTGGATTGAATATCATCGGGAATAAGCCACCCGTAGCTGCCATTATTGGGAGTGGAGGTAGTAATACTGTCGTTGTAATTGACGCCGCCATCTTTGGAATAATCAATTTTGACGGCCGAAACATTTGAGCCTATATAACTCCACAAAATGTTTTCTGTATCGTTAACCTGCCAAGCCATGCCGTTTGAGGGTCTAGTAATCACAATCTTGGGCAGGACCTGAAATGCATTGGCCGATGTATCGATAACGGTAGCATCATCAGCATCCGATACTCGGATTCTTGCGCCGACTGTCGCCACGTTTGTATTCGGCAAATCAAGCAATATAGGATAAGGGTTGTCGTTATCCATATGGGCTACTGCGGTAATGGGGCTCCATGAAGTTCCGTTAAAATATTCAATTCTCACATTACCGATATCACCAAAACGTGTCCAAGCCACATTTAAAGTATCGCCCAGAGTGAGCTGAATACCTGAGACATCCGGATAATTAAGAATGATATTACCCTTCACGCGGAAAGCTGGAGAAAGC
>JAYSWD010000079.1:0-1909 GCA_043718225.1 Candidatus Omnitrophota bacterium
GCTATGGATGTCATTCAATTTCGCGGGGACACAAGCCGGTACCTGAAACACTTACCCGGAACGCCGAGTTTTAATTTGCTCAAAATGGTCCACGAAGGTTTATTTTTAGAGCTGCACAATGCCGTTAAAAAAGTCGCAAAAGAAAATACTTCCTTTAAAACAAAAGCCGCGCGGATGAAATACAATGAAAATTTTATCGACGTTACACTCGAAATCATTCCCTTCAAAGTGCCGGCCAAAAAAGATCGTTATTTCCTCATTGTTTTTGAAGAGCCTGTGGCCGCATCCTTCGAACCCAAAATAAAAAATGAAGCCAAAAAAGAAATAAAAATACCGCCTTCTTCGAGGCCCGACTCCCGCATTCAGGATTTAGAGCAGGAGCTTGAGTTGAATAGGCTCCATTTGCAAGGAATTATTGATGAAAAGGAAGCCGGTGGAGTGAACCCCTAACGTTGGACAGAAAGTATTAAAAGGATTAAAAAAATAGTAGCAGCTGTTTCTTTCTTTTTTGGTTCTTTTTTCTTTCTTTGTGGATGATGTTAATATCTGGATAACTTTCACGCCACTTTTTTCTCCGTTTCCGGATGTTTTTGCCTCCACGCAGCTTCAAATTCATTGGGTGGCAAATAACCCAGAGAGGAGTGTAGGCGTTTGGCGTTATAAACAACCTCAATAAACCGCTCGGCATTGACCGCGACATCCTCAAACGTTTCGTATTCCGTCAAATAAACCTCCTCGCATTTGTAGGTTTTCATAAAACTTTCCGCCTTTGCGTTGTCATACGGATTGCCCTTGGCCGACATACTGATTTGAAATTTATTTTCTCTCAGCAAATCAACGTAGTCATGCGCTGCATACTGCACACCACGATCCGAATGATGAATACAACCTTCGGGTGGCTGACGGTTTTCAATCGCGCGTTTTAACGCCTCGATCGTGAGTGCTCGCGTGATCATCTTCGCCACGGCGTAGCCCACTACTTTCCGCGATAAAGCATCCAAAATCGCAGCCAGATAAGCAAAGCCGCGGCGCATTCGTACGTAGGTGATATCCGATACCCAAACCTGATTGAGCCTTTCCACAACCAGATTTTTGATGAGATTCGGGTGCACCGGATACGGGTGGTTGCTATCGGTCGTGTGAATCACAAACCCACGCTTTTTCCGACAGCTTAAACCGTGCTCCTTCATCAACGGTCGGACGACCTTGTGATTGACTCGAATCCCCAGACGGTGGAGCGTCTTGGTCACGCGTCGATAACCATATCCGGCATTCTCCACCACGATTGTTTCAATTTTTTTGAGAAGTTGACTGCGATCTGGATTTCGGGGTTTGTAATAATACGTACTGCGAGGCATGGCATTCATTTGACACCGCCCGAGGATACTTCCTTGCGAATGGGCCCGGATAACTGCGCGCTGAGCTTCGCTCGATACACATCCTCGGTTTTTTTTAAAAACTCAATCTCCATAGCCTGTCTGCCCACTTTACGTTCCAACTCGGCAATCTTATTTTCGAGCGCCCCCTGAGCCGTGGGTTCATTATCCAGTTTTCCGTGATCATATTCATCCATCCACCGGTAAACCAGATTCGAAGCCAGCTCGTATTGCCGCATTGTTTGCGCAACACTCAAAACACCGGATCGCACTTCCTCAACAACCTTGCGTTTAAATTCAACCGCAAACTTCCTTCTCGCTTTCATGTTCTACCCCTTTTTTCGCTGCGGGGCTATTTTAGCTCAATCCTTTTACTCCCAACTGTCCAACTTTCGGGGCGCACTCCAAAATTCACCTTCCCTTCTTTACAATGTTAAAAATGTATCGACTCACATAAATGTACTTGAGGAATCTCAAATATAAAAATGCCTTCTTTTCATTTTTTTGAAGGTGCGCTTAATTGATATAAATAG
>JAYSWD010000080.1:0-5445 GCA_043718225.1 Candidatus Omnitrophota bacterium
TTTGAGCCCTCGATTGATTATTGCGTGGTTAAAATTCCGCGCTTTGCTTTTGAAAAATTCGAAGGCGTCGACAGCCGGCTTTCCTCACAGATGAAATCAGTGGGCGAAGTCATGTCGCTCGGCAGCACTTTCAAGGAAGCTTTTCAGAAAGCATTGCGGTCGCTTGAAATCAAGCGCTTTGGATTCGGAGCCGACGGTAAAGATAAAGTGTTTGAGATTGATTTGTCCGCACGTGAAGATTATTTGGGCTTTTTAAAAACCGCGCCGCAGAACGCGGAATTAAAAAATAGAATTCTCGAGGAAATTAAAACCCCGCATGACTACCGCATGTTTTATCTAAAATACGCTTTTCTTTGCGGCGCGACAATCCAGGAAATCTTTGATGCCAGCTTTATCGATCAATGGTTTTTGGCGCAGCTGAAACAAATTGTCGATTTGGAAAAAGAACTTGTGGCCGCTTCATCTCCGGAGAAACGTCAGGCGCTCTTATTGAAGGCCAAGAAATACGGCTTTTCAGACCGCCAGCTGGCATTTTTATGGGGGCAAAAAGAAGACGAGGTCCGGTCCTTGCGCAAAGCCGCGAAGATTCAGCCGGTTTATAAACTGGTGGATACTTGCGCCGCGGAGTTTCAAGCTTATACGCCTTACTTCTATTCCACCTATCAGGAAGAAGATGAAGTCGTTGTTTCAAATAAAAAGAAAGTCATGATTTTGGGCGGCGGCCCCAACCGCATCGGCCAGGGAATTGAATTTGATTATTGCTGTGTCCATGCCGTATTCGCCTTAAAAGCGCGCGGATATGAAACC
Source organism: Candidatus Omnitrophota bacterium (assembly GCA_043718225.1). Taxonomy (GTDB): domain Bacteria; phylum Omnitrophota; class Omnitrophia; order Omnitrophales; family Aquincolibacteriaceae; genus Multiplicimicrobium. The sequence continues at coordinate 808 of JAYSWD010000080.1, forward strand.
ATCATGGTTAACTCAAACCCTGAAACAGTCAGTACGGATTATGACACGGCGGATAAACTTTATTTTGAACCGCTGACTTTGGAAGATGTACTCGCAATTTACGAAAAAGAAAAACCTGAAGGCGTGATTTTGCAATTGGGCGGGCAGACACCGCTTAATTTAGCGACAGGACTTGCCGCGAACGGCGTCAAGATCCTCGGAACTTCGGTAGACGCGATTGACCGCGCCGAAGACCGCGACCGTTTTAAACAATTGCTTCAGAAAATCGGCATTAAGCAGCCGGCCAATGGCATCGCGCAAAGTTTTGATGAGGCCTGCAAGATCGCCAAGGAAGTCGGTTACCCGGTGGTTGTGCGTCCTTCTTACGTACTCGGGGGACGGGCGATGGAAATTGCTTACGATGAAACGCAATTGAAAAAATTTATGCAACAGGCGGTTGAAGCCAGCGACAATCATCCGATTCTAATCGATAAATTTCTTGAGAATGCGACTGAACTGGATGTGGACCTCATTTCTGACGGAAAACTGGCCGTCGTCGGTTCGGTGCTCGAGCATATCGAGGAAGCGGGAATTCATTCCGGTGATTCCGCTTCGGTAATTCCGACATTTTCGGTTTCAAAGCAAATGCATCAGGAAGTGGTTCAGAAAACAAAAGAGTTGGCGTACGAGCTTGGCATTGTCGGCCTCATGAATGTGCAATACGCGATCGTAAAAAATACGCTTTATTGTCTCGAGGTGAATCCGCGCGCTTCACGCTCGATGCCTTTCGTAAGTAAAACCATCGGTGTGCCGCTCGCAAAACTGGCCGCTCAGGTTATGGTGGGGGCGACTTTGGAGGAGCTTGGCTTCACGACGGAAATTACGCCGCCTTATTTCACAGTTAAAGAATCCGTATTTCCTTTCGTCAAATTTCCGGGCGTCGATATTATTCTTTCGCCCGAAATGAAATCAACCGGCGAAGTTATGGGAATTGATTATGACTTCGGCCTCGCGTTTTACAAATCGCAGGACGCGGCGATGTCGCATATTCCGAAAGAGGGTAATGTTTTTGTTAGTGTGAAAAATACCGATAAAAAACAGGTAATTGATATTGCCAAAGGTTTTGCGGAACTCGGCTATAAAATTCTTTCCACTAAAGGCACGGCCGCTATTCTGCGAGAGCAGGGAATAGCGGTAGAAGAACTTAAAAAAATCAGTGAAGGTAGTCCGAATGCGGTGGATTTAATCAAGGCTCGAAAAATCGATTTGATTATCAATACGCCTAATGGCAAAGGGCCGATGCTTGATGAAGGCAAAATCCGTTCGCTGGCGGTTTCCTTTAAGGTGCCTTGCATTACGACTCTCAATGCCGCGAAAGCCGCGTTGCTCGGGCTTCAATCGGTGCGGGGCGCTCAGCCGGAAGTGAAATCGATTAAGGAGTATCACGAAGAGTGCCGCAAACATCAGTCAATACAGGTTTAAAAATGGCTCGACCGCTTTTTGACGAAACAGTTGCGATTGTTGAAAATAACCGCATCAACGAAAAATATTTCAAACTGACTTTCCGTTCCAAAAATTTGGCCCGCAACGTGAAGCCGGGCCAGTTTCTCATGATTCAAATCGGTGGCAAGCATGATCCTTATTTGCGCCGTCCATTCAGTTATTACCGTGTGAGCAGCGACCGCATTGAAGTTCTTTATGAAATTTTGGGATATGGCACGCAGCTTTTATCACAAAAGAAAAAAGGCGATGAAGTTAAAGTCATGGGCGCGCTTGGCAATCCATTTGCCGTAAAAATGCCCAGATCCAAACGCGTTTTGGTCGCAGGGGGTGTCGGTGTTCCGCCGCTTGTTTTCTTCGCCGAAAAAAATAAATCTGATTATTTGCTTGTGGGAACAAAGTCCAAACAGGAAGTCATGCCGAAAAAAGAACTCGCTCAAGTGAAGGCGAAGGTCTTGTTTTCAACCGATGACGGTTCTTACGGAGTGAAAGGACGCGTGACTTTGCTGCTTGAGGATGTGATTGAAAAAGAAGGCGCCGAAAATATTTTTATTCAGACTTGCGGGCCGATGCCTATGATGAATGCCGTCATGATGATCGCGAATAAGTACGAGATTCCGGGCGAAGCTTCACTAGATCAGACCATGGGCTGTGGTATGGGTATTTGCCTCGGATGCATGGTCAAAACCCCTGAAGGCTGGGTTCCATCCTGTACTGAAGGGCCTATTTTTGCATTTGATCAATTAGTGGAAATGGGCCGGTAATGAAAGCCTACGCGGTTGGAGTTTGCTCCATCCGCGTAGGTTGGTGAGGGTAAGGCGGAGACTGATCGCGACGGTTTCGAAAAACCATTGCTGGCGCAAATAATATAAAAATGAAAACTAAAAAGATAAATAGAAAAACTAAAATCGACCTCGCGACACGAATTAAACATTTAACGTTTAAAAATCCGGTGACGGTGGCTTCCGGAACTTTCGGAACAACGACGGAAATGGAAGCTTATATCGATTATGACAAGCTTGGCGCCGTCATCGCGAAGACGGTGACATTGCATGCGCGCGAAGGAAATCCGATGCCGCGGATATGCGAAACCGCGGCGGGCATGATCAATGCGATCGGTTTGCAAAATAAAGGCCTGGATGAATTCATTGAAAATAAAATGCCGAAAATCCGCAAACAGAAAACACCGTGGATTTTAAGTATTGCCGCCGAAACCACCGCAGAGTTCGGAATTATGGCCAAAAAACTGGATGTAATAAAAAAAGATTTCGCGATGCTGGAAGTGAATCTTTCTTGCCCCAATGTTGAAAAGGGCGGTGCAGGATTTATGCGCAAGCAGGAATTGATTCTTGATGTCATCAAAGCGATTCGCGACCAAACAGACATGGTTCTTATGGCGAAACTTTCACCCGAGCTCGGCGATGTGGTCGAAATTGCTGGAAAAGTTCTAGATCAGGGCGTGACAGGGATTAGCTTGATTAATACTTTGCGCGGCATGGTGATCGATATTTATAAACGCAAGTCACGCATCGCACGCGACAGCGGAGGCTTAAGCGGCCCGGCCATCAAACCCGTTGCGCTGCGATATGTGCATGATGTTAAAAAAGCATTCGGCTGTCCGATCATCGCTTCCGGCGGAATCCGCGACTGGAAAGACGCGGTTGAATTTTTAATCGTGGGCGCCGACCTGCTCGCGGTAGGGACATCTAACTTTGTGACTCCGAATGCCACGATCGAAATTATTGATGGCCTGGAAAATTTTTGCCGTGAGCAGGGGATTACAAACCTTGATCAATTAAGAAACAGTTTTGTTTCGGCCTCCGGTCCTTCGGCCCAACCGGCGCGAGGAAATCCAAATGGGTAACAATACTGCCGCAGAAAAAATCATTGTTGCGGTTGATTTTCCTGATCAAAAAGACGCTCAAAAACTTTTCATGCAGCTGAAGGGGCAGGCTGTTTATTACAAAATCGGCCTTGAAATTTTTGTGAATTACGGATGGAAGTATGTTGAAAGCGTAAAAGAAATGGACGCGCGTGTTTTTCTTGATCTGAAATTACATGATATCCCTAACACTGTTGCCGGAGCGGTTGCGGCAGCCTGCGCGAATGATATTGATATTGTTAATGTGCACGCTTTGGGCGGTTTTGAGATGATGCAGCGCGCGGCCGAAGCCGTAAAAAAATCCGGAAAAAAGACAAAGTTAATTGCCGTGACGATTCTTACGAGTCATGATCAAAAAGTGTTAGACGAGGAATTAAAAATCAAAAATTCAATTCCTGATCAAGTAGTTCATTTAGCACAACTCGCCAAAAAAGCAGGATTGGACGGCGTTGTTTGCTCGCCTCAAGAAGTGAAGTTTATTCGTGAAGCCATCCCGGGGGATTTTTTGATTGTGACGCCGGGAGTCAGGCCGGCGAATTCCGATTTGAATGATCAGAAACGTGTTTATACACCCGCCCGCGCCATTCAGGAAGGGGCTGATTACCTTGTCATCGGCCGTCCTATTACGCAAGCCGCCGATCCTTCCACTGCCTTTGAAGCGATTGCTCGCGAAATTCAGACTAACTAAACCTAGACTAAAATCTTTTCAACCCACATCAAAACGACACCAGACCCTGCTTCCTCTATAAGTTGCTATTTAGCGCTTTAACCTTCCTAAAGCCGGGGGTTAGGAAGGTTTTAGATTGGCAAATGAAGAGTTGTTGAAGTCTTTTGGATGAAACGAGTATAATGCCGCCTTCGTCGAACCATTCCGTTGGGGGATGGTGTAATGGTAGCACAAAAGCCTCTGGAGCTTTTTGTCTAGGTTCGAATCCTAGTCCCCCAGGACTTGTCTGATTAATCAGACCGGGGCTGGGAGAGTTGAGATGATCCTGCGCAAGCGGGTGAGTCTAAATCCCCTCAATTGAATCAGTTTGGCGAAACGCGTTTTCCGGGTAATTTCCGGAGATCGTTTTGAAAAATTTGCTTCGCGGCAGTGCCTATTCGGGCGCGGGCGAAGCAGAGAGCGCGCCCGAGATCTGGTACGGTTTCTTTTTCGAACCCTTCCAATCGAATCGTTCTCTCGCTAATGCAAGCCGTACGACGGAGGCCTAACCGCTACCGTGCGCGGCTTTAACTAATGAGGTTAGATAAGTTCATGAATGCGAAATTGTATG
>JAYSWD010000009.1:0-8616 GCA_043718225.1 Candidatus Omnitrophota bacterium
ACTGCGAAAACTGGCACCTTCCCGGCTAATTTAGTAACGGCCTTTCCCGCCGGTTCGGTCGCGGGTTATACGAGCATGCCTTCTTCCTCATCGGAAACCATGACAGTGAGTTATGCAAGCGTAAGCGCGGATCCCTTGGATGTTACCGTGACTGTTTCCTGGACCGGCTACAACCGGCGCGCGGCGAGTCAAACAATTCACACACTTATAACGCAAAGGTGAATGATGAATTGGATTAAAGATCAAAAAGGTTTTTCGCTGACAGAAATTATTTTTTCATCTTTTTTGGCAACCATGCTTGTCGGATCTTTTTTTGTGGCAGTGCGCGCCAATGACGGCCACGGCGATATTTTATATACGAAAATGAACATGGAAGAGCAGGGAATGAATGCTCTGCGTAAAATGGAACATGAGCTCAGACAAAGTGCTCCGAGCCGGATAACGATCGGTTCCGGCGGAAGTTCGATTATTTTTCAAGTGCCGAACGAAGCGAGCCCGGTTGATACTTCAACCTATGCAGTCAATTGGAGCGGTGCGCACACTATTAGATACGATGTTAGCGGAGCTCAGCTTATCCGCACTGACACCAGCGCGGTTTCAGATACGACACCGCGTGTCCTGACTAATTTTGTAAGTGGTGTTACTTTTGCGGTGCCGACTTCGGGAATCGTCACGGTGAGTTTAAATTTATCGCAAACTTTAAAAAATACGCGTTCTATTACTCAGGTTTTGTCGGCAAGGGTGCAGGTGCGAAACCCATGAAAACCCACATGACACTTCTCAAGCCGTTCGCGAACCAAAAAGGTTACGTGCTGATCGCGACTTATATGATGGTCATGGTTTTATCCGCCTCGGGACTGGCGTCCTTTATGCGTGCGCATACTTATGCGCGGGAAGCACATAAACAAAAAAATGCGATTGTGGCGCTTGAGATGGCGGAGGCGGGCATTGATCAGGCCATTACGCAATTGGCCGCAAGCACCAGTTATACCGGAGCGGCTTACACAGATTTTTCAAGCGGCAACGCGAAGGGCGGATACGCGATTACGGTTTCAACTCCCAATGGTGCGCCTTCGACTGTCCGTCAGATCGCCGTTACAGGATACTCCCCCTCAACTACTTCGACGGAAATCGGTTATAAAACATCCAAAATTGATGTGTATACTCAATTTCCTAGTCAAAGTTTTTTCTCTAAAGCCATTTTCGCGAATAATTCCTACACAAATAATGGCAATGGAACCACAGACAGTTATGACTCCGATGTCGCGGCATATAGCGCGGCAACAGCGGGTAGCAACGGCGACGTGGGTACAAACTCAATCGTTGCGGGTACAGTCACGCTAAGTGGTAATGCGCGCATCAATGGTGATGTCATGGTCGGACCAGGTGGAAACACCAATACGATTGTTACGACGAGCGGCAATGCAACTGTGACAGGCACGAAGAGCGCGGCATCCTCCACCACAGTTTTAACCACCCCCACTACTTCTTTGGTTTCAGCGGGCGCCATGTCACTCAGCGGCAATAATAACTTGAGCCTTTCGACGGGAACCTATCATTACAGCAGCCTCTCAATCTCGGGCAATGCCAGATTAACCACAACAGGCGAGGTGACAATTTATGTGGCCGGCACCGTTTCAATTTCGGGTAATGGAACGGCTTCTTATCAAAGCTTGCCGAAAAATTTAAAAATTTATTCTACCGGCACAAGCTCTGTTTCCGTGAGTGGCAACGGCAATACCTATGCCGCAATTTACGCGCCGCGGTCGTCAGTAGCGGTATCGGGTAATGGCGCTATTTACGGCGCGATTGTGGGCAACACCGTGAGCATGTCCGGGAGAACGCGGCCTTTCATTATGACGAAGCATTGGGGCGTCTGGGCGGGTCTGCGTCGGGCGATCCGCAAGTATTAGCTTGGGTACAGGGTGGAAACAGTTCATGGACAAACTGAGGAAAAAAATATGAAGCTTGTTCTTAATCAAAAAGGTTATGCGCTGATTGCAACTTATTTATTGATGGCAACACTCGCTGTAGGTGCCTCCGCTACATTTGTGCGTTCTTATGTTTATACGCGCGAAGCCGAAAAGCAAAAAAATGCGATAGTGGCGCTAGAGATGGCGGAGGCGGGCATTGATAAGGCCATTACACAATTGGCCGCCAGCACCAGTTATACCGGAGCGGCTTACACAGATTTTTCAAGCGGCAACGCGAAGGGCGGATACGCGATTACGGTTACAACTCCTTCCGGTGCGTCTTCGAGCATACGTCAGATCGCGGTTACCGGATATTCTCCCTCAACAACGTCAACCGGCATCGGTTATAAATCGTCCAAGATTGATGTGTATACTCAGTTTCCCAATCAAAGTTTTTTTTCCAAAGCGATTTTCTCAAACTCAACTTATTCCAATGTCGGCAGTGGAACCACGGACAGCTATGATTCCGAAGTTGCGGCGTACAACGCGGCTTCTGCGGGAAGCAACGGCGATGTGGGTACCAATGCCATTGCTGACGGCGCGGTAAGTATAACTGGTAACGCAATTATAAGAGGGGATGTCGTGGTTGGCACGGGCGGGAATCCAGCTACGGTTATTTCAAGCACTGGTACAATTACAGGAACAACGAGCGCGGCATCCTCCGCCACAGTTTTGACAACGCCGACCACTTCATTAGTTTCTTCAGGCGCCATGTCAATTAGCGGCAATAATACCTTAAGCCTTTCGACGGGAACCTATCATTACAGCAGCCTTTCAATCTCGGGCAATGGCAGATTAACGACAACCGGTGAAGTGACTATTTATGTGGCCGGTGCCGTTGCGATCTCGGGAAATGGTACGGCTGCATATCAAAGCTTGCCGAAAAATTTACAAATTTTTGTTACGGGTACTAGCAATGTTTCTGTAAGCGGTAATGGCAATACCGTTGCCGCGATTTACGCACCGCGGTCTGCGGTGGCCATATCAGGTAATGGAAATGTTTATGGCTCTGTTGTGGGCAATACAGTGAGCATGGCCGGTAACGCTGCTTTTCATTACGATGAAGCATTGGGACGTCTTGGCGGATCTGCGGAGGGAGACCCGGAAGTGCTCGCTTGGGTGCAGGGCGGAAATGGTTCTTGGACAAATTAATTTCTAACTAACAAACAACGGAATAATCAGGAGGAAATATGAAAATTGAATTCAAAAAGGCTATGGGACTAATGTTAGGGCTGTCTTTGCTGCTGTCTTTCACCACGGTTTCGAACGTTTCAGCCCAACAAGGTGTCGATGGTGTGGCGGGATGCCAATCGGTCGTAGTTGATCCTAGCGCATCATTTGAGTATCAGCAGGCGGTATGCAGTGCTGCTGAACAGAATGCATCCACAAGCTGCGCGGCAGGCGGCAATGGCATGTGTTCATCGCCTAAAAAAGACGGGACAATGATGGAAGGTACAAATTGCATTTGCCTTCATGAAGAAGAAGCGCCTGTAGTAGCTTAATTAAGCAACAACCAGATTAAAAAGCCCGGCGGCATGATGCTTCCGGGCTTTTTTATTTATTGTCCTGAAAATTCCCCTAACCCAGGCCTGAAAATGAGTTTAGATTTACCCCATAACAGCCGTTAATTGATGTGGCACTTTGTGCCTAAAAACGTCTAGGCTTTTATCAATTAAGGGTGAGCGTATGGGGCAATCCAATGGGGCTGGTTCGGGCCGGCCTTTTGAATCAAAGACATTCAAGGTTGAAATCGAACGCATTTTGCCGGCCGCGCAATGGGGTGTTTTGCGTCTTCTCACCAAGCCCCAAGAATTTCAAAAGTACATTCCTATCGTCAAATCCTGCACGGTTGTATCACACGCCGAATTCAAAGCCGTGACGCAGTGGAAAATTGAAGTCAAAGATTTTTCCATGGATTGGCAGCAGGAAGAAAAAGTTGATCTTAAAAATTTCGAAATTCACTTTCGCGCCATCAAAGGAGATTTTGAAGTATTCGAAGGCAGCTGGAAACTCCTTAAAGAACAAGAGCATTCCACAAAAGTTGTTTTTAACTTACAAGTTAAAATCGGCATTCCTCAAATTGAAGAAGTGATCGGTGAGCTTTTAACTGGCCATCTTAAAACTGTTTTTCATACGATGCTTGATGCTATGGCGGAAGCGCTTATATTTGAACGGTATCGCTGCATCGCGAATCATAAAAAAAATGGCGTCGGAGGATTTGCCGTCATCGGCCATCCTTACAACTATGAACATCTCGTGCGGATTTTTAAGTACTTTAAGGAAGATGTGCGCATTCCGCCTCCGGCATTTTTATCCAAAATACTCGAAATGACACCTGCTTATGCCTCGCATCAAATTAAAAGCTTTCGCTCTAAAACCGGAAAAGTAACTCACGGACATTTTATTATGTGCCCGATTGTCCCGGATATGCTCGAAATCGATGGCCATAAAGTCATGCGCAAAGTGGTCCAGGCTTGCCGCATCGCGGAGGAAATGGGTATAGGTATTGCGACGCTTGGCGGTTTTACTTCCATTGCCGGTGAGAAATATGCGCGTGAATTTCTGGATTCTATCCATCTGCCTGTAACGACGGGTAATACTTATACAACCGTATTAACCCTAAAAGGTGTGCGTAAAGCAGCCAAGCTTATGGGCATTGATATGAAGCAAGCCCGCGTCGCAATTATCGGCGGGGTGGGCGATATCGGCAGTGCCTGTGCCCGAGCGTTAATGAGTGAGGTACGCGAATTAGTGATTACGAGCCGCAGTGAGCGAAACTTAATGGATGTTGAACGCCAGCTCATTTATTTGGGAGATGCCAAACTGGTTTTGACAAAAGACAATCGCGAGGCTGTCAAAAATTCTGACATTGTGATCGCGGCCGCCAGTGTGCCGGCTTCGATTATTCGCCTCGAAGATTTCAAATCCGGCGCCGTGATTTGTGATATCGGTTATCCCAAAAATATTGCTTACGCGGAATGCAAGCGCGATGACATTTTAATTTTTTCCGGCGGCCTGGCTTCTTTGCCCGATGAATTTGACCTGAGTTTCGACGGCTTGCCTTCAAGCCGCATTCTCTACGGCTGTTTTGCCGAAGCGCTGGTTTTGGATTTGGAAGAACGCTATCAGCGTTTCTCCTGGGGGAAAGGCCATATTTCCAATGAGAATATGGTTTGGATGGAAAAAGCTTCCGAAAAGCATGGTTTTGGACTTGCCCCATTCTTTTGGGGTGACCACCTTCTCAAAGATGAAGAGATTCGACAAATTCGCGACAGTGTGAAAGTCTAATTCCTCAATCAACAAAGGGCGGGCGACCGATTGTTTTCCTCATTTTACCTCAACCCTTATGCCGCGCCGCTTTTGCCCGTAGGTTTGATCAGCTTGCTCACAGGTGCCTACATCTTCGCCCAGAACCGCCGCTCATTGACTAACATCTCTTTCGCGCTTGTCTGCGTCTGCGTTATGTTTTGGTTCTCAGGCCTGACTCTGGTTTATTCAACACATGATGAGCACTTAGCGCTTAGTTTTTATCGAATCATTACTTTTCTGGGCGTGACCGTGATTTCCCCCGGCGTTTATTTTTTTTCCGTGAGTTGGCTTGGAATGTATGAAAGAAAACGCATTTCGGTATGGGCCGGTTTGGGCGGGGGATTATTATTTTATATCGTCGGGCTTTTCTCCAATCATAGCTTCATGGGGGTTCATCATTACACATTCGGTTTTTATCCCAAATACGGTCCGATTAATGCCGCATTCCTAGTTTTCTTTTTTATCTACTTTATTGCCGCATTCTACATTTTTATTTCAGCGTATTTCCGAGAAAAAAACTCTGAACGCAAAGCCCAAATTCGTCTGATCTCGGGAGCTTTCTTGGTTTGCTATGTGGGCGCGACCGACTACATTCCCAAGTTTATTTATTTCAATTTTTATCCATTAGGTTTCGCGACCACATTTTTTTGGATTATCGTTGTTGCCTACGCCATTATCCGCTACAAGGCGATGGATATTGAAACCGTGATTCATAAAACGCTGATGTGGATGGCGACAGTATCAGTGGCGCTCGCGCCTTTTATCGGCTTTGTTTTTTGGACACATGAAAAAGCGCGTATTTTATCGCCTGTTATCGCGGCACTTGTTTTCTCCGTTTTTATGCTGATTTTTTATTTTTATCTTCAACTGGTTTTGCCTCGCTTGGATAACTTATTTCAGCGCCGGCGGTCTGATTTGCGCAGTGAACTTGAAAAATTTTCAAAAGAGCTTGTTTATCTTACCGATTTGCGCAGTTTGCTTCAGCGTTTCGCTCGGCTTTTACGCCGTTCACTTTATGTTAAAGAAATGGTGATTTATTTATTCGATGAAAAAAATGATCAATATGTGCCCGTTATCGCGAAACGCATTCGCGGATTTAAGCCGATTCCCAAAGATCAAGTGTTTCTGTTGTGGCTTTCGAAAGAAGCGAGGGTGTCAGGCCTGCAAAAACTGCGTCAAAACCCCGAAAATGAAACCATGTTGAGTGAAATCAATTCATTTTTTGAGCAATTGCATGCATCCGTAATGATGCCGCTGATTGTGGGCGACAAGTTGATCGGCTTTGTCGCTTTGGGCAAGCGCATGAATTTGCGATCATACAAGCATGATGAAATTCAGTTTTTAACTCAGGTAGCTGTGCCGGTCAGCATTGCGCTTTCTAACTCCATGCAGTTTGAGAAAGTTCATGGTATGACCGAGGAGCTTCAAAAATGGAATCGTGATCTCGAAGCCCGCGTTGAAAAACGTACGCGCGAATTGCGTGAAACGCAGGAGCAATTGATTCAGGCCGAAAAAATGGCGACGCTTGGTATCTTAGCGGGCGGTGTCGCGCATGAAATTAATAATCCGCTCACCGCCGTTTTAACCAACGCGCAGATTTTAAAAATGAGCGTGAATGCGGACGATGCCGAATCACTTGGTATGATTGAAGAAGGGGCGAAACGCTGCCAGGTGATTGTTCAGAAGCTTTTAAATTATTCGCGTACCGCGGTGACAGGAACCTCCGGCCAGAAAACGGATTTGAATAAAGCCATTAAAAATACGGTCGCGATGCTCGCGTATCAGATCAAGCAGGAAAATATCGAAATCGAATTCCAATCCGAGGAGTTGCCGCCGGTGTTAGCCGTTCAAAATGAAATCGAACAGGTGTTTACCAATTTGATTGTCAATGCCCGCGATGCCATTATGAAATCAGTTCAAATGGGATGCCTGCCTGCCGGCAGGCGCGGAAAAATTCAAATTCACACTTTTCTAAAAGGAAAAAAAATCTGCGCGGAAGTAAGCGATAACGGCTGCGGAATTCCAAAGGAAATCATCGGAAAAATCTTTGACCCTTTTTTTACCACCAAAGATGTCGGCGAAGGCACCGGCCTCGGCCTCTCTGTGAGCCATGGTATTATTACGCGCTATGGCGGCGAGATTTCCGTCCAGTCGGAAGACAGCAAAGGCGCTACTTTTACTATTTCTTTCCCAATAGCATAAATATGAATCCCTATTGTCTCGCGGCGATTGTATTTGGAATTACTTCTTTTTCTGTTGGATTTGAGGTTTTAGTTCGGCGGAAAGACTATGTTGGAATTTGCTATTTTATTGTCAGTTGCTTATATGCAGTTTGGGGGACTAGCGTAGGAGTGGGCATTAGCGGCGCACTTTCTTATGAAGATTCATTGTTTCAGGCCAGATTGCATAATGTTGCAGCACTCTTTGTGCCATCAGCTTGGTTTCATTTTGTGGCTATTTACACCGATAATTCCTTTTGGAAGAGCAAGTCCGTATGGCTTTATCTTATTCCATTGCCCGTAGCGTTCTTTTTTAATACAGATTTATTTGTACCCGGATTGCAGCAGACCTGGATATTTCCTTACTATGCGAAACCAGGCATCTTATTTCATTTAAGCCCAGTGCTTTTTTTCTCGTTAATTCCGTTGTCTTTTAGGATGCTGATCATTGACTTAAAAAAATATTCCTCAGACGAAAAAGATAAGCGTAAAAAATTTATCATCATTGCCGCGATAGGTTATATGGCGGGATCTTTAACATATTTTTCAGTCTATGGATTTAATATTCCCCAATATGGATTGCTTGTATTGCCCTTGTATCCATTTGGTCTTTCTTACTTTATAAGCACAGCGGGATTTTTAGATGAAGAAAGATTGGTTCAAGCTGCGCATAAGGACAAACTCGCCGCGCTTGGAGTTCTGACCGCAAGCATGAACCATGAAATCCGTAGTCCATTGTTTTTAATCCGCGGGATGATTGAAGCGAAGGAAGGAAGCAGTCAATTAAAAGAACAGCTTTTGAGTCAAATTAATCGCGTTACTGATATCGTTTCGCGCCTTACGCACTTTGCCAAAAAAGGTGTAGATGAAGAAGCTAAAATTGAGTCGCTAGATCTTAAAGAGGTCTTAATTGATATCCGACCTCTGCTGCAACACCAGCTCAATTATCAGCAAATTGAATTTAATCAAGAAATTCCGAAGGATTTACCAAAAGTTATGGCCGATCGACGTTATCTTGAAGAAATTCTATTTAATCTCATCTTGAATGCTTGTCAAGCACTCAAGAATACGCCGCAGGCAACAATAAAATTGTCAGCGCGTATTCTTGAAGACCA
>JAYSWD010000081.1:0-18200 GCA_043718225.1 Candidatus Omnitrophota bacterium
AAAAAGTACTGGATGCAATCGCGGAAATTTTTCCGGACGCGACGCTTTATACGCTTTTTTATGACAGAACTAAACTTTCTCCGCGCTTACAAGCACTCAAAATTAAAGCTTCCTTTTTGCATTGGCTGCCCGGCATTAAAAAATATTACCGCTGGTTGCTGCCGCTTTTTCCGTTCGCAGTTTCAACGCTTCGTATCGAGCAAGATACGAATTGGGTAATATCAAGCTCGCATTGTGTCGCCAAAGGAATCCGAATACCCAAAGGGGCACTGCATGTCTGCTATTGCCATACGCCCATGCGTTATGCCTGGGGAGCGGAAGATGTTTATTTCCGTTCTTATGTCCATCCCGTGCGCTGGTTGATTTATCAAATCCTAGAATGGATGAAAAAGTGGGACAAAAAGGTAAATCAGTCGGTGGATTTTTTTATTGCCAACTCGGAATATATACGCGAGCGTATTAAACGGGTTTACGGTCGCGAAGCTAAGGTTGTTCATCCGCCCTACGAAGATGGTTTTTTCAAACCGTCCGTTCCCAAGGCAGATTACTATTTTGCAATTTCGCATTTTGTGCCGTATAAAAAAATTGATATTTTAATCGAGGCTTTTAACGATATGCCTCACGAACTGATTATTGCGGGAAGCGGGCCGCTGGAAAGAATTTACCGTTCGCTTGTAAGCCGCCCGCAAATTCAATTTGTGGGTGCGGTGAGCGATGAAAAACTCCGCGACCTTTATTCTGGCGCCAAAGCCGTTTTATTTCCAGCTGAAGAAGATTTTGGAATTGTTCCGCTGGAAGCCCAGGCCTGCGGCACGCCCGTGATTGCCTATGGAAAGGGAGGCGCGCTTGAAAGTGTTAAGAGCGGTGTATTTTTTGAAAATCAGACACCGGAAAGCGTCATCAAAGCCGTTTCACAGTTCGAAAAGTCGGAATACCCATTTTCCGGTATTCATGGCAAAATGTCGGGCTTCACCCGTTCGAGTTTCATGAAAAGAATAAAATCCGCGCTTCAAGCCGCGGCGCAAGAAAAAAATGCCAAGTAATCCTCGTCATAAAATCGGCCTGATCATTACGCTTTTATTTGATATCGGCGCAATCACCATCGCGGCATTGGCCGCATATCAATTCCGTTTCCATGTCCTTCCTGCGCAGCGCGGTATTCCTGATTTATTTATTTATCTGCAATCACTCATCGTGGTCATCCCGGTTCAGGTGTTACTGCTGCGTTCGTATCATCTTTACGATGTTCAGCGTCCCTTGCGGCGCGTTGAAACCATTTTTGCCGTAATTAAAGCTGTTTCCATTTCCCTGCTGATTTTAATGGCGGTTACATTTTTTTACCGCACTGTCGACTACTCGCGTTTTTTTCTGCCGATCCTGTGGTTTTTCTGCTGTTTCTTTATCAGTTTGGGCAGATACGCCGCGATTGAGCTTGAATACCAACGTAAGCGCAATCGCAAAGAAATGACCCGGGTACTTTTTGTTGGCTATAACCGCAACACGCGCCATCTAGTTGAATGGTTCGGCCTGCATCCGCATTTTGGATATGTCCCGCTCGGGGTGCTAAACCGGGAAACCGATCAGGTTGGCAAGCATTTGGAGCATGTCGCTATTTTAGGTACCGTGCCGATGTGGCGTACTTTTGTTCAAGAGCTCAAACCTGACATTGTCATTTTGTTGGATGGTGATTTGCCTCGCAAAGAAATTTCAGAGATGGTGCTTTTATGTGAAGACCTGTTAATTGACTTTAAAATGGCGGCGGATTTTTTTGGAATTGTGACTCAAAATCTGGGTCTTGAGTATTTAAGCGATGTTGGCCTGCTGGGCCTCAAATCTTTGCCTTTGGACGATTGGATTAACCGCGCGCTGAAACGGACTTTTGACTTTACCGTAGCATTTTTTCTTTTGATTATTACATTGCCGTTTTGGATTTTGATTATTTGCGCGATCAAGCTTGTCGGCGGGAAAGGGCCTATCTTTTTCGGTCAGGAACGTATGGGACGTGACGGCGCTACTTTTAAAGTTTTAAAGTTCCGCACCATGAAAATCGATGCCGAGAAGGATTCTGGTCCGGTTTGGGCGAAGGAAAATGATACCCGCCGCACCGTTGTCGGCGAATTTTTACGCCGCTGGAATTTGGATGAATTGCCCCAATTTTTAAATGTACTGAGCGGAAATATGAGTTTGGTTGGCCCTCGGCCGGAAAGGCCTTTTTTTGTCGACCAATTTCGCGAGAGTATTCCGCGTTATATGGCCCGGCACCGTATAAAATGCGGAATTACGGGCTGGGCGCAGGTGCATGGGCTGCGCGGAAATACCTCGATTGAAGAACGCATTAAATATGATCTCTACTATATGGAAAACTGGTCGTTACTTCTCGATATTGAAATCATATTTATGACTTTTTTTGCATTTCGTAACGCTTATTGAATATATTGCCGGTTGCGCGGAACGCGCAGAGGATTAAAATTACCGATGACCTTTTTTGTTTTTCGTAATGCTTACTGATTCGTCATTGCGAACAAGTGCCTGCCTGCCGGTAGGCAGGAAGCAATCTAAAAATAGATTGCCACGCTTCTCTACGGAAGCTCGTGATGACAAACTGATGTTAAATCGAAGGAATGTATGGAAAAATTACCGATAACGATTGTCGTGATCGCGAAGAATGAAGAAAAACGCCTGCCGGGGTGTCTCGACAGCGTGAAATGGGCCGCGGAAATAGTCGTCGTGGACGATGCCAGCACGGATCAAACTGTGAAGATCGCGGAAAGTTACGGCGCAAAAGTGTTTCACAGGAAAATGGAACGCGAAGGCCTGCACCGCAACTTTGCGATCAGCCAGGGAACGCAGGAATGGATTTTGAGCTTGGATGCGGACGAACGCGTTACCCCGGAACTTTATGAATCGCTTATGGCCATGCTTTCAAAAGTAAATGATCCGCATGTTTGTTATTCCGTTCCTGTCCGGACTTTTATCGGTGATTTATTTTTAGACGGAGCGGGGCATTATCCAGCTCCCAAAACCCGCGTCTATCGCAAGGGCCGTTTTAAATATAAAGATGAGGCGGTTCATCCGCCCGTGAGTTACGAGGGTACATGCGGGCATCTGACGGGAGATATACTGCATTTCACCGCGCCCAATTTTGAAACATGGTTCGCTAAGTTTAATCGAGAGACGACTCTCGAAGCGCAAAAATGGATTTCCAAGAACCGCAAAGTGAGTTCTTTGGGGGCGGTTCGTAAAGCCTGGAGCCGGTTTTTAAAAACCTATTTTCAAAAGGGCGGAATCTCAAAAGGGTTTACCGGTTATTTGATGTGTTGTATTCACGCCTTATATCAGCTGCTTTCATACGCGAAATACCGCGAGCTATTGAAGAATCCCAATATCTATGACAAAAAATAAGTCTCATGCGGTTGTGCGGCGCGCAGAGCAGAAGCAAAGACCTGCCGATATTCCCTTATTGGATATTAAGCTCCAAAATCAATCGTTGAAAAAAGAGTTGCATCGCGCCGCAACAGAAACAATTGATAGCGGCTCGTATATTTTAGGTAAGGCGACGCAAAAATTTGAAAAGGATTTTGGGGCTTTTATCCGAGCCCCCTATACGGTCGGTGTCGGCTCGGGAACCGACGCGCTTGTTTTCGGTTTATTGGCGGCGGGTGTCCGTCCTGGTGACGAAGTCATCGTGCCATCCTTTACCTTTATGTCATCCGCGCTCGCGATTTTACATATCGGCGCCGTACCCGTTTTTTGCGATGTGGAATATCAATATTACACGCTCGATCCGGAGGCCCTGAAAAGAGCACTTTCGAAAAAAACCAAAGCGGTGATGGTGGTTCATTTATTCGGGCAAACAGCAAATATGGATGAGATTACAAAAATTTGTAAGAAAGCAAAAATTAAAATTGTCGAAGATGCCTGTCAGGCGCATGGAGCAACTTGGCGCGGCAAAAAAGCCGGCATACTCGGTGATTCTGCGACTTTCAGTTTTTATCCGACTAAAAACCTGGGCGGCTTGGGTGACGGCGGGATTCTTACGACACAGCATAAGCATGTTTACGAGAAAGTTTTGCAACACCGTAACTTGGGACGCAGCTCAATGGCGGTGACGAGCTATGATGAAATCGGCTGGACCAGCCGTCTCGATTCATTACAAGCCGCTTTGTTAAGCGTCAAACTTAAGAAGTTAAATGCTTGGAATGCCGCGCGTCAAAAAATCGCCGGTGTTTATAACCGGGAATTAAAGGGGTTAGGTCTCGGCCTTCCCGAAGAAAGACCGCAGGGTAAGCATGTTTATCATCTCTACGTGATCCGGGTTCCGGGGGGTAAGCGTAACGCACTTAAAAATTATTTGTCTGACAAAGGAATTCGTACCGGTATTTATTATGAAAAGGGAATTCATGAGCAGCCGCTGCTTAAAAAATACCGCCACAGAAAAACAACGCTTGCCATAACCGAAAAACTTTCCTCAGAGGTTCTGGCTTTGCCGGTTTATCCCGGCCTTTCGGCCCGTGATCAAAAACATATTTGCAGTTCCATTCAAACATTTTTCAAATCATGAAAATTTTTATTCTGCATGCTTCAGCCGGTGAAGGGCATCGCAGGGCCGCTATCGCCATCGGCGAGGCCCTCACGCGTGCGGGTGTCTCTCCGAATGATGTGACAATCGCGGACGCGCTGGATTACGGGGGTTCCTTTTTTAAAAATTCATATACGGGTTTTTACTATTGGTTTGTAAAAAATTTACCCGTCATGTGGGGTGTTTTTTACAATTGGCTCGACAATCCCGCGATCTACAATTTTTTTTATCCCATCCGCCGTGTTTACAACGCCTGGCATGGACGGAGGCTGCTGGCGGCCGTTATTAAAAATCAGCCCGATTTGATTATTTGCACACATTTCTTTTCAGCTGAAATCCTGGGGCACGCGAGAAAGCATGGGCGAATCAAATCCAAAGTTGTTGTATTAGTGACTGATTTTCATCCCGTGCGTGTGTGGATGCATGACGGCGTTGATGAATATTGGGTTTTAAGTGAAGAAGCTAAACAAACCATGATCATCCGTGGTACGTCAGCAAAAAAAATCACTGTGGGCGGTTTTCCGATTACGGCTGAGTTTCAGAGAAGGGGAGACAAAGAAAGCGCGCTGAAAAAGCATGATTTTGAAAAAGAGCGCTTGACGCTTTTATTAACGACCGGAAGTTTTGGTTTGGGCGAGCAGGAAAGGCTGCTGTCTTTGTTGGAATCTGAAAGAAATTCCATCCAATGCCTTGTTGTTTGCGGCAGAAATCAGGCTTTGCACAAATCACTACAATCAAAACATTATGCGTATCCATGCCGTATATTTGGTTTTGTCAATTTCATGCCGGAGCTTATGGATGCGGCGGATTTAATAGTCGCAAAACCTGGCGGCGCGACAACCGCCGAAGCCATGGCTAAGGGCGTTCCGATGATCGCGACAGGAGCGATTCCTGGACAAGAAACAGAAAATTTAAAATTCCTGCTTCAGCAGAACGCGGTTTTTTCGGCGGAGACACCTGAAGAAATTGTACGTGTCATTCAAACTGTTCTCAAGAACCGCGGACTTTTGGATGAGAAAAAGCAGGCGGCCGACCGCATCGGCAACCCGCGCGCAGCAGACGATGTCGCTCAAATGAGGTTGAAATGGATCCGTTAGTCAAAAAAATGCGCGCGAGCGACAGATTAATTTATTTGAACGCTTTGCGCGAAGGCGGCATTGAGTCCATTTTTTTACCGTCCGAGGGTTCGGCAAAACGGGGCTTGTCCATTGCTCCGGATTTGGATTCTAAGCCTGTTCAGCTGACAGTCATTCCGGCAAAAGACGGCGATGCGGCATCGGTGCGTAACGCGATGCTGGCTTTACGGGATCAGGCGAATGTCTGCACGCGCTGCCCCGAACTAGCCGCAACCCGTAACAAAGTTGTCTTCGGTTCCGGAAATATCCGCGCCCAGCTTGTTTTTGTGGGCGAAGCACCGGGGGCGGATGAGGATCACCAAGGCCTGCCTTTTGTCGGTCGAGCGGGACAGCTTTTAACCAAAATGATTGAAGCGATGGGGCTGACACGCAAAGATGTTTTTATATGCAATGCGCTTAAATGCCGTCCGCCTGAGAACCGTCCGCCGAAACCGGAAGAAAAGCATAACTGCAAACCTTATTTATTGCGCCAGCTTGAATTGATTCGTCCGAAGGTAATTTGTGCGTTGGGAACCCACGCGGCGCAAACTTTACTCCAAACCGAAACTCCCATTTCGCAGCTGCGCGGGAAAATTCACGATTATGCCGGAATTCAGATGATTTGTACTTTTCATCCCGCCTATTTGCTGCGCAATCCCTCGGCAAAAAAAGAAGCATGGGATGACCTGAAAAAAGTTATGTCGCTGCTTGATTCAGGCTCTGGCTCGCCCCTGTCTGCCGGCAGGCAGGCAACCGCCGAAGAGTCAAATTCCGTAAAATGATCACCGCGGCCCCGGCGCAGTTTGCCGCGGTAGCCTTGCCGCTGCCGCTTGAACATTTTTACACATACGAAGTTCCTCCTGAACTGGCTTCTCTTATCAAACCCGGAAAACGAGTCCGCATTCCGTTTAAAAACCGTGAAGCGATAGGTTATGTAGTTGCCGACCGGGTTGAAATCTCTGCGTATAAAACCAAAGCGATTCAGGAAGTCCTCGACGAAGAGCCTGTTTTGGATGCGAACATGCTCTTGCTTACACGTTGGGTGGCCGATTTCTACGGTTCCAGCTGGGGAGAAGCGATCGAGAACGCCCTGCCGCGCTGGGTTAAATTCGGCAAGCCGCCCAAAGAAAAAAAGGAAGATGCGGTTCCGATTGAAGCTGCAAGTGAAGTCTCTTCGCGCCAATTAACCGCGGAACAGGAAAAAGCCTTTCTGCAAATTAAAAAAGACCTGCATGCCAAAAATCCGAAACCGTCTTTGCTGTTAGGAGTCACCGGCAGCGGAAAAAGCGAACTCTATATTCGCGCCATCCGGGAAACATTAATATTGGGGAAGTCGGCGATTTGTCTGGTGCCCGAAATCGCTTTAACTGAGCAGCTTAATTTTTTTTTCGCCAAAGAGTTTGGCATTTGGCTTGAAATGCTTCACAGTAAAATGACCGATCGTGAAAGATTTTTGGCATGGAAGCGAATTCGCGAGGGTAAACGGCGTGTCATTTTGGGCCCGCGCTCGGCAGTATTTGCGCCGGTGCATCAATTGGGCCTGATAGTAATCGATGAGGAACATGAAACATCTTACAAGCAGGAAACCTCGCCTCGTTATCACGCCCGTGAAACAGCTCGTGAACGCTGCCGGATCGAAGGCGCGCTACTTTTAATGGGTTCCGCGACGCCGACGCTTGAATCTATGTCGGCAGCTAAGTCGGGAAGTTTCACAATGATCGAATTAACCGAGCGGGTCGACGGCAAAAAACTTCCCGATGTCAGGCTGGTTGATTTAAAGCAATATCCCAAAGACCCGCGCCAGGGGCTTATTTTTTCGCCGCCGCTCCGAACCGAAATCGATAAGAATCTCAAGTCCGGTGAGGGGACCATGCTGCTTTTGAACCGCCGAGGATTTTCGACTTTTATTCAATCGTCCACGGGTGACCAGGAAATTCTAAAATGCAAACGCTGTGACATCCCCATGACTTATCATCAGCAGGATGATTTACTGCTATGTCATTATTGCAACGACCGGATTCCGTTTTCTAAACTGGAAAAACAAATGCCGCAAAGTTTTTTTAAAATGAGCGGTTTTGGCACAGAAAAAGTTGAAAGTGAAACCGCGCGTTTCTTTCCCGGGGCGCGTATCGCGCGGCTCGATGCGGATACCATGCAAAAGCGCGGTTCACATCAGGATATTTTGGATCAATTCCGAAATAAGAAAATCGATATTCTCATCGGAACGCAAATGATCGCGAAAGGTTTTGATTTTGCGCATGTCACTTTAGTTGGGGTCATTTTGGCGGATATCGGATTGAAACTGCCCGATTTTAGATCGACCGAGCGGACTTTTCAATTGTTGACTCAGGTCGCGGGGCGCGCGGGGCGCGGCGAAAAACCGGGTCGGGTTTACGTTCAAACCTTTAATCCAGATCATCCGGCGATTCAATTTGCACAAAAGCAGGATTTTCACGGATTTTATAAATACGCGCTTTCTTTGCGCTGCGAATTGGGCTATCCGCCGTTTTCCCGCTTGCTTAATATTCTGGTCCGTTCTTCCGATGAAAATAAAGCTTACGCGCATGCGCGCGCTGTGCGCGACGAAATTCGAAAAATTATGCCGAAAGTCACGCAAGGTGATTTAATGGGGCCCGCGCCGCTTCCGTTTTATAAATTGCGCGGCCATTTTCGCTGGCATGTCATGCTTAAAATTCATGAGAGACAAACTTCGGCGTCCATTTTTGCGGGCCTCTCGAAATTAAAGAAACCGTCTTTGGTTCAGGTTGCCTGGGATATGGACCCTGTCAATATCCTATAAATTCGATTAAAATTAAATATGAACTTTTTTTCTCAACGATTATTACGCCGATTATTGGTATGTCTGGCCGGGCTGTTTCTCACAGCGGCATTACTTTTTTTTACGCTTCCTCTGCCAGGCCAAATTCCCGTGCTTATGTATCATTTTATCGGATCGCGGCAAGACGCGCAGGCTTCGGGTAATTTCGTCAGCCTTGAAACATTTGAAAAACAAATGCTTTTTTTGAAACGGTTTGGCTACCGCGTCATCAGCCTGGAGCAATTCGATGAGATCCGCGCGGGAAAGCGCAAGCCGCAGGGTAGAGAAATCGTTCTTACTTTTGATGATGGAAACCCGTCCGTATTTAAATTAGCCTGGCCTATCATGAAAAATTATGGATTTCCATCCACGCAATTTATGATCTCCGAAGGTTTAAAAAACGGCACCAGGGGAAGTGTTGCCTTGAATGATATCAGAGATATACGGACAGAGCCGCTCTTGACATGGGGCGCGCATTCGCGAACGCACCCCTTTCTTTCTCAGGTACCGGATTCCGATTTAGAATCAGAAATTGCGGGAGCGAAGTTCGATTTGGAAGAGCAACTTGGTTTTCCTGTCCATTATTTCGCTTATCCGTTCGGAGATTTTGACAGGCGCGCCGTCCGGGCCGCTGAAAAAGCTGGCTATCGCTTGGCGTTTACGACTTCTCCAAAAAAACTAAACAGCATAGGGCGCCGTAATTATTCTTTGACGAGGATTAAAATTTCCGAAAATTCAAAAAATTTATTTATTTTTTGGTTCAAACTAACGGGCTTTTATGAATCTTATAAGCTTTGGCGGGAAAGACGTCTTCGTCCCAGCGGTGATTGAGACAGAGGCCGCTCTGTTTGATATAATGAACTCATGGCAATACTACCCATAAAAACTTATCCCGAACCTGTTCTGACGCTGAAAGCCAAGCCCGTTGAAGTTTTTAATAAAAAGCTCTTGCAGTTTTTCGACGATATGATCGAGACCATGTATACCGATGATGGGGTAGGGCTAGCAGCTCCGCAGGTTGGAGTTTCAAAGCAGATTTTAATCGCTTCGCCTCAAAATCAACCCGGTACGGAAACCGTAATTTGCAATCCCGTTATCGAGAAATCCGAAGGGTCCCAAATCGGTCCGGAAGGCTGCTTGTCTTTCCCGGGAATTTTCGCGGATGTTCCGCGCGCGCGGTGGATTCGGTTGCGCTATCAGGATAAGACCGGTAAAACCATCGTGCAAGAAATGGAAGATTTCTTCGCGCGGATTATCCAGCATGAAATGGACCATTTGAACGGAGTTCTTTTGATTGACCGCGTTAATCTTGTCGTCCGCGAAAAACTGCTCGCTGAATACTCCGAAAAGGGCGACCAGCGGAAAAAAATCAGAAAGCTTTGATGCGCATTATTTATTTTGGCTCATCTGATTTTTCGATTCCTGGTTTGCGTGCCTGCATGGACGCGCCCGGCTTTGATGTTGCCGCTGTGATTACCACTCCACCCCAGAGACAAGGCCGGGGGCTTGAACTGGCGCCGACGGTTGTGGCGCAGTTTTGCGCAGAAAAAAATCTAAAATATTTCGAGTATTCTAAGCTTGATGAGGCCGCGCTCGCCAGCACCTCCGCGTTGAGCCCCGAAGTTTTTGTCGTCGCTTCCTATGGGAAAATGATCCCCGAATCTTTTTTGAAGCTTGTGAACCTCAGGTTCAATATTCATCCTTCGCTTTTACCTAAATACCGCGGGGCTTCACCGCTGAACGCTCCGATTTTAGCGGGTGATTCGGTAACGGGTTTATCGATCGCCGATGTTACAAAAAATCTGGATGCCGGCGATGTTTTTTATCAGGAAGAAGTTCCGCTTCCCGCTTCGTCAGATTCGGAAGCAATGGGAATTATTTTGGCGGAAAAATCTTATTTGGCATTGCGGGATTTGCTGGAAAAGGCGCGGGTTGAAAAAATTCAGAGATCACCGCAGGATCATTCAAATTCAAGTTATGCGCCCAAGCTCTCTAAAGAGGACGGGCGGCTTTTTTTTAACGTGCCCGCCGATAAATGGTGCCGCATCGTCCGCGGATTGAAACCATGGCCTGGGGCCTTCGTTGAAATTCTCGGGGAAAGGGTAGGTATAATTTCTGTTCGTGTGAAAAAAATCGAATCATCCAAAGCGAACGGAACGATTCGTGAAATTACTGATGAAGGTCTGGTGGTTCAAACATCTCAGGGGTGCATTGAACTCATTCAGGTCAAGCCGGCCGGAAAAAAAGTCATGCGCGGAGCGGACTATGCGCGCGGCCGACGCTGGCATATCGGAACTCGGCTTCAATGAAAATCGCTCATCTCACCACTCATATCAACATGGGCGGAATACCGGTTTACATTTATACGTTGGCGAAAGCATTACAGGCACAGGGAATTGAGCAAATTGTAATTTCCTCAGGCGGGTCGATGGAACCCGCTTTTATTGAAAAAGGTATTCCCGCGTTCTGTTTTAACCTTAAAACAAAATTTGAATTTCACCTCAAGCTTTTCTCCGCGCTGCCTAAAATAATCAAACTGCTTAAAAGCCATAAAGTAGATTTAATTCACGCGCACACGCGCGTCGGCCAAGTTCTGGCCGCTTTGATCGAAAAGATATCGGGTATCCCATGTGTTTCTACTTGCCACGGTATTTTTCAGCCCCGTCTCGGCCGCCGGCTATTTCCCGCATGGGGACAAAAAATAATTGCCATCAGCGATTCTGTCAAAAACCATTTAATAGAAGTACACGGGATCAGCGAAAAGAAAATCCTGCGGATTCAGAACGGAATTGAGCTTGAGCGTTTTGTGCCCGCCGCGAATCCGGCATTAAAAGAGAAGGCCCGCAGTCAGTTTGCCCTTAATTTATCGCATAGCGTGATTTGCATGATTTCGCGGGCTGTTGCGCCAAAAGGATTCGAAGATTTTTTGGAAACCGTTCAAATCTTGGCTGCTCAAAATATAAATTTACGCGGAATCATTGTGGGTGATGGGCCGGACTTAGCGCTGTTCCGGCAAAGAGCGGTCGAATTGGGAATTGAGGAAAAAATTATATTTACCGGCAATCTTTCCGATGTGGCGCCCGTTTTAGCAGCGAGTGATATTTTTGTACATCCGATCCGGGTTCCAGAAGGATTCGGACTGAGTATTGCGGAGGCCATGGCGATGGCGCTGCCGGTTATTGTAACGGATCAATGGGCGCTTATGCATTTGATGAAAGACAAAAACATAGGCGAAATTGTTTCGGTAAGAAATCCGCGGCAAATCGCGGCCATTATCGAAAACTGGCTGCATCAGCCTGAAAAAATGAAATTAATGGGGCAGAACGCGCGGGCGGCCGCGTTAGAATTCTTTGATATTAAGCGCGTGGCCGGCGAAGTTTTGAAAATGTACTCGGAAGTTTTAAGAGTAGATAAATCCGCATAACTCCATCTTATTATCATCTTTTTAAAGCCTTGACACTCCTCAGCCTCCGCTTATAATTTCACCTTCGTTTCGGCTTCGCTATTTAGGCACTCATATTTTTAGATCCAATATTTTGGAGGTTTTATGGCAATTCGCGTAGGCATTAATGGTTTTGGGCGTATCGGACGCATGGTTTTTCAGGCTATTTGCGACCAGGGTCTTTTAGGCAAAGAAATTGATGTCGTTGCCGTTGTTGATATTTCTACCGATGCCGACTATTTCGCTTATCAGATGAAGTATGATTCGGTGCATGGCCATTTTAAACATCAAGTTGCGACCGAAAAAAGCGTTTCCACGTTGGAAGAGGCGGACCTTTTGATTGTCAACGGCCACAAAATCAAATGTGTCATGGCAACCCGTACTCCCGATCAACTGCCGTGGAAAGCTTTGGGTGTTGATTATGTGATTGAGTCCACCGGCCTTTTTACCGAATCAGAAAAAGCGCAGGGCCACATTACAGCCGGTGCAAAAAAAGTGATTATCAGCGCTCCCGCGAAAGGCGATGTCAAGACGCTTGTTATCGGGGTGAATGAAGGCGAATATGAGCCTTCCAAACACAATATTGTCTCCAACGCATCTTGCACCACAAACTGCCTCGCGCCGCTTGTGCATGTTATTTTAAAAGAAGGTATTGGTTTAGAAAACGGTTTAATGACCACGATTCATGCCTACACCGCGACACAAAAAACGGTTGACGGCCCTTCCAAGAAAGATTGGCGCGGAGGACGTGCCGCGGCAATGAATATTATTCCTTCTACAACCGGTGCCGCTAAAGCGGTAGGTGAAGTTCTGCCGTCGGTAAAAGGTAAATTAACCGGCATGTCATTTCGCGTTCCAACGCCCGATGTTTCGGTTGTGGATTTAACATTCCGTTCCGTACGCGATACATCGATCGAAGAAATCGACGCGCTGCTCAAGAAAGCTTCTCAGACTTATCTCAAAGACATTCTCGGCGTAACCAACGAAGAATTGGTTTCGTCGGATTTTATTCATGACAAGCGTTCATCGATTTATGATTCGCTCGCGACATTGCAAAATAATTTGAAAGGCGAGAAGCGCTTCTTTAAATTGGTTTCTTGGTATGACAATGAATGGGGCTATTCCAACCGCGTGGTGGATTTGGTCCGTTCGATCGCTAAAAAAGACAGCGCAGCGCTCGTCGGCGCGGCCAAATAACTGCGGTTGAGCTTTAGCTCAGAGAAAAAAAGATACCGATGCAAAAAAAGACAGTAGAAGACATTGATTTAAAAGGTAAACGCGTTTTAATGCGCGTCGACTTCAATGTCCCGATGAAAGACGGCGACGTCCAGGACGACACCCGCATTAAAGCGGCATTGCCGACGATCAAATATGTTCTCGAGCATGGCGCTAAAAGTCTGGTGTTGATGTCGCATCTCGGCGACCCCAAAAAAGACACGCAAAAGGCTAAAGAAAAAGCTGAAAAAGCGGGCAAACCGTTCGATGAAGCCAAATATATTGAAGGTAAGCACCGCATGGCTCCCGTTGCGGCTTATCTCGCTAAACTTCTCGCCAAAGAAGTTAAAACAACCGCGTCCTGTGTCGGTCCCGAAATCGAAGCTGCGGTCAAAGCAATTCCAAACGGTGGTATCTTGATGTTGGAAAATACCCGTTTTCACAAAGAGGAAACTTCCAAAGAAGCTGCTGATCGCGAAAAGCTGGCCAAAGAGTTAGCGAAATATGGCGATGTATTCGTAAATGACGCTTTTGGCACTGCACATCGAGCGCACGCATCAACTGAAACCGTCGCGCGCTTTCTTCCGGCCGTAGCCGGCTTGCTCATGCAAAAGGAGCTTAATTATCTTTTGGGTAAAATTGTTAACAATCCGGCTCATCCTTTTGTCGCAATTGTGGGTGGCGCCAAGGTTTCTTCCAAGCTTGCCGTGCTTGAAAGCTTGCTCTCCAAAGTCGACAAACTCATCATCGGCGGTGGCATGGCTTATACTTTTTTTAAGGCCAAGGGTTTTCCAGTTGGAACTTCCCTGATTGAAGAAGACATGGTGCCGATTGCGCGTCAAATTTTAAAACGCGCCTATGAATCACACGTGAATATTTACCTTCCCATCGACAATTTGGTGACAAAAGATTTTGCTCCGGATGCGGCTTTCCGCATCGCGCCGCGCGGTGCGATGAAAGACGATGAAATGGGTATGGATATCGGCCCGCACACAATCGATAAATTTGTCTCGGCGCTTCAGGGCGCCAAAACCGTCCTATGGAACGGACCGTTGGGTGTTTTTGAATTTCCGAATTTTTCTAAAGGTACGCTTGCGATCGCTAACGCCGTTGCCAATTTGCCTGATTGCTTAACGGTTATCGGCGGCGGAGATTCCGTTGCGGCCGTCAATCAGGCCGGTCTCGCTGATAAAATGTCGCATGTTTCAACCGGCGGAGGCGCCTCACTTGAACTTTTGGAAGGCAAGACTTTGCCGGGCGTAGCAGCCTTACTTGATAAAGCCTCTGCGCTTTCTGCGCAACCGGTGTCCACACTAAAAAATTAAAAGAGAAAAACAATGAAAAAGCCGTTGATTGCCGGGAACTGGAAAATGTATATGAATCGCACCGAAGCGGTTCAGTTGGTAAGAACCATTAAAGCCGGCGTATATAAATTCCACGACGTGATCACCGTCATCTGTCCGCCTTTCACCGCGTTGTCTACGCTGGCAGGCGAACTTAAAGATTCCGAAATCGCCCTCGGCGCGCAAAATATGCATTTTGAAACTGAAGGTGCCTACACGGGTGAGATTTCACCACCGATGCTAAAAGAAATAGGCTGCCGTTACGTTATTTTGGGCCATTCCGAGAGACGCACGCATTTTAAAGAAACAGATACTTTCATTCAAAAAAAAGTCAAAACCGCTCTTAAATACAGTTTGCTTCCGATTGTGTGTGTCGGCGAAACACTACAGGAAAGGGAAGCAGGAAAGCATTGGGAAGTTGTTAACCGCCAATTGGATCAGTCGCTTGCCGATATTTCCTCGGAAGAAATCGCAAAAGTGATTGTTGCTTATGAGCCCGTATGGGCAATCGGAACCGGTAAAACGGCTTCCCCCGAGCAGGCTGAAGAAATGCATGCTTTTATCCGCGGTGTGCTAAGCGAAAAATTCGGCGAAGAAACCGCGGCTAAGCTCTATATTCTTTACGGCGGTAGTGTTAAACCGGACAATATTGAGTCACTCATTGAGAAACCAAATGTGGACGGCGCTCTTGTCGGTGGCGCGTCACTTAAAGCGGAATCCTTTGCGCAGCTCGTTGCGACAAGCGCCGCTTCATCTAAAGCAGGGAGCGCGTCATGATTTTATTTGTCAGTATTGTGCATATCATTGTTTGTTTATTATTGGTCGGAATTATTTTGCTTCAGCCCGGAAAAGGTATGGGGTTGTCCAATTCGGCTTTTTCCGACTCCGGCGCTCAGGCTGTGTTCGGTACAAAAACAGCGGATGTTCTGACCAAAGCAACCACAGTTGCCGCGGTATTGTTTATGGTTACCTGCATCGGTTTAAGCGCTTTAACTGCTCATAAGAGCCGTTCTTTGTATTCCAATTTCAAGAACCAAGCGCCTATCACAATGGATCAGATTCAAAAAGCGGTTAAAGAAGCTGAGCAAAAGGCATCTTCGTCCACGACAGCAACGCCACCTGCAGAAAGTGCTGCCGCCGGCGTGCCACCCGTGACTGTTCCGGCAGCCGAAGTTCCGCCGTCAACTCCAGAACCGAAAGCCGCTTAATGTTTGGATCTGCTTTTCTAAGCGGATTTCAAATTTGGTTTAAGTAATGACAGGCTGGAATACCAGCACAAGCCAAACTTCCGGCGCAGCGCCTACCCAATCTCAATTGATTAACTCGGATTTGCGTTATTTACGCGGAATCGGGCCAAAACGTTCTCAGATTCTGGAAAAAATAGGAATACGCAGTCTTCGAGATCTTCTTTTTCATTTTCCGGCGCGTTACGAAGACCGTTCCCGATTTTTACAAGTTTCTCAGCTTCAACCAGGGCAGGTTGCAACCCTTAAAATGGAAATTCTTTCAGTAAAACTCAAACCGATTCCCCGACTTCCCATGGTTGAAATGGTTGCAGGGGATGACACGGGAACGGTTACCGCAGTCTGGTATCGGCAGGCTTATTTGCTGAAACAGTTTCAGGTTGGTGAACAAGTTTTGATTTACGGGCGTGCTGATTTCGAAGGCTCGAAAATTAAATTTTCAAGTCCCGAATTTGAATTGCTTGGTGATGAAGAGCTCTCCATCCATACGGGACGAATTGTTCCGATTTATAGTCTTACGGAAGGGCTTTATCAAAAAACACTTCGCGGTATTTTGCATGGTTTGAGCCAATCCGATCAGGTCCAGCATTGGCCCGACGCGCTTTCCGAAAAAATCCGCCAAAGTGAAGGTTTGCTTACACAGGGGCAGGCTCTTCGATTCATTCATTTTCCAACAACTGAAACCGAACTTGAAACGGCGCGGAAACGCTTGATTTTTGATGAATTTTTTTCATTTCAACTTTCATTGCAAGCTGAGGCCAAAAAAAGCCGTGAACGCACGGACGGTGTCGCGCTTAAAAGTGCGGATAATTTGGAAAAGGAATTCTCCCAGTCACTGCCGTTTGAATTGACCGCTGACCAAAATAAATCAATTTCTGAAATTAGAACCGATCTCGCCGTAAGCAGGCCCATGAACCGCTTGCTTCAGGGGGATGTTGGGTCCGGTAAAACGGTTGTGGCCGCGTTTTCTTTTTTTGCCGCGCAGAATTGCGGTTGGCAAAGCGCATTCCTGGTTCCAACGGAAATTTTAGCCGAACAGCATTTTAAAACTCTTAAGAAATTTTTAGCGCCATTCAAAACTCGCATCGCGCTTTTGACTAAAAGCACGGAAAAAAAACGCCGCGAAAAAATGCTTGCGGAGCTCAAGCAGGGAAAGCTTGATTTGGTCGTAGGGACCCATTCATTACTTCAAGAAGAAGTTGCAT
The DNA here is from genome assembly GCA_043718225.1 of Candidatus Omnitrophota bacterium. Lineage (GTDB taxonomy): Bacteria > Omnitrophota > Omnitrophia > Omnitrophales > Aquincolibacteriaceae > Multiplicimicrobium. Next base: position 16,962 of record JAYSWD010000081.1, read on the forward strand.
TCAAAAAACTGGGATTGCTTGTAATCGATGAACAGCATAAATTCGGAGTGACCCAGCGCCATCAACTTCTTGAGCGCCAGCCGCGCCCTCATTTTTTAATTATGACCGCCACCCCCATACCGCGGTCTTTGGCACTTGCCATTTATGCCAACGCTGACTTTAGCACGATTAAAGAACTCCCAAAAGGGCGTAAGCCGATCAAAACCTACTGGATCAGCCGCGCAAAGCAACCTGAGGTTTGGGAGCATATTCGCCTTAAACTGCGGGAAGGCCGGCAAGCTTATGTTGTTTTTCCGTTGATTGAAGAGTCCGTTAAAGCCGACTTAAAGGCGGCGGAAACAGAATTTAAGCGTTTAAAGGACATAATATTTAAAGAATTTCGAGTCGGGCTTGTGCATGGAAAAATCAAAGCCGCCGAACGTGACAGGACTATGAAAGCTTTTGCCGAAAAAGAAATGGACCTGCTTGTGTCGACAACCGTGATTGAAGTCGGCGTGGATCAACCCAATGCCACGATTATGGTTATTGAAAACGCGGAACGTTTCGGTTTGGCGCAGTTGCACCAGCTTCGTGGGCGCATTGGGCGAGGAGAACACGCATCAGAATGTTTTTTATTCGGCGAACCTCTAACCGATGAAGGCAAGACCCGTTTACGCTTATTGACTAAAATCACCGACGGTTTTCAAATTGCGGAAGAAGACCTGAATTTGCGCGGGCCCGGTGACCTGTGGGGTGACCGCCAATCGGGAATTCCTCATTTCAAACTTGCGCATCCGGTTTGGAATATCGATATTCTTCAGCGTGCCAAACATCTGGCGGAAGAAGCCGTCAGTGAAACTTCTGATAAAACCTGGCTCAAAAAATATCTCGCAGAAAACCTTCGATCGCTGTAATTTTTTCGATCTGGGCTAAAGCCCAACCGTACAACCTCTTGCAGTATTTTGCCGAAGGATCTACACTACCGTAATCATGCGAATTATCAGCGGCAAATTTAAATCCCGAAAAATTGACTTTCCGAAAAATAAGCTGACCCGTCCCATGACGGATAGAACCAAGGAAACTCTTTTTAATATGCTCGGGGGATTGATTTTTGAAAAAAATATTCTCGATCTTTTCAGCGGTTCAGGTTCAATCGGCCTTGAAGCATTAAGTCGCGGCGCCCGCAGCGTAACTTTTGTCGATCAAGCGGATTGGGCGGTAAAAGTCATAAAAAGCAACATCGACACTCTTGAGCTTCAA
>JAYSWD010000082.1:0-5311 GCA_043718225.1 Candidatus Omnitrophota bacterium
GCTGGAAGAGGACCTGCTTGAGAAGGCAGAAAATTTAGACCGTTCCAATCATGAACTTGAGCAATTTGCTTATATCGCTGCTCACGATCTCCAAGAGCCGCTGCGTACTATTACGAGTTATGTCGATCTTCTTCTACTTCGGCAAAAAGAAAAACTCGATGCGGATGGAGTTCAATGCTTAGAGTTCGTCCAGGAGGGAGCGATTTATGCCCGGGAATTGGTCCAAGGTCTTTTGGAATATGCGAGCATTACAACCAAAAACTATCCCATGGAACCAGCTGACTTTGGAAAGCTCTTAATGCAGGCGCTTTCTAATCTCAATAATTGCATTGCGGAAAGCGGCGCTAAAATTATTCATGGCCCATTGCCTAAATTAGAAGTCAACGGTTTACAAATAACCCAATTATTCCAAAACCTTATATCCAATGGCATTCGGTACCGGAGTAAGGATAATCTCAAGATTCGTATATCAGTGCGGCAGGAAAATCAAAAGTGGATTTTCTCCATAAAGGATAACGGCATTGGCATTGATCCTCAACATAAGGATCGAATCTTTATGATTTTTAAGAGGCTGCATTCTAAGGCGCAATATCCAGGAACGGGGATTGGACTCGCGGTTTGTAAAAAAATCGTTCAGCGGCATGGCGGTGAAATTTGGATAGAATCAGCACTTGGAAAAGGCACTACCTTTTATTTTTCATTACCCATAAAAAAAGGGGGGGGGGGTAGATGACACTTACAAAAAAAATGCTTAATAATATTTTATTAGTTGAAGACAGCACAGCGAGCCGTCATCTCATGAAGGAAGCATTTAAAACGGCCTCCACGGATAGTCAATTAAATATGGTGGAAAATGGAGATGAAGCGCTGCGATTTTTAAAGCGAGAAGGAAAATTTTCAGATGCGCCGGCTCCCGATCTTATTCTTATGGATTTAAATCTGCCCGGGAAAAGCGGTTTGGAAGTCATCGGAGAAATTAAAAAAGATAAAAGATTTCAAAACATTCCAGTTATTGTATTAACCGGCTCCAGCGCCGCATCCGATATCCAAGCTTGTTCTAAATTCGGCTGCAAGTATTTAATGAAGCCGTCGAATTTTTCCGAATTGATTGTTTTAGTTAGGTCCCTACCCGATTTTTTTTGACGCCGAGGCACGGCTTTTCAAATAGGCGAAAAAGAAGCCTCGAGGTTTTTCCCTCGTCCCCTTTTTCGTTGTGTTTTCCATGCTTATAGGGGAAACCCCCTCAGCATTTTCATCCTTTAAAATTACCTGTTTATCGGTCCAGAGGAACAAAATGGTAGTAAGAAATTTTCAAACAAAGCCTTAAAGGGACAACAAAAGGAAACGAAAATGAGTAAATATTTGATGTTAGTGTTAGCGGCTTTAACAATGCTTTTGCAGCCGCCGGCTTTTGCGGCAGACGACGCATCTGTAACGCTCGGTCAGCATCAAGCGCTAGCGGCTCAATATGAAGCGAAGGCTGATGAGCAGAATGCCATCATTGCTGAGCATACTTCAATGACAAAGGAGTACGAAAGACGCTACGGTTGGATGACTGTTAAGGGCGGAAACAAAGACGTTGGGGACATGGATAAGCATTGCAAAGCTATTGTTCAGAACGCGACCGGTCTTAAGAATGAATTTCTTCAATTTGCCAACTGGCATCGCATGCGCGCAGCAGAAACGAAAGGGCTTTAATTTCAGGGCGGAGGGAAAAGCGGAGAAGCTTTCCTTCCGCTGCGGCTAAAAAATAAACCAGAAAAAACCAAACAGGAGAAATAATGAAAACATCACTATCAATACTTTTAATTGCATTTGTTTTGGTAGTTGCAGTTTCTTGTCAGAAAGTTAATCACGATAATATGTCTACGAAGCAGCATCAAAGTAGCGCTTCGGGACTTTCTTCATAACGTTAATAGCCGCCGTAATTATAATACGACGGCTCTTGTTATCCTGGGTGTTGTTGGCCGAGTCGATGGATGAAAAGGCTTGTTGCCTTTGGCGGTCATTTTATGATTTTGTATAGAAAAAATGCAGGTCTCGCTAGTCATTATTATGAATAAGGTGTATTCTTTTATTATGAATAGAAAAAGCAACCCATTTTTGGCAGTTATTGCTACTGTGGTTTTTGCAGCATCAATGCTCAGCAATTGCTATTGTGCTCCCTTGTCCGAAACAACTCCTCAGCAAGAATCAATGGCAACGCATTGTAAGCATCACGCTTCGCCTCAAGAAAAGTCATCTGATTGCGCGCCGCGTTTTCATACGGATAATTTTGAAAATGCGACAATTAGTGCGAAAGCAATTCAGCCTCCTTCAATGAGCGATTTGGTTCCTACCAAGGGCGTTAGTTTAATTTCAGAAAAGGCATTTGAATTTGATGTCCCCTTTGAGTCGCCGCCGGTGTCTCCGCCCGAGTTTTTCGTTCTTCAGCACGCCTTTCTGATTTAATTCTTCCTTAAAAGTTGTCATTCGGCCTAGCGACACAGTCGCAATGAGCCGGAACCTTAACCTAGATCCCTGCTTTCGCAGGGATGACTCTGAAGAGGTCACCGTGAAAAAATTTCTTATTTTTCTTTTAATAATTTCGTCCGCGATAGTTGTGGCATTGGGTATTTGGAACTCAAATCACAATGTGAATTCGTCTTCTAAGCACGAAGCAAAAGAGACATATCAATGTCCCATGCATCCAGAGGTCATTCAAGACCATCCGGGCAATTGTCCGATTTGCGGGATGCGCCTAGTTAAAATTGAGAAGGCCGCCGTTTCATCCGGCGAAAAAGAAATCCTTTTTTATCGTCATCCGATGAATCCGGAGATTACCTCTCAGGTGCCTGCCAAAGATGAAATGGGCATGGATTATATTGCGGTCTATAAAGAGCCCGTTGAGACACTGCCTGATTCCGATGTTAAGGGACACGCCTCTGTCCACCTCACGCCTGAAAAAATGCGGGCGATCGGTGTGCTTACCGAACCCGCTATCGATGAGGAGTTAATACTGCCTTTAAGTTTTACAGGCACGGTCTTTTATAACGCTGAAATCCTTCAGACTCTCATGCAGTATCGTGATGCTATTCAGGTAAAGCAGCGCAATAAAAAACCAACTTTTGAAAAGCTTTCAGAAGCCAGAGCCGAATCTTGGAATCTTCGGCTTAAACTTCGCAGGCTAGGTATCAGCGAAGAATTTTTAAAAAAGAACGAGCAAGCTTTGGCTGATCCAACCAGCTTTGTTCCGGCGAATATTATTTTTGGAGCCAGCGGAGCTTATGTTGACGCGCGTCTGCCCGCATCGGATCTTGGGCATTTGCAGATAGGGCAAAAAGCACGGCTTTTTTCTTCTCTAGATCCTGAAACCCAACTAGAAGGCGAAGTGCGATCACTTGATTCTGTGGTTGATCCTGCCACCCAAACTCTCGCGGTGCGCCTGGAAGTCGTATCAGGATATGAATATTTGCGGCCCGGAATGTTCGTCGAAATCGAGATGGATATTCATTTAGGAAAAAAGCTGTCGATTCCGGCACATGCCGTTTTTAATCCCGGTAAACAGGCCTATGTCTTTGTTGAGAAGGAACCGGGCATTTTTGTTCCTCAGAAAGTAAAACTCGGAACATCAGCGGGGGACCGGGCTCAAATTCTAGACGGTGTAAAAGCGGGCGATAAAATCGTGATCTCAGCCAATTTTCTTCTTGATTCCGAATCAAGGTTTCAAGCCGCCCGAAGTACAGTCAAACCCGCCGGAGGACATAATCATGATTGAAAAAATCATCGACTTTTCGGCGCGGAATAAATTTTTGGTGCTTATCGTTACCGCCGCGTTGCTTGTTTTGTCCTGGCAGGCAATGCAAAAAACGCCGCTAGACGCTATTCCCGATTTATCTGACACGCAAGTGATCGTGTACTCGCAATGGGATCGCAGTCCGGATTTAATGGAAGATCAAGTGACTTATCCGATCGTTACAGCCATGTTGGGAACACCCCGTATCAAAGCAGTGCGCGGCGTCTCAGATTTTGGGTACTCCTATGTCTATGTCATTTTTGAAGATGGTACCGATCTGTATTGGGCGCGTAGCCGCGTGTTGGAATATCTTAGTAAAATCCAGCCGCGTCTCCCCGAAGGAGTGAAGACCGAATTGGGTCCTGATGCCACGAGTGTCGGCTGGGTTTATCAATATGCCTTGGTCGATGACTCCAAAAAACTTTCTTTGCCGGATCTTCGATCTTTGCAAGATTGGTATTTGCGTTATGCCCTGCAATCGGTGCCGGGTGTATCAGAAATTGCCGCGGTGGGCGGATTTGCAAAACAAATTCAGGTGAATGTTAATCCCGACAAACTTTTGGCCGCGAAAATTACGATGAAAGAAGTTGTTAATGCCGTCAAGCAATCCAGTAATGACTCTGGCGGGAGGCTGCTAGAAGTAAATGGTTTTGAATTTATGATTCGTGCGCGAGGCTATGCCAAAAGCCCAGAAGATATAGGAGCTGCCGTTTTGCGAAGCAATGCACAGCTAGGGGCATCTTTACGAGTGCGTGATGTGGCGAGAGTCGAATGGGGGCCTGAAATAACGCGCGGTGTCGCGGAATTGGACGGCGAGGGCAATGCGGTTGGCGGTATTGTCATTATGCGACATGGAGAAAATGCACTCAAAGTGATTGACCGCGTGAAAACTAAAATAAATGAACTTACGCCTTCATTGCCGAAAGGTGTTCGATTTGTTGAAGTATATGATCGCTCGGATTTGATTAAGCGCGCAATCGAAACTTTGAAACATACGCTGACAGAAGAAATGATTATCGTAAGTATCGTAATCTTATTATTTCTTTGGCATATTCCCTCCGCCATAATTCCGATTCTTACCATTCCCATTTCGGTTCTTATCGCATTCATTCCCATGGCAGCAATGGGTATGACCACTAATATTATGTCGCTGTCGGGTATTGCGATTTCAATCGGAGTCTTAGTCGATGGCGCGATTATCGAAGTCGAGAATGCCTATAAAAAACTGGAGCGTTGGCAAGAAAACGGCAGACAGGGAGATTATCACGAGGTTCGTTTAGCTGCGCTTAAAGAAGTCGGGCCGTCCGTATTTTTTTCTTTGCTCGTTATCGCAGTCGCTTTTGTGCCTGTATTTACTCTTATCGATCAAGAAGGAAGACTTTTTAGACCTTTGGCGATGAGTAAAAATCTGGCGATGCTCATCGCGGCGATTTTGGCGATTACACTCGATCCCGCAATGCGCATGCTTTTTACACGCATGGACCCATTCACTTTTAAGCCCAGGTGGCTTGCGGCGACAGCGACCACCGTTTTAGT
>JAYSWD010000083.1:0-17492 GCA_043718225.1 Candidatus Omnitrophota bacterium
TACTCCCCAAGCGTTCGCCAAACAATTTCAGGATCAAGACAACAAACAAACCCTAGAAAATTCTACTTTCAATCTGTAGGACAAATGGGGGGAGCGCCAGAGCGCAGGTCTAATGGGATGAAAGACAGCAATTAATACTCCTTTCTTAATGATTCACACAAAAACTAAAAATTGGATGATGGTTGGTCTGTCCACCCTGCTTTTATTAGCAGGCATTCATCCGCTCGATTTATATTGGCTGTCCTGGTTTGCGTTTTTGCCGCTTTTCTTGATTTTTTTTGATTCTGCTTGCAGTAGTCGCGCTCTTGCTTTTAAAGCGCTTTGTGTTGGGATTATTTATTACGGCATCGGACTTTATTGGATTTGGTTGTTTGACTGGAAATCTTATTGTTTGGCATTGCTCGTTACCGCCCCGGTTTTTGCGATTTATTTCGCCGCTCTTCGTCTGATTCAATCCAAAATCGCCAACTCAATCATTCTTGTTGCTATAGCGCCGCTTATTTGGGGATTAATTCAAACAGCCTATGCAATGAGCCCAATCGGAGCGATTGCAATCGAAGTTCCGTTTTACGCACCGCTGCCTTTTTTGCAAATCGCGAAAGTAACAGGTTTTGCGGCTTTGCCCTTTTTAATTTTGGGCCTTAATATTTGCATTGCACTGGCGATTCAAAAACGAAACGCCTCCACAATCTTTGGGGTTATGTTTTTTATAGCCGGATTGGCCGGGATTTTCTTTTATGGAAAAGCGGAATTAAGAAAAAGCTATCCGGCTCCATTGCAATGGGCGGTCATTCAACATAATTTGCCTGTTTCCGGAAAATGGCGGCTCGAACATCCGCTTTTTGTACGGTCAAAGTATCGTGAGCTTGCTTTGGTCGCCGCTAAACAAAAACCATCCATGATCATTTTTCCGCTTTATAGTTTTCCCGATGACGCTTTAAGAAGCCCTGAATTTTTCGCAGGATTGGCAAAAGAAACGAATACGTGGATTCTAGTCGCGACCTATATTCCGCAAAAGGAAGGGGAGTCCATCACGCGCGGCTTTTTTGATGCGGCTTTGCTTTATTCGCCGGAAGGTAAGCTTGTGGATCATTACCGCGCGGTTAAAGCGCCGCCTTTTAGGCAAATTTCTGAGCAGAACGAATCGCAATATAAAATACTTCAGACGCCCTTCGGGAAGTTGGGAATTTTGCTTTGCTATGAAGATGCTTTGCCGCGAGTTGCGCGTGAAGCCGTTAAAAGCGGAGCGGATATTTTAATCGCGCTTTCAAACCCGGGTTTTTTCAGTTCGACATGGATGCCTTATTATCATCTTATGCAGGATAGATTGAGAGCCATAGAAACGGAACGGTTTGTCGTCCGCGCTTCCGCCAATGGCTATTCCGGAGCGATAGATCCTAAAGGCCGGGTTCTTAGTCAAAGCGAGTTAAATCGTGAAGAAATTCTGCAAATTAACGTTGGGCTAGTTTCGCCAGAAAAAAGTACTTTTTAGAAGAAAGCTCCCCTGAAAAATTTTGGCACACAGACCGAGAAAGATAGACTTTAATACCTATTAGAAATCAGAGCATTTCCCTGATTGCCTTTCTCCTCATTTCGTCATGGCCTATTTACAATTCGAAGGTGCAGACAGCTCTCTTTCGAATGAGATACAATAGCAGCTTGTGATGCCATTTTATATGCTAATTCAAAAAACGACTTTAATTCGACGCGCGTTTTTTATTGGTGTTTTGTTTTTAATCTTCGCGCAAGGCTTTGCCGCGGAAAAAGGTGAGCAAATGAAAAATAATCCTATCAGAATAAAAACCGGCGAATCTTTTCTTTTAAAAAAGGATCAGGCGGCAGAGTATAAAGGAATTTTATTTACCTTTTCAGCCGTCACACATCCATTCTCCGAAAATCCGGATACGCGCATTGAGCAATATCCTCAGGATGAATATCAGCTCACTGTTTCCTATTTGGGAACAGAAATTAAAACGTATAAAATCGGTGACGGTTCTTTTTTGCGCGGGGCGGACCCCAGCGATCAGCCGATAAAAAAAGTTGGCATGACAACTTATACGTTTCGAATTCTTGAACACAAAACAGGAGAAGTAAGACTGATATTGAACCAAAGAGAAGCTGAGGAACAACAGGAGACTCCTATTAATCCAAAAGAAGCTTCCTATCTGCTTGTAATCAGCGGAGCCTATGTGGATTTCAACATTTCCATAGATGGGAAGTCGGTAAGCTCTGTGAGCTGGAAAGACGGAAGTTATAGTTCCGATTTTTTAATTAATAAATATCTATCTTATGAAATGTCGAATGTTCCAGAGGGTAAAATTGTTTTACCTGAGATGTATGGGCACAACAAAGTGGAAATAAACTCAATAAAATCTTTTTCTGACAAGGCACAACTTCATATCAAGATCATAGACAAGCTAAAGCACGGTTCTGCTTATTATGATAAAAATATCGATTTGAAATCTGACAATAATAATGTGCAAATTGATTTACGCATTGAACACGATACGGTGCTTGTATTTCAAAGCTAGCTCCTACCATAAAGTGCGCAGTAATCTTAATAATGTTTCTTGGGGGGACAATGATTTGCTTCGCCTCCGACAATAAAGGAAAACCTATGAGCAAAGAAGGCCTTATTTACTCAATCAAGCTGCGATATGACATTGAAAAAGATGTTGACAAGAAAGTTATCTTTCTTGATGAAACTTTTCACAATGCCGGCCAGATTCCGTTAACCGTCAGTCTTTGGGGGCAGTCTCCCATGGTTAAAGCAGTTAAGCCGTGGTGGGCATTTCGTAAAGAAAAAACCCGCGTGGCTTGTGGGATGCCGAGTGCCGCCCAAGAGTCTGATGTGCTGCGAATTGCTCCGAATCAGTCAGTCACCGTATCGCAATGGTATTGGGCTCAGTCCCTCTTGCCATGGACTTCAGAACCGGACCAAGGTTTTAATACGCTTTTTCATCTTAAAAAATCGAGCTCGATTCAAATAGCGCTTTGCCGGGTTCTTCGCAACGACAGCGAAGCGTTGAGTTCATTATTAAAATGCAAGGTGCCGCTGGTGGAGGGCAAGTTTTGTTCAAAACCGGTGAAGTTTAAGTATGAAATTCTCGAGGAGTGAAGAGCGCAAAATGAAAAACGATTTATCCAATGCAAGTTTAAAAGATCAGCTCGCTATTGTTAAGAAAGAATACGGCGCTATTAGGCGAATTAAAAATCCCACCAAAGCGGTCCAAGTGGCGGCCGTTTGGGAAAACTACAATAACCTGGAGTTTATAAAGCATCCCTGCGACGCTGCGCAAATGGCCGGGGTTAAACAAAATGGAAATATCATTAAAAATTTCAAAAACCCAAGCAAAGCCGTACAGCTTGCGGCTGTTAGACAGGATGGTTCGGTCTTAATCAATATTAGAAAGCCAAGTTCGAAAGTTATTTTAGCTGCAATTAAACAAACAAAAAAAAGAGGCATTGGCGTTGCGTTTAAGAAAAATCCAAGTATGGCGCTGCAGTTGGCTGCTGTGAAGGCGAATGGCTATACCATCATGTATATCAAAAAACCAAGTGAAGCTGTAAAGTTAGCTGCTGTTTTAAGCTCACCCGATGCAATTGAATTTATAAAGAAGCCCAGCGCGGCTGTTCAATTGGCCGCGGTAAAAAAAGATTGGAAGTCTATTTTTTACATAAAAAATCCCACAGAAGAGGTAAAGCATGCTGCCGTGAAGAGAGATCCCTGTGCCTTTCGTATGATCAAAAATCCCAGTGAAAAGTTACTGCTTTCTTCAGTTCGTAGATATGGGTTTGGGATTAAGGATATTAAAAACCCCAGTGAAGCCGTTCAAATTGCTGCTGTTAAAAAAGATAAAGAGGCGATTTCTTATATTAAAAATCCCTGCAAGGCTGTTTTGTGTCTTTTGAAATAGTAAAAGCAAATCTGGATAAAGTGTACGGCGTATGCGAAGAGATGTATGGAAGAATGGACATCCTCATTTTGCCTTTTGAAACGGATCATAAAACCTCAGCAGAGATCGCAATTGGCAAGCTTGGGTTAACTAAAATTCCGCAAAAACAAATAACTTTCACAAAAGTCAGCCCACAAGATTTTTCTGGTGTTTGGTGGAATCGCGAAAAACAAAGCGCGGTATTTACGGAAACAAAAATGATTTCTCATGACATGGGTTTTGTTTTTGCCTTTGCTTACCCGCTTTCTCAGCGTGTCGAACAAAAACATCTTAGCGATGAAAAATTGCTGAAACTTGTCAACGAAGTTAGTTCGATGCTTTTTGGTAATTTCATAGATGATCTGGAAATAGTCAAATGGTCGCAGGATTGGAATTTCAATCCCATTTCAAATGAAACGGGATATGCTCATTATTGGACCATTCGCAATCGAACAAAAAATGCAGTGATCGTCGCGATGATCTAAGTGTCAAATCTAGAACTAGATTTTTTTCTTACCAACGCAATAAAAAAAGCGGTCATGGTGCCATCGGGCAAAATGCGGCGGGCTTTTTTGACTCCGGTCGAATAGGATTTACCTTCCCACTCCGTAAGGCCTTCCATCCAATTTGAAACGGGCGGATTCCAATCCAGAATTTCCATTTGATCACCGGTTCGTCCGAGAGCCCAATCGAGAATGCCTTCATTTTCCTCAGGTGCGAAAGTACAGGTCGCATAAACCATTACGCCGCCGGGTTTCAAACTCAGAAAAGCGGATTTGAAAAGTGCGCGCTGTTTAAAAACCATTTCTTTGATTTTCGAAGGCGACCAAAATTTAAAAGAATCGGGAAATAGAGTGGAAAAGCGGCCTTCGCTTGAACAGGGTGAGTCCAAGAGTACGCGGTCAAAAGCCTCTGACGCGAGCTTGCAGTAAATTTCGCCTGGTTTCAGCGTCAGTTTAAAATCGTCATATCCTTGTGCGTCAAGATTGTTTTTTAATTTAAAAAAACGAGTTTTAATTTTTTCGTTCGCGGTAAGTTCGCCCTCGCCGTTTAACGCGCGCGTGATTTGTCCTGTTTTGCTTCCGGGCGCGGCGCAAAGGTCGAGAATGGTTTCGCCCGGCTGGGGATCTAAAGCCAAAACTGGCAGCATGCTCGCCAACCCCTGAATGTAAATTTCATTTTTTTGATAGCATGGCATTTCTTGCAAAGCACGGATATCTTTATTGAGCAGACGAAAGGCATCGGGGTACCAGGCGACAGGTTCAAGTTCAAAGCCTGCGGCTTCTAGCTCGGCGATGATATTGTTACGGACTGCATTTTTATGATGCAGACGAAAAGCAGGACGGGGTGTTTCGGAAAATGAATCAATGATTTGTTTATGCCGGACGGGCGAAGGAATTATTTTTTGAAGGCTTTCAAGAAAAAGCGCGGGGAGTGACGGTGACATCGGGTAAATCAACCTACGCGGTTAGAAGACTTCTTCTAACCGCGTAAGTTGGGATGGGTTGTCTAGTGGCTGCAGCCGGGGCCGTGTTTATGTTCCGTTTTTTCTTCATTTTTCATGTCGCATGATTTGCCGCCGCAGCAAAGCGGGCAATAGCCGATTGCCGCTGAAATAATCGGAATAATACCGATAAATCCGAACCAATGATGATAGTGGACGCCAGCGCCGATGATCGCGAGACCGATAATAACCCTGATCACACGATTCATGGTGTTCATATTAGCTTTCATGATTTCCCCTTACTTAATAATGTTAATGATGCTGAAATCAAAGCACTTCCGTTTAACCTGACTGGAACAATCATTGTAACACCATGAAAAAAATGCGCGCCGCTTTAATTCCATCCGTTTTTTCGAATATACTGATATTATATGTGCTTAAGTTTATGAGTAAAAAACCAAAACCAACCACGCAAGAACTGCCTCTTAATAAGATTTTTGGATCAGCCTCCGAAAAGAATAACCCTTTCATTACTGACTTTGACCTTTATCTTTTAGGCGAAGGAACCCATTTAAAAAGCTATGAAAAACTGGGTGCGCACGTCGCGGTAAAAAATGGCGTGGCCGGAGTTTATTTCGCCGTTTGGGCGCCCAATGCCATGGCCGTCAGTGTGGTGGGTGATTTTAATAATTGGAGCGCGGGCAAGCATTCGCTCGAAAAATTGCCGCAGTCGGAATTTTGGGCGGGGTTTTTCCCGGGGCTTAAAGAAGGCAATTATTATAAATATTCGATTGTTACCGCTGAAGGCGGACACATTCCGTTAAAAGCCGACCCTTATTCCTTCTTTTGCGAAATTCGCCCTAAAACAGCCTCAGTTATCACCGCACTGGACCGTCATGCTTGGCAGGATGATGAGTGGATGCAAAACCGCGCGAAAAACAATGGCCTCGAAGCGCCCATTTCGATTTATGAAGTTCATCTGGGTTCCTGGAAACGCGATGCGAATTCGAATCATTTTTTGAATTACCGCAATTTGGCGCATGACCTGGTTGAGTACTGCAAGAAACAGGGGTATACACATATTGAGCTCATGCCGATTATGGAACACCCGTTGGATGAATCCTGGGGTTATCAGGTGCTCAGTTATTTCGCGCCCTCCAGCCGGTTTGGTTCCGCGGAAGACTTTATGTATTTTGTGGACTATTGCCATCAAAACGGAATCGGCGTCATTTTGGATTGGGTTCCCGCGCACTTTCCGCAGGACCTTCACGGGCTCGCTAATTTTGACGGGCGCGAAATTTATGCATACGGCGATTGGAAAAAACGCGAGCAAAAAGACTGGGGCACTTTTGTTTTTGATTATACGAATTCTAAAGTGCGCAATTTTCTGATGTCCAACGCGCTTTTTTGGTTTGATAAGTATCACATCGACGGCCTGCGTGTTGACGCTGTTGCGTCGATGATTTATCGCGATTACTCCAAGAAAGCGGGGGAATGGGAGCCGAATGAATACGGCGGGCGCGAAAACTTGGAAGCGATTGATTTTCTTAAACGTTTTAACGAAACCGTGCACCTTAATTTCCCCGGTGTATTGACGATCGCCGAAGAATCGACGTCATGGACCGGAGTTTCAAGGCCGACTTATACCGGCGGACTTGGTTTTAGCTTGAAATGGAACATGGGCTGGATGCACGACACACTTGAGTTTTTTGCGCAGGATCCGGTGCACCGCCGTTTTCATCAGAACATGCTGACGTTCTCCATGCTTTACGCGTTTACAGAAAATTTTATTCTTCCGATTTCACATGATGAGGTGGTGCACGGTAAACGCGCCCTGCTTGAAAAAATGCCGGGAGATGACTGGCAGAAGTTCGCGAATCTGCGGCTTTTTATGGGGTATATGTTCGCGCATCCCGGAAAGAAATTAAATTTTATGACAAATGACATCGCTCAGCGGCAGGAATGGAACGCGGTTAGTTCCATGGATTGGCATACGCTGCAATGGGAATCGCATCAGAAAATTCAGTATTTCATGCACGATTTAAATCAAATTTATAAATCGAATCCCGCAATGTATGAAGTGGATTTTGATTGGCCCGGGTTTGAATGGATTGATTTTCTCGACCATGAAAACAGCGTGCTTTCGTTTATCCGCTGGTCGAAAGACCGCAGCCAATCTTTGATTATCACGGCGAATTTAACGCCGGTGCCGCGCCTGAAGTACCGGATCGGAGTTCCCGCCGACGGTTTTTATGAGGAAATTTTAAATAGCGACGCCGAGGAGTATGGCGGTAGCGGTATCGGCAATTTGGGTGGCGTTCTGGCAGAGGCCTCTTCGTGGCACGGAAGACCGCATTCGATCGAAGTTAATTTGCCGCCGCTTGCCATCAACATTTTTAGGCCGGCAATACGAAAATAAAATTAAATTGTATTGTCGTCCCCGCGAAGGCGGGGACCCCAGCTATTATTTCTGGATTCCCGCTTTCGCGGGAATAACAGCTGAAGATATAACGGAGTTAGCAGAATGCAGATTTGGCCCGGCAAACCACATCCATTGGGCGCGCATTGGGACGGCGCCGGAGTTAATTTCGCGATTTTTTCGGAGCATGCCGAAAAAATAGAGCTTTGCCTTTTTGATTCTTCCGAATCCACCAAAGAAGATGTCTCCGTAGCCTTGCCTGAATGCACCAATCATGTTTGGCATGGATATATTCCGGGTTTGCGGCCTGGACAGCTTTACGGTTATCGCGTTCACGGCCCTTATAAACCGCAGGAAGGGCACCGGTTTAACCCCGCCAAAATTTTGCTCGATCCTTATGCCAAAGCGATCGGCCGCCAAATTACATGGCGCGAGGAAATGTTCGGCTATGATTTACATAACCGCCGCAAAGACCTTGCTATGGATAAGCGCGATAATGCCGCATGGGCGCCATTGGGCGTGGTGGTTGCTTCTTATTTTGATTGGGAAGGCGACACACTTTTAAAAACCCCATGGAATGAAACCGTTATTTATGAATTGCATGTGAAAGGCATGACACAGCTTCACCCGTATATTCCGAAGCCTTTGCGGGGGACTTACGCGGGCCTCGCTTCAGAGCCGGTGATTGCGCATCTCAAAGAGCTGGGGATCACCGCGGTGGAGTTGATGCCGATTCATTTTCACGCCAATGAATGGCATTTGTTGGATAAAAAGCTGACGAACTACTGGGGATATAACACAATTTCTTTTTTCGCGCCCGACCCCGAATATGCCAGCGCAAAAAATCCGCTTGAAGTCATCCGAGAATTTAAACATATGGTGAAACTTTTTCACCGCGCGGGAATCGAAGTTATTTTGGACGTGGTTTACAATCACACCGCCGAAGGCAATCAGTACGGGCCGACACTTTCATTCCGGGGCATCGATAATAAATCCTATTACCGTTTATCGGAACAGAATCAGCGCCATTACGAAGATTTTACGGGCTGCGGCAACAGTTTGAACGCGCGCCATCCGCGTGCTTTGCAGGTTATTACCGACAGCCTGCGCTATTGGATTCAGGAAATGCATATCGACGGATTCCGTTTTGATTTAGCCAGCACTTTGGCGCGCGAATTTTTTGCGGTCGATAAAATGGGAAGTTTTTTTGACGTCATGCATCAGGACCCCGTTATTCATCAGGTGAAATTAATCGCAGAGCCGTGGGACCTGGGCGAGGGAGGCTATCAAGTCGGCAATTTTCCAGTGGGATGGGCGGAATGGAACGGAAAATATCGCGATTGCATGCGCAGCTTTTGGAAAGGGGATGGCGGGCGCCTTTCCGAATTCGCGACACGCCTATGCGGATCAAGCGACCTTTACAAAGTCAGCGGGCGTAAGCCGCATGCGAGCATTAATTACATCACCAGCCATGACGGATTTACAATGCAGGATTGGGTGACGTATAACTCCAAGCATAACGAAGCCAATCTTGAAGAAAGCCGCGACGGAACGGATGATAATTTAAGCTGGAATTGCGGTGTTGAGGGTCCGACTGAGGAATTATTGGTAGTGAAACTGCGGGAACAGCAGAAAAGAAATTTAATCGCGACACTTTTTCTTTCTCAGGGCGTGCCGATGATGCTGGGAGGCGACGAACTTTCGCGCAGCCAGATGGGAAATAATAATGCTTATTGCCAGGACAATGAGCTCAGCTGGTTTCACTGGAATTTTAATGAAAATCAAACCGCATTTTTAGAGTTTGTGAAAAAGGTGATTCGTTTTCGCAAGAGTCAGCCGGTATTGGTACGTAAAAACTTTTTAGAAGGCCGTGAAGTGCGGGGGGCAAAAGATATTATCTGGCTTGATTCGACCGGGAAAGAAATGAGTGACGCGGAATGGAACAGCCCTCATGTTCAAAGCGTGGGCATGCTGCTTTCAGGCAAAGCTATTCACGGGCTCAATGAACGGGGTGAACGCATCGAAGGCGACACTTTACTTTTAATGATGAATGCGTATCATGACCGCGTTTCTTTTTTGCTGCCGAAGATTGATTCGTCGCGTGCCTGGGAAATGGCATTTGATACGGCGGAAGGCAGGCTTTCGGGCTGGAAAATGCGCGGCGAAGAAACTTATGTGTTGGAAGGCCGGTCACTCGCCGTGATGAAACTGGCGTGAAATAGACATTTTTTTTAATGCAGAGAGTAAGGCTTTCAGCGGGACTGCGTTTATATATTTTTTTTAGCGCTCGCCAAGCTCTCGTTGGTTGAAAATTGTAAATAGAAATAATAAATAATTGTTCGCGGATTTGTTTTGACGAAACACGTTTCACAAGTCACGAACCACTAAAAATCCGAAGGATTTAAACATGGCATTTTTAAGTCAAGAAGTGATCGCGTATTTTTCGATGGAAATAGCTTTGCAGTCGGATATGCCGAGTTATAGCGGCGGCTTAGGTGTCCTTGCCGGTGATACGGTGCGTACGGCCGCAGACCTTGAAATTCCGATGGTTGCGGTAACGTTGCTGCATCGCAAAGGTTATTTTAATCAGAAATTAAATCCGGATGGAACTCAGGTGGAGTCTTCTTCCGAATGGAGAATCGAAGATTTTTTGCAGGAATTGCGTTCCCGTGTCGCGGTCAACATTGAAGGACGCACTGTTTATATACGCCTTTGGCGCTATTTGGTAAAGGGAGTGACCGGCTTTACCGTTCCGGTTTATTTTCTCGATACCGACCTTCCCGAAAATTCTGAGTGGGACCGCACGCTTACGCATTTTCTTTACGGCAAAGATCAGCGCTATCGGCTTTCACAGGAAATTATTTTAGGCGTGGGCGGCGTTCGGATGCTACGTGTTAAGCGCCATAATAATATCCGCCGCTTTCACATGAATGAAGGCCATGCCAGCTTGCTGACTTGGGAATTGATGCAGGAGCGTCTTGGCGTTGATCCTGGCCAAACTTTGACTGCGGAGGATGTTACCGCGCTGCGTGAAAAATGTATTTTTACGACACATACGCCTGTGCCTGCCGGACACGACCAATTTCCGATGGAACTTGTGTCGCAGGTTCTCGGGCAGCACGCTGTAAAAGCGCTTAGCGCGGTCGTAAAGGACTCGAATGTTTTGAACATGACGCGCCTGGGCATGAATCTAAGCCATTTCATTAATGCGGTTGCGCGTAAACACGGCGAAATTTCGCGCAAGATGTTTCCCGAGCACAAAATTGATTACATTACAAACGGCGTGCATGCCGCCAGCTGGACAGCCCCCTCTTTTCAGGCGCTTTATGACCGGTATCTCCCTGAATGGAAAAAAGACAATCTTCTTTTGCGCGAGGTTCAGAAAATTCCGAGCCAGGAAATTTGGGACGCGCATCAAGCCGCAAAGCGGGATTTAATTGCATACGTTAAGACGGCGTCTCAGGTTGAATTTGACCCCGAAGTTTTTACTTTAGGATTCGCGCGCCGTTCGGTCGCGTATAAACGTGCGGATTTATTTTTTGAAGATACGGAACGTCTCAAAAGAATTATCGGCAATCATCCTATACAAATTGTTTTTGCCGGAAAAGCGCATCCGCAGGATACGGCAGGCAAGGAGCTCATCAAAAATATTCACCGCGCGCGCGCGGCTTTGGCGCCGCAGATCCGCGTTGTTTATCTGGAAGACTACGATATGAAAATTGGAAAGCTCATGACTTCCGGCGTTGATATTTGGCTGAATAATCCCGAGCGTCCGCTTGAAGCTTCCGGTACGAGCGGCATGAAGTCCGCGTTGAACGGCGTGCCCTCGCTTTCTGTTTTGGACGGCTGGTGGTGCGAAGGCTGCATTGAAGGTGTAACAGGCTGGGCGATTGGCGAACAGTTTGATGAGAATAACCAAAATCGCAAAGATGATGCCGATTCACTGTATTCCAAACTCGAAAATCTGATTTTACCGCTGTATTATAAAGACCGCGCGCGTTATTTGGATATCATGGCGCAGGTAATCGCCCTAAACGGTACGGCGTTTAATACTCAAAGAATGCTCTACCAATACGCGCTCAAAGCGTATTTCCTCTAAAATCGCTGAAAAGGTTCATCTACTGCGTTACCAACATCGAAGCTTTCGGTCGACGTATTTCCCTGATACGCCTCCTCAGCTTCTTGTTGGCGCCTTGTAGCTGAATCCTTTTGAGCGATTTTTTTTCTCTCCGAACACAATGCTATATTTTGCTAGTTACAGCCGCTGAATAATACCTCACAGTCCCTCGTCATAAGAGTGAATTTTGCAATTTTACTTTTACTTAAACGGGGAGGGGAGTGAACGCCGGGCAAGCGTGTGTGGCCTTGAATTTAATCAACTATTTCTGCTTCGTAAACAATTTTGAAGGAGATGTTATGAAAAAATTTTGGACAATTTTAGCATTGTTGGCGGTTGCGCTTAATTTTAGCGTGGCAAGTTTGTGGGCTTTAGAAGTCCAGGAGCAAAGTGCTTCTGTGGAGACAGTTTTAGCCGCAGATAAGAAAGACGGAACCGACGAGGAAACCGCGGCTGCAACGGATGAAGAAAAAGCTGAGGAAGCCACTCCGGTGGTTGTTAAGTCTGCTACTGATGTTGCGGTTCTAGACGAAGAAAAAACGGAAGAAATGGGATCAGTTCTTCCTGATACAACCCAAACAGAGGATAAGATTTCCTGATCTTTTCGGGTTTGAAATTTCGAAAAGCGGTCCGGAGTAATCCGGGCCGCTTTCGCTATTTTTGCTTTATATTGCGACCCTCGACAAGGCTCGGGTCGCGCTTTAGTAATCCTCAATAAAATCAAATGTACGATTTTTCTTTTACCTTAATTTCTCGAGAGGATTTTCAGAAAGTTCTTTTCGGATTCGGGACAATCAGGCTATATTGCTCAACTATTACTTAAGCGAGACAATAATATATGTTATGTTCCTGCGGCAAAAAAGAGGCGACCATTCATTTGACTGAAATTGTAAACAGCCAGGTGACGGAACTTCATTTATGCGAGGATTGCGCGAAAGAACAGGGAACGGATTTTAAACAATTCCTGGCGCCTTTGCAGGGCGGGATGCCCGATTTGGCGGGAATGTTCTCGAAGGCCATGGGATTGGCTCCCGGACAAGATATGAAGTGTCAGGTCTGCGGAATGACTATGGGCGACTTTGAAAAAGCCGGCCGTTTGGGATGCGCTGGCTGTTACAAGACGTTTGCGCCGTATCTGCTGCCGCTGATTAAGCGGATTCACCGGCATGACCAGCATCACGGCAAAACACCCGCGACTGTAAAACAGGTTCGTGCCGATAATAAAGGTGCTTCGGCGGAAAAATTATCTGATTTGGCATTATTAAGGAAAAAATTGACTGACTGTGTTAAAACCGAAGCTTATGAAGACGCAGCGCGCCTGCGCGATCAAATTCAAAAATATGAAAAGTCACAGACAAAGAAAAGCAAAGGCTGATTTGTGAGCGGAAAATACAAAGCTCTGGTGGTGGTTGAGTCTCCTACCAAAGTAAAAAAAATAAGTGCGTTTTTGGGAAAAGATTACAAAGTCATGGCAAGTGTCGGCCATGTGCGTGATTTACCTTCCAGCGCGTCTGAAATTCCCGCAGCTTTGAAGAAAGAGAAGTGGCGAACATTGGGCGTGAATGTTGAAGATGATTTCAAGCCGTATTACCTTGTTTCCTCTGAAAAAAAGAAAATTGTTTCGGAAATTAAAAAAGCCGCGGAAGAATCCGACTCGCTCTTAATCGCAACCGACGAAGACCGCGAAGGTGAGAGCATTGGCTGGCATTTGATTCAAGTCCTGGAGCCTGAAGTTCCCGTAAAACGCATGGTGTTTTCTGAAATCACGAAAGAAGCTATTCAGGCGGCTTTAACGCAAACGCGCGAAATGGATTTGCATTTAGTGAACGCGCAGGAAACCCGCCGTATTTTGGACCGCCTTTACGGCTATACATTGAGTCCTCTGCTTTGGAAAAAAATCGCGCGCGGCCTTTCCGCCGGACGCGTTCAATCGGTCGCGGTACGGCTTTTAGTCGAGCGCGAATTGGAACGGCTTGCTTTCCGCAGCGGAACTTACTGGGACTTAAAGGCCTTGCTCGCCAAGACAACGGGCGACCGCACATTTGAAGCGCATCTTTTTAAAGTCGGCGACAAGCGTGTTGCAGAAGGCCGCGATTTTGATGAGGCGACCGGAAAACTTAAAGCCGACGCGGATGTTTTACTTTTGGATGAAAAGGCCGCGGGGGAATTGAAAGAAAAAGTTCTCACAAGCCCCTGGACAATTTCAAACATTGAAACTAAGGCGCAGATCCGCCGCCCTTATCCGCCGTTTACCACCAGCAGTCTTCAGCAGGAATCAAACCGTAAACTGGGTTTCACCGCGCGGCGCACGATGCAGGTGGCGCAGGGGCTTTATGAAAACGGACATATTACTTATATGCGTACCGACAGCGTTAATCTTTCGAAAGAAGCCATGAGCGCGGCGCGCGGTGCGGTACTGGAACGTTACGGCAAAGACTTTTTAAGTCCCAAGCCGCGTCAATTTCAAAACAAATCTAAAAGCGCGCAGGAAGCTCATGAAGCGATTCGTCCGGCCGGAACGGAAATGAAAAAAGGCGAAGAACTTGGTTTGTCGGGCGAAGAATTAAAACTCTATGACATGATTTGGAAACGCACCATGGCGACTCAAATGGCCGACGCGCGTGTGCAATTTGAAACGGTTTTTATTTCTGTCGCGGGCGCCGAATTCCGCGCGACCGGAAAAAAGATTTTATTTCCCGGTTTTTTCAAAGCGTACGTGGAAGATGTGGATGATCCCGAAGCGAAGGGTGATGACCATGAAACCGAACTTCCCGAATTAGCGGTGAATGAAAGTTTGAATTGCAAAAATGTGGAAGCAATTTCGCATGAAACTAAGCCGCCCGCGCGTTATACCGAAGCCTCGCTTGTCAAAGCGCTTGAAGAAAAAGGTATCGGCCGCCCCAGTACTTACGCTTCGATTATCGGCACGATTCAGGACCGTGGCTATGTGCGTAAAGCCGGCAATCAGTTGATTCCTACTTTTGTGGCGATCGCGGTAACACAGCTTTTAGAGAAAAACTTTCCCAAACTTGTGGATTATGATTTTACGGCGAAGATGGAAGACTCACTGGATGATATCGCCGCCGGAAAAGCGGAAGAGCTGCCTTACCTGCAGAATTTTTATAACGGCGAAGAGGGTTTGGCTCAGCGCGTTAAGGTCGGCGAAGAAAAAATCGACGCGCGCGCTTCCTGTACCTTGAGATTTCCGGATTTGGATTACGATATCCGCGTCGGCCGTTACGGTCCTTACTTTGAAGTCATTACCGGCGAAACAAAAGTTACTGCCGGAATTCCCGAAACATGCGCTCCCGGAGATTTATCAAATGCCGTGGCGCAGCAAATCATCGCGGATAAGGAAAAAGGCCCGCAAAGCATGGGGACGCATCCTGAAACCGGCCTGCCGATTTTTCTGATGCGCGGACCCTATGGCCCTTATATTCAGCTTGGCGAAGTCAAAGAAGGCGAAAAAAAACCCAAACGTGTCGGAATTCCAAAAACCATGGATGCCAACGCGGTTGATTTTGAAAAGTCGCTCGCGCTTTTACAATTGCCGCGCAATTTAGGGCCGCATCCCGCTGACGCTAAATCTGTTTTTGCCAATACGGGGCGGTTCGGGCCGTATGTTAGCCATGACGGAAAATTTAAATCGATTCCAAAAGAGCAGGATGTACTGACGATTGAATTGCCCGCGGCGGTGGAATTGATCGCTCAGGCCAAGGGCCGCGCGACAGCGAAGCCGATCAAAGAATTGGGCAACCATCCGGACGGCGATGTGATCGGAATTTATGAAGGCAAGTATGGCCCATATGTGAAGCATAAGAAAACCAATGCCACGATTCCCAAAGAAACAGACCCGCAAAGTGTGACGCTTGAGCAGGCGCTTGAGCTTTTAAAAGCACGTGAATCCAAAGGGAAGAAGAAGCCGACCCGCGGCGGCAAACGCACGCCGGCTAAACGGGGCTCTAAAAAAGCCGCTGAGTAATTTTGAACTCCTAATATCAAAACAAAAGAAGAATTCATGAAGCTTGATAATGCGCTTGTAGTTATCGATATCGAATCAACGGGAACTTGGGTTGAAAAAGACCGGATTATCGAAATCGCTTTGATTAAGTATTCGCCCGACGGAAAAAAAGAAGTTTTCGAAAAACGGATTAATCCGGGCATGCCGATTCCGTCTTTTGTCGTTCAATTAACCGGCATATCCGATGCCGACGTGAAAGACGCGCCCGCTTTTAAAGCAGTCGCGCAAAGTGCGATTGCTTTTATCGGTTCCGCGGATATGGGCGGATTCAACATTGAACGGTTTGATTTGCCCCTTCTGGAACGTGAATGCGCGGACGCGGGTTTCCGCTTCGAATGGAAAAACAGGAAAATTTATGACGCCCAGAAAGTTTTTCATTTGAATGAAAAACGCGACCTTTCCGCGGCTTATCAGTTTTATTGCGGCAAGGACCTGGTGGGGGCGCATTCCGCGCGCGCCGACAGCGAAGCAGTTTATTCTATTTTGGAGAAACAAATCGAGAAGTATGGCTCCGGTTCGGACGTGCTCTCGATTTTAGATCAGTTTGAATATACATCGAGCACCGAATTTTATGATACGGAAAGAAAATTTTGCTGGTGGGACGCGAAACTTTATCTGATGTTCGGGAAATACGCCCGCAAATTGCCGCTCGAAGAAATCGTCAAAGTGGATACGGGTTATTTGACTTGGATTTTAAAATCAGATTTTTCGGACAATGTTAAAAATATTATCCGCGCCGGCATGAAAGGTGATATTCCTTCGCAAAAATCAAATTCAAACCCAACTCCCGCTTAAACAACTGCGTCCTGACGGCGCAGAACTCGCGGTTTTTTAAGTTTAAATTTGACTGCCGCTCAGTTTGGGCATCGCGCTGGATTATTTAATTGAAAAGTAAAAATTAAGAGGAAATTATGTCTAAGCGTGTTCTTTCATTTCATTATATTTTGACCAATGAAAAAGGCGAGGTCATTGATTCATCCAAAGACGCCGAACCAATGCCAGTTTTGGAAGGCTCTCAGCAAATTATTCCCGGGCTTGAAGCGGAACTTTTTCAAATGAAACCCGGTGAAAAAAAGAAAGTGCATGTCACCGCAGACAAAGCTTATGGCGTGGTTCGCGAGGACTTGCGCGTGAAAGTCGGACGCGACCAACTTCCGCCGGGTGACATTAAAGTGGGTGTTCAATTCAGCGCCGGTGAAGGCCACGGTCCTGTTTTTACCGTCATTAAAGTAGAAGAAGATGGAGTTCATTTGGACGGTAATCATTCTTTGGCGGGCCAAGATTTGAATTTTGACGTGGAAGTGACCGAAATCCGTGAAGCAACGGAAGAGGAGCAGCAGCATGGACATGCGCATGGTCCTCACGGGCATCATCACTAAGAATTCGCTGAAAAAGGGCATCTGCTTCGTCATTCGCTGCGCTCCCTTGTGCGGCGTATTACCGCATACGCCTTCCGCGGTCGCTTGCGGATTCCTTGCATCTGAACCTTTTTGATCGAATTCTTCCAATCAAAAGTCTGAATTAAATATGAAACTTACACCGAAGTTTTTTGAAAA
>JAYSWD010000084.1:0-5223 GCA_043718225.1 Candidatus Omnitrophota bacterium
ATCGCGCCAAGGAATGAGAGTAACCCGCAGCAATCTCAACTACACCCGTCAATCCGCTGACTAAAACTGGAGTTAAGCGAGTCGTACCTGACCCATCCCCTAATTGGCCATAAAAGTTAAATCCCCAGGCTTTCACCGTTCCATCGCTTAATCGCGCTAAGGAATGATGCCCTCCGGCTGCTACTTCAACTACATCCGTCAACCCTAAAACTGAAACCGGCGTAAGCCGATCCACTTCTGTATTATCACCTAATTTGCCATGTTCATTATCTCCCCATGCCTTAACCGTGCCGTCCCCTAAAAGGGCAAGCGTATGGTAAAGACCCGCAGAGACCTGAATAACATCGGATAAAAATCCGCCGCCCCAGGAAAGATTCCATGTGCTTGAACCCGCGCCGAGGGTATGGTTGAGAGAAATTTTGAGTTGATCAAGCGCGGTTACTTTGTTTGCGCCAATCTTGGATGTCACTCCATTGGTTGTTCCGTCACCAAATTGAAGCGTACCAAATGTCCAGTCTTGACTGCCGCCAAATTGCCCATTGCCAATGACTTTGAATGTGCCGCCGCTTAAGTTGATCACACCGTCGCCCTTTACATCCCCGCCACCGACCGTCACGCTAAATCCGCCATCCAATGTTACTCCGGCATTTATCTGTAAATCTCCATTCATTGAAATTCCATTTCGCAGCGTATATTCCGCAGTCGAACCCGATTTATCTAAAATCAAATCATTGAGATTATCCATTGAACGAATAATCGATTGTCCGCTTCCGGCCTTGAGCGTCAAAGTGTAATTTCCTCCATGCAAACCAACACCATCTTGAAAAGTAATCACTCCGCCCGCGGTCAAAATAACATTCGCTCCCAAAGTCACATCATCATCTAAAATAATATTGCCCACATCGGTGACATTCGATGCCACCGTTCCGGAAAGAAATCCGGCACTGTCGGTGTTGTCCATGTAAACATTGCCGCCCTTAATGGTTCCCGTGCTCTTGAATGTATATCCATGTTCGCGGAATTCTTTTGCATCTATCGTCCCCGCGTTTTCAATTTTGCCGTCAGTATTCATCTCAACTTTTGAGGCTACTAATTTTGCGTTATTGTAAATGTCATCGTGCGCGATAAGTTCAAGCTGGCCCTGAGAAATAAACTCAGCAACGCCCTCCTTGTTAATGCGAACATCTACCGCTTTGATTTCGCCTGAAAGATTAATCGCTTTTTCAAAGACACTGTCGACGCCCTTCGCATCGAGTGTGATCTTATTGCCTGTCATATTGCCGGTGTTTTTGATTTGATCCGTCAAAGCTATTTCTTGGAAGTTATTTACATCACCGTTTACTGCAGCCGTCACATCCACCGACACAAGATTGTCAGCCGATAACCCAATTGTCATCGCATCGCCGCCCGCAAGCATGATCCGGTTCAAAGGCATCTCCACCGTTCCAATATCCCCGCGGTTTTCCACCGCTCTTCCCAAAAGCGCCACACTGCCTGTTCCGCGAATATCACCTTCGTTCAACAAATAACCGCCATTCATATCTCCTTCCAGCTTCAGATTCGTTGCCGTGCTTTGATCTGTAAACCGCATCGCCGCTCCGATGAAATCCGCATTGTGTAAATTAATCTCAGCGCCGCTTTTGATATGAAATCCAAGACGATTGAAAATTCCTAAAATTCCCGGTCCGTAAATATCCGTCTTACCTGCCCATGTCGTCGCATGATCGCTATTCACGTTCACATTTAGATTTCCATTCAATAAATTAAATTCCCATACCGTTCCCGCAGCCTGATCGAAGTTGGCGACATCCCAATCGGTATCTGAATCCGTTGTGTAAATTGTTTGTCCTTGCGCGCCGGTGGATTGCGTTACGGCCGCATAGCCCGGAAATGGCAACACACTAAACACACTAAAAACGATTAGTGTCACCCAACTGACCCGACGTTTGAATACACTTTCACTATATTGCATGCAGTCTTCTCCTGAATGAAATATAGCAGATCAAACACTTAATAAAAGAGTCAAAAAAGAGCAACGTATAACATACGTAGAGAAGAATCACTTTACAGACGGAGATTATTTAATAATGAGAGGTTTACGAAAAGAGAAGCGCAGGGATTCAACTATTAAGAATGCCGCCAAAACCAACAAAACCATTGCGATCCAGGCTGGTAAATCAAGTCTGCCGTGAGATAAAGATGTAGTAATCATGCGTCCAAAAGACCAAAGCGTCATCGTCAAAAGAAAAACCATGGGAGCAACGGCAAGCCACCAGTTTTTTCCGATTCTTTTCATCCAAATCGCGATGGCGAAAAGTGAAAATGCCGCCAGCAGTTGATTCGAAGTTCCGAACACAGTCCAAAAAATTTTCCAGGCCGGAATGATATTCCCCGCAGAATCGGTGGCCCGCATCGATACGCAAATCAAAGGAATTAAAAGCGACGCCGCAGTCGCGATCATTCGCCCTTCATTTTCTTTCCACCGCAACACTTCCTGAAACAGATAACGCGCAAGACGCGTGGCCACATCCAGGGTATCGTAAATAAATGTGGTGAAAGCAAGCAAAACAAAACCCCTGACAAATTCCCGCGGCAAGCCGAGATGCCCGACAAATCGGCTGAGGCCTTCGGCATAAATGCGGTCGGGCGAAGCCCCCGCAAGCGCATCGCCTTTCGTAAGAATCATGACTGTTGCCAACGCTAAGATAGCCAGAACGCCTTCTAAAATCATGGCGCCATATCCCACGGAGGCACAGTCGGTTTCTTTTTCAATTTGTTTAGAAGTTGTTCCCGAACATACAAGTCCGTGAAATCCTGAACACGCGCCGCAGGCAACCGTCACAAAAAGCATCGGAAAAAGCGGCATCCCCTGCGCGTTATGCCAGCCGGTAAAAGCGGGATAACGCACGGCTTCACCGCCGATTATAATTCCGGCCAAGCCCGCTATGAGTGTCGCATAAAGAAAAAAACCTCCTAAATATCCGCGCGGCTGCAACAGCGACCAAACGGGCAAAATAGATGCGACAAAACAATAACCAATTAAAACAAAATTCCACATTTGCTGAGATGTAAAAGGCCCCCAGACGGGCATCCGCAAAGGAATTTTTTGGCCATACCAAATGGCAAGGCATACCAGCGCGATGAAAAAAGGCGTCGCGATTCCAAGCTTCAGCTTGAAATATTTCAATGCGTAACCCATGACGACTCCGATCAGTAAATAAAGCATGGATGAAGTCGCGACACCCCCACCCAATTCAGTATCCGCAAATGACGCCGAAGTTAAATCCGTGAAAGCGGTAATCACATACATTAATGAAAGCCAAACAAACGCCGTGAAAAGCAAATGTCCGCGCGGCCCAAAAAGTTCGCGCACCATTTCCACGATTGAAGCCGCGCGATTGCGCACGGACCCAATCAGGGTCGAAAAATCATGAAATGCGCCAAAAAAAATTGCGCCTCCCAAAATCCACAACAAAACCGGCAGCCAGCCAAACCAAACGCCGGCAAGAATGGGCCCAACAATCGGCCCCGCGGCGGCAATCGCCGAAAAGTGCTGGCCGAAAAGAAAAAACTTGGCGGTGGGTACAAAATCCAAGCCGTCGTTGACTTTACAAGCGGGCGTTTGTTTGCGCGCGTCGAGGCCGAAATGCTTCGTCAAAAAACGAACGTTTGTCCGGTAACCCAGAAAAAAAATCCCGAGCACCAAAAGGAGAAGATAAATTAAAGGCATGAGGAATTGTACTGACAGACTCGCGCAATATCAATCAGAGGATGAAGTCTCAAATTTTTTTGTATCGATAAATGGAATTAAAATATAAGCCCCAAGCTGAATCAACGCCGCGAGCGCCACCAAACCCCAAAGCCCCAAAACCGGCAAGAGCTGTGCGCCCAAATATCCCCACGCGATTTGCGACAGATTATAAAGCCCCATGAGAAGCGCAAATAATGTTCCTTCAACTCCACTTCCCGCGGTCATTACAGCCGCGCCGGCCATCAACGGCAAAAGCATCATACCCGCGGCGATGCCTCCAACAAAAACAAGCCATGCCGCGGAATCCACTCCGCGAACCGCGTACGTACTTAAAACATTCAGGGCATTCAGGAATATAACCGCGTAAAATAATCGTTTCATGGAAACTTTTTTCATCCAAACAGAAAAAACGACGCTTCCGATCGCCGCGCCCGCCCAACCGAGGCTAATTAAAAATCCGAGGTAATCATCTTGGAAGAAAAGTTTTTCTTTCATATGGAAGAAAAAAGGCGTTCCAAAAAGAACCGAGCTTGAACTCGCGGCAAGAAAAAGGATGAAAAACAAATTTTGTTTTGTAAAACAAAAAGTCACGATTGTTTTCACCTGCGCGGCCCGGTCCCTGGACGTGAAAGGCCTTAAATAGGGCGTCTCCGATAGCATCCACAAAGGCATAAGAGCCAAAAGTGGCAAAAAGGCAGTCAGAATAAAAATTTGGCGCGGGTCAAACCGCATGACCAGCCATCCGCCCAACAATCCCGTCATAATCGAGCCCAAACTGCGAAACCCCCAGGCTACGCTTTGATAGATACGGCCCCATTCCCGGTCTGAGTTTTCGACAATCAACCCGTCGGTAATGACATCCGTGCCGGCGAACCCCAAATTCGCGATCCAGAGAGCAAATAAAATAGTTCTCTGGTCCGTTCCCCAAAAGGCAAACGCGCACCAACCCGAAACGGAACAGAATAGGTAAAAAAACAAATAACTTTTCCGCCGGTACCCCGCCAGAGGAAAGCTATCGGAAAGAAACCCGTATAAAATTTTAAAAACCCACGGTAAAGAAGCAAGGGACGCAATCACGGTAATGTCCGCGACACTCCAACCCAGCCTGCGAAAATAAACCGGTACCGCGACCGCAGAAATTCCGAGCGCGCCTTGAATAAAATAAACAACCGCTGCAAAAACGGCGACTTGCTTTTTAGGATTTCTAAAATCAAAACGCATAAATAGTTTCCTATTTCAAAAAATAATCTGTTTCTGTTTGTTTTCCGAAAAGATTATGACACAAATCTTTTTTAAAAAAATCGCATTTTTAATTTGCATTCATACTCAATCATCGGCTAAACTACAAATCGGTGTTAAAGAAACTCCAAAACAGACGATAAACGAATAGCGAAAGTTAATTCGTTGAAAGGAGCAATCAACATGGCAGCCAAGAAAAAAGCAAAAAAAGCAGCTAAGAAGACAGCTGGCAA
>JAYSWD010000085.1:0-1824 GCA_043718225.1 Candidatus Omnitrophota bacterium
CAAAAAAATAGTTTTGGTCGGGAGTAATTTCCATCACCGTGGATGTGAACCTGAATTTCAAAGGCATTTGCGCAGCCAAAAAGCTCAACTTGACCCTCGTTATGCAGCTTATTCTCCCGACGGTGCCAAGCATTACGCATGTGTATTTGAGAAATGCCGCAAGCTTTGGCTAACAGAGCCTAAATGGAATGTAAGCTTGCTTAAAAAAATTCGCTGTCCGGCTTTAGTCATGGCTGGAGATAGAGACATGATTAAGCCTGAGCACACGCTTGAAATATTCCGCGGAATCAAACAAAGCCGGCTTGCGATTATTCCGGGTACGGGCCATTCGCTTTTAAAAGAAAAACCGCAAATCGCGAATCACGTCATTCTCGATTTTTTGAATGCGTAACAGCATGCGCAGCATTTTGATTTGGGTTTTAGCGGCCTATCAGGCTGTTTTAAGGCCGTTCTTTGGGCCGTCTTGCCGGTTTACGCCGTCGTGCTCGGAGTATTGCCGCGAGGCGATTCAGCGTTACGGCGCGTGGAAGGGCGGTTGGCTCGGAATGAAGCGGCTTTCGCGCTGTCATCCTTTTTCGAAGAAAGGGTCGGTTTACGATCCTGTTCCCGTTTCTTTGCCTTTGAAATCTTAGGTTTTTTCTCTTTGCGTTTTGACGGGCCGGAATGATACCGGTCAAAAATCAAATGAACTGCCCGCAATAAATTGTCAGCGCGCAATTCAGTCGCCATTTGTTTTGTCAGTTTTTTCTCATCTTCTCGGCCATGTCCGGTGCGAACAAATGCGGTTTTGATTCCGTAATTCTTGCCGGCTTCAATGTCAGTGGCTTTATCACCGATAAAAAAAGTTTTTGATTTGTCAAACTCGATGCGTTTTTCCGCTTCCTTAAAAAGGCCGGTTTCCGGCTTGCGGCATTTGCAGCCCGCGGTTTTTCCATGGAGGCAATAATGCGCGGAAAAAATATCAATGCCCGCCTTGGCAAGTTCGGCCAGCATGTGCTTATGGACGCTCCAACAGGCTTCGCTTGTGAAAACGCCGTCGCCGACTCCGGCCTGATTTGAAATAACAATGATTTTGTAGCCCGCTTCATAAAGCTTTTTCAAAGCTTCCACGGCGCCTTCTTCAAAGCGGAAATCTTCGGGCTTTTCGACATACCCCATGAGGTCGACATTAATCACGCCGTCGCGGTCTATAAATATAACTTTTTCCACAGACATCCTTAAATTAAACAAAAATCTAAAAATCGAGTAAAATGCGCTGTCGTTGGGGACAGACCCCAATGATGTTTTGTTTGGGATCGGGGTCTGTCCCCAATGAAACGGAATTATATCATGCTCAAGATCTATAGTACGCTTTCCAAAAAAATCGAAGAGTTTCATCCGCTTATCCCGGGCAAAGTGTCGATGTATGTTTGCGGCCCGACGGTGTATGACTATCTTCATATCGGCAATTTCCGCGGAGCTATTTTTTTCAATCTTGTGCGTAATTGGCTTGAAGCGTCAGGCAACAAGGTTGATTATGTTTACAACTACACCGATATTGATGACAAAATCATTAAGCGCGCAGCTGAGCAGGGGGTCAGCCCTTCTGACCTTACTAAGAAATTTATCACGGAATTTGAAAATGACTTTAATGCGCTTGGCTTAAAGCCGCACACCAAAAACCCGCGCGCGACGGCTTATGTTCCGAAAATGGTGGAAACCATTCAAAAGCTGATCAATAACGGCAAGGCTTATGTTGTAGACGGGGAAGTTTTTTATTCCATAGATTCATTCAAAGAATACGGAAAATTAAGCGGCAAAAAACTGGATGAGCTTGAAGCCGGC
>JAYSWD010000086.1:0-17287 GCA_043718225.1 Candidatus Omnitrophota bacterium
GGGAATTCACGATGATGCTTAGCGCGGCGATTTCATCCGTCATATTCGTGGCTAAATCAGCCTGCATGGCCGCCAATTCATAATACGCTGGTTTTTCCAGCTGAACCAAAGCCGCTAAAGACCGGTTTTTAAGCGCGCGCTCGCCGATCGCCTGAGATGTGACTTCATATTTTTTTATGGTTGAAAACTGCTCGTAAAGCGCGAGCCAGCTCGCTTCATTGCGGCCTGCTAAATCTGTCAGCAAGCTTTCGCGCGCTTTGAATGCCGCGTCAAAATCACAAATTTCCATTTTTTCAACGAGCGCAGCAAGGCTGGGCAGCAATACCGCTTCGGCTTTAAACGCGGGACGGAGGGATTGATCCGCGAGCAGTTTTGAAAATGCGTCAAAGAAAACGGGCTCATCCTGGTTTTTTTGCTGTGCTTGAGCCGCGCTGATTCGGCGCCTTAGAACCATTTCCGCCAAACGCTGGCCCGCGTCATAACGCACGAAATCATCTTTGTCATAAGCCATAAGCCGCGCCAAATCCTCTTCAGAATAATCATAATCCAAATAAACCGGGGCGGAAAAATCGCGCAAGAGCGACGGGAGGGGCTTAGATTGAATATTTTTAAACGTAAAAGACTGCTTCCAATCTTTGACTTCACAAATCCGCGTTGGATGAATTTCTTGGCCGGCTTCATTCAAAAGCCCCACGGCAAGCGGCAGCATAAACGGCTGCGGCGAGTTTGTATTTTTTACATTTTTTGCATGAATTTGTTCTACTTCAAGCGCGTAGGTTTGCTTGACCGCATCATAGTTTCCCTGAATCTTAAGGGTCGGGGTACCGGCCTGCGCGTACCAGCTCGTCTTAAACTGCGTCAGGTCTTTGCCGCTCGCAAGCTCCATCGCATGCACAAAATCTTCGGTTGTAACAGCCTGACCGTCATAAAGTTCAAAATACTTCGTAATGCCTTTACGGAAATTATCTTTTCCGATAAAAGTTTGAATCATGCGGATGACTTCCGCGCCCTTACTGTAAACGGTCGAGGTATAAAAATTGCGGATTTGAATATAAGAAGCCGGCCGTATGGGATGCGCATTCGGCCCCGCGTCTTCCGAAAATTGAAAGTCACGCAGCCCGCGCACGTCATTGATACGCTTAACGGAACGATCCGCCATGTCGGATGAAAATTCTTCGTCACGGAAGACGGTAAGGCCTTCCTTAAGAGTCAGCTGGAACCAATCACGGCAAGTGACGCGATTCCCCGTCCAATTATGAAAATATTCATGCCCGATCACGCCTTCAATATTCTGATAATCCGTATCGGTCGCGGTTTCGGGTTTTGCGAGCACATACTGGGAATTAAAAATATTCAGACCTTTATTTTCCATGGCGCCTGAATTAAAAGCGTCGACCGCAACCACTTTGTAATCATCCAAGTCACATTCCAAACCAAATGTGTCTTCGTCCCATTTCATGGATTTTTTAAGCGACAGCATCGCATGATGACATTTGGATTCACTGCCCGGCTCGGCGTAAATCTCAAGCCGCACATTCCGACCGGATTTGGTTTTAAAAGAGTCTCGGATTGATTTTAAATTTCCCGCGACTAACGCGAAAAGATAACTCGGTTTCGGAAAAGGATCTTCAAAGGTCGCTTGACGCAACCCGCCATCCATGTTTTTTTCACTGATTAAATTGCCGTTGGAAAGCAGTACGGGATACTCTTTGGCGTCAGCGGTCAAGGTAACGCGGTATTTGGCCATCACATCCGGGCGGTCCAAAAAGTAAGTAATGCGCCGGAAACCTTCGGCTTCGCATTGTGTACAAAGCACGTTCCCTGCCGCGTAAACACCCTCTAAAGCAAGATTCGCCTTTGGGTTAATCTCCACTGTTGTCCCCACTTCAAATCGGGCTGGTAAATCCACAAGTGTCAGATTCTGATCGCTTACCTCATATTGAGATTCCGGCAGGGTTTTTCCGTCAAGGCGCACCTCAAGCAGCTTTAAATGCGTTCCATTTAAGACAAGCGGCGCCTTGCCGTCAGAATTGACATCGCTGCGGGTAATAAAAATATGAGACCGTACTTCAACGCGTTCCGCGTTAAAAATTCGGAAATCTAAATCGATTTTTTCGATTTTATAATCAGGCTTCCGGTAATCTTTGAGATAAATTGTTTTTGGTTTTTCTGAGTTCATTTTATTTTTTTCTGCATTTATTTCTTCAGGCGCATTAAAAACTCAGCAAGATTCGCGCCGATTTGTTTGACGGCGGATTCCTGCTTGGGATCTTTTAATTTACCGGCAGAATCCAGAGCTTCATGGACTTTTGAAACCGCTATTTGGCCCGGCAGAACGATGACGCCGATATTCCCTAAAATAGAACGCACCGTGACGAGGCCGCGCAAACCGCCTAATGCACCCGGAGACGCCGCCACAAGCGCTGCCGCTTTGTTTTGATAAGCCGCGAGCGGGGTTTCATCTTTTGACTCAGCGCGCGAAATCCAATCAAGGGTATTTTTAAGCAGCGGCGTAATCGAACTGTTATATTCGGGACATGCCAGCAAAAGCCCGTCATGCTCGATAAAAAGCTTTTTAAGTTTTTTCGCGTTTTCAGGCAATCCTGAAGCGGCTTCCAAATCCTGGTCCATAATCGGCATAGGATAATCTTTCAAATCAATCCAGGTCACTTCGGCGCCCTTTTCGCGCGCGCCATCGGCGGCAATGCGGCCGATTTTTTTATTCCATGAATCTTTTCTCGAACTGCCCGCGAAAGCCAAAATTTTAATTGTCATATTCCCCTTCACTTGCCGCACTCACGATGCGAGTTTTATCGAGCATCGCAAATTTAACTGATCGAGCGTTGAAAAATTCTTCACAGCGCGAGCTTTATCGAGCGCTGAAAAATTAATCACACCTGCGCCAGCTTTCTTAAAATGCTTTCCGCGACCGGCCTGCCTTTATCGGCAAATTTTAACCGAAAACCGTCTTTTTCCAACAAACCTTCTTGAATATAAATTTCCGACTTTTTTTCGACTGCGTCTCTCAAGATCTCCAGGCGGCTTAAATCAAACCCTTCTTTGAGCCGGATGCCGGTTAACAGGTTTTCTTTTTCGATTTCCTGAGGGCTTAGGCAGTCTTCCGTTTCGTTTTTCCAGTCTCCGGCCGCAACCTTCTGCAAATAGCTTTCAACCGACCCGGCGAACTGATAGCGAATATCGTTAATATAGGAGAAAGCGCCGGGCCCAAGCCCCAGATAAGGCTTATTTTGCCAGTAAATCAAATTATGCCGTGATTCCCAGCCAGGCTTCGCGAAATTCGTCAGTTCATAATGGATAAAGCCCGCCTGTTCCAATGTCCGGGCCAAAGCTTCTGACATTTTGAGATGTTCTTCCTCCGAAGGCAGCTGCAACTTTCCTTCGCGACGGCGCTGGCCGTAAGCGGTTTTATCATGCACATCCAGGTCATACACCGAAACTTGATTTGGCTTAAACTCCAAAAGTTTCTGAATGGTTTCAGTCACATCCGCGGCGGTTTGATTGGGCAAATAAACAATAATATCCATGCTGATGTTAGTCAGGCCGGCCTCGCGCAGTTTTTGAACGGTTTGCTCGACTTCATGGGTTCCATGCGGACGGTTCATATCTTTTAAAAGATGCTCCTGAAACGCCTGAACACCCAGGCTGACACGATTGACTCCGGCTTCACGGTAAGCTTTTATTTTGTCATCGCTGATATCGCCAGGGTTCACTTCAACCGTAAATTCAAAGCCATTTTCAAAATCAAACTCGCTTCGAAGCATCGTTAAAACTGTGGAAAACTCCTCAGGCTCGAGCGAAGACGGAGTTCCTCCGCCCAAATAAAGCGTGTTGAATTTTAACCGGCCGTATTGTTGAACGGCATGTTCAATTTCAGCTTTAAGCGCGTCTAAAAAGCGCGCGCGGTCGGCGGGCGCGCGCTGCGTCGTGATGACGAAATCACAGTAATGACATTTTTTAAGGCAAAAAGGAATGTGAACATACAGTCCCTTTTGCAGAGGGGCTTCTGAACCACGTTCCACGCTCCACGTCTGGTCTCGATCGTGGTCCGTGGCTCGTGGTTCGTGATTTGAAGTCAAATCAATTTAAGGCAATGCTGGCGCGGTTTTTATTTTTCTTAAGGGTTTGAACAATGAGAAACGCAATCGCTCCGATCGGCAGGCTGACCGAAAGAATGAGCGGCCCGTACTTTTGTTTCATGAACGACACGCCAAAAAACAGGACGGAAAGCGGCTGAAGAAAAGCGCGGCCCGTTGTCCAGTCCAAATGAAAACTGACAAAACCCAAAATAATGAAAGGTACCCAGATCCATTTTTTCTTGCCGGGCATTTGGATGCATTTAACCAGGACAAAAAGAATAAAAAGCGGAATTAGGATGAAAAACAAAAGCGCTAGGTAGTGCACAATTGATTTTCCAAAAAATTGAAACTCATAAAGCTTTTCGAGCGGGGCTTTTAGCGGATCCATGCGTACGCTGAAAATAAACCTGTCTTTTGTGGTTTCAACGATCGCGATTGACGCAACCACCCAGTTTTTCTCATAATAAATTTGATAACTGAGTTGATACATTTTTTGGTCGGCTTTGCTTTGGCCGCGGACACCGATAATTTTAACTTCGGTGGGCGTCGAAGCGCTTAGAAGATCAACCAGGCTTTGAAGTTTCGGCTTGGCATCGGCGCGGATGGTCGGCTCAATCAACTTTTCCGCTTTATCGGCGTTTTTCTTGGTTAAGGCATTGATGAACTCGCGCGCGAGGGCATCAGCTTCTTTAGGAGTGGCTTTTTGGAGTTTCGCTTCTTCATTGCAGCCGGCCAAGAGAAGGACGCAGAAAAAACCTATGAACAAATTTAAAAACCGCTTTTGCATAAAATCCCGATACCCCCGTTAAATGTTGATGATGGCGTAGATATTATAGCCAAAAGCAGTTATGAACCCAACTGCAAAGAATCGAAAACCGCTCATTTTTGAAGCCATTGAAGGAGTTTGGAGCCCGCAATCCACAGCAAACTGGCTAAAATACAGCTGGTCAAAGGAAAGTAGAATTTAAAATTTTCACGCTCAATGCGAATATCGCCGGGCAAACGCCCCACCCATTTTAAAAGCCCCCGCATTGATGATTCGCCTCCGGCGAAATGCAATAAAATACCCGCGGCTATTAAAATAAAACCCGCAATGATTAGGAGTTTGGCCATAAGAACTTAAAGGTTATGGGCTAAAGGCTAAAACTACACCCAAAGTCCAAAATTATTCGGACAACTTTTAAGTTGTAGTTTTGAGCTTTAACCTTTGCCCTTTTAGCTATTATTTCGTTAAGTATTACTTAACGAAATAATCGATATCCACGACGCATTTGATTTCTTTCTGAATCGTCGTGGTGTCATTCACGCCGTAATCTGAAACATCATTGGAGTTAAGCGGAGTAATCTGAAATACACCCACGCGGACTTGGGAAATATTTCCGAGCTTAAATTTACCTTTGTCAGAAATAATTTTCACGCGTTTTTTCGCGTTTTCCGTGGCATTGCCGATCATCTCAACCTTAAGGTTTTCTAAATCCGTATAAAGGTAAACTGGCTTGTAAGTCGTCAAACGGACGCCCTCTTTCAAAAGCTCGGAGATGGCGGCGGAAAGCGTTTGAACCTGCGCCACGTTCGAAGTTTGGAAATTAAAAGATTGGCTCAGGAGATATTCGTAAATCTGATTGAGCGTATGCCCGCTTTCATTTACCAGATGCTTTTCTTCAATGTTGACGCCTTCCCAGCTCACAATAGATTCTTCCACATTATTTTTTTTCAGAAATTCAGCGACTTTAGTTTTATCCGCAGCGAGCTGGTCATAAGCGAGTTTTAAATCTGCGTTTGAAGATTGAATCCGCGCCTCAAAAACTCCGAGATTGGAAGTGATTTGCTGCGTCGCGAAGCCTTTGACCTGAACAACGCCTTTTTGTTTGATCGAAATCGCGGCGTTAGAAACAATTTTTGCCATCGATATAAGCGATGAACAAAGAATAAGTCCAAAAACAAAAAAAAGCCCGTATTTCCAATTTTTATCCATATGATTAATCCTTAGATTGAATGATTTAAAATAGCGTTACTTGAAAAGCCCGCTAAAAGCCCCTATTATACGCACTCACTCAAGCTTTTATTCATCAGAATTGCGCCCTGGTGCTGAAACTGGCAGACAGGCACGTCTCAGAAGCGTGTGCCGCAAGGCGTGGAGGTTCAAGTCCTCTCCAGGGCAATTACTCAAAACTCAAGGCCCGTCCTGACTCACACAGTCCTCGCTTCGCTGCGGAACTCGTCGGAAGGGCCTTGAGCTTTTGCTCCATTGTGGCTTACCCGAACCCGCTTCGCCGGTTCGGGTTGGAGAGGACTTGAAGGGATCACTATTTTTGCTGCTTAGGAATGACGACTGTTTTATTTCGAGGCCACATAATTAAAACTAAAATTAAAGGCGTTCCAAACGCGCCACCAACTTCACCAGCCATGGCATTTAAACTGGCTTTGCCTGTGAGCAGGGCAAAACAACCCAGCAACAATACAACAACTGCAAGTCCACCAAAAAACAATGCTATTTTTAAATTGCCCCAGTTTTTTTTAAAAATTAGTTCATTGTCATTCTCAGTCAATTTATATCCACTCGCTAATAATTCTTTTTGGGCTGCTTCTAAATCAAAAATGAATCTGCACTTCCAGCATATTGGCAATATAGAGTTGTTTTTTGAATCGCACTTTGGACATACACGCATGCCAGCATCCATAATTAATTCTCCTTAACATTTAATTCCACTTTTTATTCGGCCAAATCTCACTCATTTTAAAGTTTTATTCTTCACCAGCTTCCGTATGATAGGGAGCTCTCCCAGCCTTAGGAGCTAAAACAAGCCAGACTCCTCAATCATTTTCACCGCATCTTCCACGCTCAAATCCTGCAAGCTGCTCACGCTTTTTATAGCAGATTAAAACAACGCAGCTTGCCATCAACTAGCGCCTTGTAAACGGCTACGGAACCAATCCTACTTCGGGGAAGTGGGATTGATTCAATTTAAGCTGGCAACCCTTTCTCATGCAGATGCTTTATTAATTTTCCAAAATCGTATTGTTCTTTTTTTTCCGCAACGGCTTCGGGCACGCTGATGCCGGGCCTTTTATCAAACATGGCGGTTGTCGCGATATCGCTTACCTTGCCGCGCGACATTCGCGGTTTAGAAGAAAATTTATTGTCGACGACTTTTAATTTGTAATGGACCGCTGCAATCCGTGCCAGCCCCTCCCAGTAAAACCGAATAACAAGCTGTTTTTCATTTTGAGGATAAAGTTCCTTTTTCCCAAATTGTTCAAAATCGGAAAAATAAGTAATGTCTGATTCCGTCATCGGAGTGGAATACACATCCGGTCTTTCATCGGAGACCAAACCAAAAAATTCAGCGAGCTTTTCCACATGCTCAGCATTCCCGCGATCAAACTTTACTTTTAGCTGCGCCTCCATCTTTATTAAAACTTCACGCGCCAAACGTTCCATGTCTGCCTGACTATATTTTTGCGGAAGCGAAAAGCTCGGCTGATACTTTTTTGAGACGTTCAATTTGGAATACCCGGGTAACGGTCTTTTAAATTCTTCACTTTGGACTGACGATGAAAAAACAATAGCCGCAAGTAAGAAACAACCACTCCACAAAACATACGGAGCCCTTTTCATGACTGATACCCGTTTAAAATAGAGCTATTCTCAACCATTTTTATCGCATCCTCGACGCTTAAATCCTGTAGGGTGCGGTCATGCTTGTCATAGCGGAATTTAGAATATCGCGGCTTGCCATCTGTAGGCGGCTTGTAGATTGCTAAAGACCTAACCGAATCAACCCCCGGGGATGCGTTACACGCAACTCCGGGGGTTAAGCTCTGAGCGCTACTTTGTTGATACGGTCCATAAACAGCCGGATCGGCCGGGCCATAAATGCCGATCACGGGTTTAAATACGGCTCGCGCGAGATGCAGCAAACCGCCGTCATTGCCGAGAAAAAAACAAGATTTTTTCAAAACCCATGCTGTTTCGGAAATTGAAAGCTGACCTGTGAAATCAATGGCGGGCAAAGAAAAACTTACTGCTGATTTTAAAAATTCAACCGCCAGTTCTTTTTCGCCGGCACTGCCGACCAACACTATTTTCTGCGTGCTATTTCTTTGAATTAAATATTTTGCAAGCTCGATAAAACGCGCGACCGGCCAGCGTTTGAGATGCGCGTCTGGGCCCCACGATTCTCCGCCGCCAAGACTGAGCGCAAAATAAGTCGCGGGAAGTTTCGGAGTTAAATTTTTTTCGAGCTCCCGGCTTTCTTCATCTGAAAAGAAAAACTCGACAAAACGGTCTTTGACGGGCACGCCAGCTTTTTCGGCCAAATCACAGACAAAATCAACAACATGGCGGCCTTCAAATCCGTTTGGAATCGGCAATTTAATATTATGAAAAAACGCGCGCTTTTTATAAGCATATCCGGCGCATTTTGGAATTCCCAGAAAAAACCGGCTCCAAAAGGCATATTCGCCGCGGATGGAATAATCGAGCAAGAGGTCATACCTATTTTTTTTAAGCGCGCAGCCAAGATCTTTTAAAAATCGAAAGTTTTGAGCTTTGGAGTTTTTATGAATCAGATCTTTGTCGATGACATATATATCATCAATATGCGGATTTGCTTGAATCAGATTTTTTGTGCGTGAGCCGACGAGCATATCCACTCTTTCCAAACCGGGAATCAAGCGTAAAGCACGCAGAACCGGAGAAATAAACAGCATGTCGCCCAGACCGTAAGGTTGAACCACTAAAACTCGGCGGATCATGCGAGCACCTGCTGCGCGGCAGCAAAAACCTGCTCGACGGAAATTTCTTCGATATAGGAAAATTTTCTTTGTTCCGGCAAAATATTATCAATTTGCGGAATAACCACCGCGGTTTTAGCGCCGAGAGGGCGCCAGCGTTCCACATTGAGCCCGGCCTGCCAGCGCCCGAAAATCGAAACTGTCGGCGCGCCGACGGCCGCAGCGATATGCGCGGGGCCGGAATCATTCGAAACAACGATTCCGGATTTTTCAAAAAGCGCGGCCAGCATACCAAGCGATAATTTGCCACAGAAATTAATTAACGGGATGCCGGAAAGTTCTTGAATTTTTTGCGCCTGCTCAGAGGCTTTGTCATCGCCGATGGCGATCCAGCGAAAGGAAATTCCTAGATTTCTGCTTTCGCAGGAATGACGGATGAGCTGCGCGAATCCGTCAGCCGGCCACATTTTGGTCGCGTCACTCGCCGAAGGATGAATGACCGCGATATTTTTATCGGAAACACCGTAGTACTCCAGAAGGTTTTCTAATGAACGCCGGTTTTTTTCTGAAACAGGAACATATGGCTGAAGTGGGAATGTCGGTTGAGTTGCAAGCTCAGAGACCAAACGAAACAGATAATCCGCTTCATGCCGTGCGCCTTCTTTTTTGTCATATGCGTGCGCTTGTGTCAGCGCCCAAGCCGCGCGGCGGTCATAACCGACGCGAACCGGAATTCCGGCCAGCCATCCCATGAGATGCATGCGGTTTGTGGCATGCAGATGGATCACGCAATCAAATTTTTTACGGCGGATTTTTTGCGCAAAACAAAACTGCCGAGGCCAGTGTTTCTCACCGCCTGCCTTATCATAGAGAATGACTTCGCTTAAATGAGGATTTCCCTCGACTAACTCGCGGTGCTCCTGGAAAACACAGACGGCAATGTGGCTATGCGGAAATTTTTCGCGTAAAGCACGGAAAATCGGCGTGCTGATAACCAAATCGCCAATGCGATCCGTTCTAGTAACTAATATCCGTGGTTGATCTAACATTTTTGAAGTTATCATAATATTTGTAAACCCATAGCAGATAGCCCAGAGCCTAAAGCTAAACACTTCATGGCTATCGGCTTTTGGCTATTTGCTATTTGCTTGCATAAGTTCTTCGCATAATTTAAAAACATGCCCGGCATTTAAATTATGAAAACAGGACCTTTCGGCTTTAGATTTCATATGATCTTTGCAAAAACAAAGTTTGGGATCGGCGGCGGCGACTCTGAATTTTAAACCGACGTGGCCATATTGCTCGTGATTTGTCGGCCCAAAAACACCGACAGTGGGAGTTCCCAGTTCAAACCCAAGATGCATCATGGCGCTATCATTCGCGACCACAAGCGATGCGCGCGCGATCATCGCCGCGCTTTCAGCCAAATTCGTCGCGCCGCAAACGACAAAAGCTCTCGCGGAAAGGCCTTGTAAAACTTTTTCCGCGACATTTCTCTCTTCCGGAGACCCGGCCAGTAAAATAGTTTTGCCCGTTTTTTCAGCGAGCATTTCGGCCAACTCCCGGAAATTTTTTGAATTCCAGCGTTTACGTTCGCTCGCGGCACCGGGAGCCATCACGATCCAGCCTTCTTCTTCTGAAATTCCGAGAGCGTGAAGTTTAGATCGCAATGTGGCAACATCTTTTTCCTGAAAAAAATCAAAGGCGGGCGTACTTTGAGGCGCCAAACCCATCCATTCTAAAACTTCTAGATGCGCCTCGCGTTTCATTTTCTTGCGGTGACGCCTTAAAAGCACCGGGCTGCTTTTGCCGTTTTTGACCAAAATCGGAATCGCCGTGTGGCGCAAATCAACCACCCAATCCCAAGCCTGTCTTCTTAAGTTGAGAATGAATTCTTTTTTATCTTTTAATTTTGCGCGCTTGTCATAGACAATGACTTCGCGGATATTTTTGCTTTGGCTGAGCAGTCCTTTCGCTTTGGGCCCCACAACCACCGAAATTTCCGCTTTGGGAAAAGCCTGTCTCAAACGCATAATCACCGGCGTAGTCATGATCACATCTCCCAAATTGGAAAGAGTAATCACTAAAATTTTACGTGGACTTTCTTGAGAAGCGGTCATCGCATCCAGCCTTTTTTTTGAATTGTCTCAAAAACTTCATGCGGCAAAATTTTTTCGAGCCACGCCGTCGCGTTTGCCGCGGCGCCGAAATAGGGCGAGGAAAAACCTTCGGGGACAAAACTTAAAACGGCCGCGTCGCCTTTGCCGCGCGGGCCCGTCAATGCCGGATTTGTAGGGCCAAATAGGCCCACCAAAGGCGTTCCGACCGCGGCCGCGACATGCATCGGCCCCGAATCACCCGATACAACAAATACCGCCCGGGAATAAAGCGTCGCCAAAACATCGAGCGTAGTCTGTCCGATTAAAGAAAAAACTTGTGCGCGTTTAATGCTCGGCCGCATCGCATCAAAGAGAAATTGATCATTCCCGCTGCCCGTAACGACAACCGGAATATTCCAAGCGTCATGAATCAAATCCGCTAAAACCGCGAAATGCTCCGCGGGCCAACGCTTCGGCTCCCAATTCGCTCCCAGGTGAAAGCAGACAAAACGGCTGCGCCCCTGAATATTCAAACTTTCAAGCAATTTGTCTGCCTGTTTGAGCGACGCGGCATTCACAGGCAGTTCATAGCAAGGCCTTTCCGGAATTTCGTAATGGCAGCCGCGTAAAAGCTCTAAAAAGTATTCTACGTGATGCAAATCAGGAGCGGGTTCATCAACTGCTTGGGTCAGCCAAAAACTTCGTCCTTTTCCATAACCAAAACGTTTTTTTACGCCTGCCAAAGCCAAAAGCATGGCTCGTGACTTTGAACGGTGAAATAAATAACCTTCCGCCCAAGGGCCCTGAGCGCGCAGCTTTACCGCAAACATTGCGCGGTCTAGCCAGGAACGATGCGTCGATTTCTCGTCGAATTCCAAAACTTCGGAAATATCGGGATTTGCTGCGAGCAATTCTCGGCATCGCGGCGGAGCAATACAGGTAATTTTTGCTTCGGGGTAGTGCTCCCGAATCAACCGGATCGCGGGAAATTGAAAGAAGGCATCGCCCACCCAATTTTTCATAAAAATAATTATTTTCATGAATTAATCTGCTGTCCTTTTCCTAACAACGAAACCTTGGAAGACGGCTCCAAATATTTCAAGCAAGCTTGAAATACTTCCTGAACAGAGATTTTTTTAAGACAGGCTAAAGTATCTTTGATTTTGCATTTTCCCGAGTAACACGGCTGGCAGGGTAAATTTTTTACGAGCACTGTGGATTGTTCATGCGGGGGCATATGCCGCGAAGGACTAGTCGGACCAAAAAAACTGACTACCGGTGTTCCGACAGCGGAAGCCACATGCAGCGGGGCTGTATCACCCGTCACCAGAACATGACAGCGCTTCAAAAGCGGAACCAAATCTTCCAGCTGCGTTTGTCCGACGAGATTATGAATATTCGGCGAAAGCGCCGGATTAAAAAGTTCCGCGATATCCTGTTCATCCGGCGAACCGATCAATAAAATCCGCGTGTCAAATTTATTCAACA
The DNA here is from genome assembly GCA_043718225.1 of Candidatus Omnitrophota bacterium. Taxonomy (GTDB): domain Bacteria; phylum Omnitrophota; class Omnitrophia; order Omnitrophales; family Aquincolibacteriaceae; genus Multiplicimicrobium. Next base: position 12,422 of record JAYSWD010000086.1, read on the forward strand.
GCCGTTCAGCTAGTTCTTCAAAATAAGGCAAGGGCCAGCGTTTCGTCGGCCAAGCGGGGCTTGACCCCATCACGAAACCGATTACTTTTGTCATTGGCCCAGTTGGGATTTTATCAAAGAATTTTTCAACGCGCTGTTCGCTTTCCGCGTTGGACGCCAACTCAAGCCCCTGATCAAGCTCGGTCACCCCCGCTTTTGAGAGAATGCGGAATTGATGCTGAATCGGAGGCGCTGCCTGGTCATAAGTCGGATCCGGACGATTCAGAAAAAAACCAAACGGCCCGCGCTTATATCCAAACCGCAATTTAGCGCCGCCAAGCCACGCTAAAAAATGCGTCCACTTCGTATTCTGCAGATCAATCGAAAGGTCAAAGTTTTCACGGCGCAGGCGTTTCGCGGTTTTCATAAGATAAAAAAGATTGGGCAATTTTTTACGATGAACCAAAACCACATCATCCACATAAGGCGTATTGGCGATCAGTCCGCCGAGCTTCTTATCGACCATGACAGTGAGTTTGCAATTCGGATAACGTTTTTTAAGCATACGCATGCTCGGAACCGAGAGAATCACGTCGCCCGCCGCGCCTAACTTAATTAAAAGTATTTTTTGCTGAGGATCAATCTCCTTATAAACTTCAATCGTCCTTTCCACCATACGCTCAACCGTAAATTCACTTTCGACTTTCGCGCGCAGGTTTTCAGAAAACAATTTAGCTTTTTTTCTGTCCGTTAAAAGGTCAAGCATGGCATCCGCCATTTCGTTTAAATTACCGGGGCTGACCAAAAGCCCGTTTTCGCCGTGCTGAATAATATCCACAACACCACCGACGCGCGTCGAAATCACGGGTACGCCGACGGCGCCCGCCTCAATGATCACGCGGCCGAACGCTTCCGGGACGATTGTCGACATGACAAGCAGATCGGCTTCCGCCATAAGCCCGGGAATATCGCGCGAAGCCCCGAGCAGTTTAACCGTCGCTTCCAATCCCAGCTGGCGGATGGTTTCTTGAATTTTCTGCGTATATTTTGTTTTTCCTCCGCCTTCCGATCCTACAAGCCAAACTTCAAAACCGGAAAAACGGCTGCGCGCCAAATGTACGGCTTTTAAAAACTCGACCTGGCCTTTGATCGGTGAAAAACGGCCCACGTGAATAATCCGCAAAGGTTTCACCGGGTTTTCAAAACGCTTCGTCGAATATTTAAATTGATTGAGATCAACACCGCGCGGAATCAAGCGGATATTTTCAGGCGAAGTCCCGAAATCCTCGATCATGTGGCGGCCGATCACATTCGACGGGACGATCAAGGGTTTGCCCCATCCCATCACCGTCGAAAAAAGATGCGTCGAATAATAGCCGTGACAAGTTGTGATGAAGGGAATATTAGCGCGCCGCGCCGCGATCCAGCCCAGCCATCCCGGAATGCGGCTGCGCGCATGCACCGCGTCAATATTTTCACGCCGGATAATTTCAACGATTTTGGGAATGAGCGCAAGCGAAGAAAGTGACTTTTTGTGAACCGGAAGCTCATAATGCGCCACACCCATTTTACTTAGCTCCGCGACAAGCGCGCCGCCTGAAGACATCACCGGCGCCTGATGCCCGCGTAATTTCATGCCGCGCGCAAGATCAATCACACCGCGCTCCACACCGCCCACTTCAAGCGAAGGAATCATTTGAAGAATTTTCATAATAGCCGCTCAAGCGCTTCGGTCAGCGCGGTTTTTTCCTGGCTCACGGCAACGACAGAAGAAGCCACGCCCTCATCCATAATCACCCGGCTCAAATTTTGGAGAGTCGCCGTTGTCACCCAGTTTTTTTCAATCAACTTTTCCAAAAAGCGGCGATGCTTTTCGGGTAACCGCTCGGAGGCGGTGCGAATCACAATCACGGGCTTGCCCGAGGCAACAGCCTCGGAAATCATCGCCAAGCTGTCTTCCGTCACGATCATGCGCTGCGCAAGCCCCAGCATGCCCTTCGCGACAAACGCGCGCGAATCTTCATTCGCGATCACAAGTTTACGACAAACAGATGTTTTGCCGATTTGATGTTTAAAAAACCTTTCGACTCCGATAGAAGTCCGCCGCGACGTAGTCAACATGAACCCGCCCGTTTTAGAAGTCGCGCGCTCTAAGATACTTAAAAGTTTTTCCGCGTCCGCCACGGTCCAGTCGAAATCATGCGTCTTACCGCCGACAAATACCGCGGAAAATGGTTTACCATCGCCGGTTATTTCGGATTTTAATTGCGCCGTTTCCTCTTCAAAACTGCCCGCGGAATAACCGCTCGGTGAAATCAAAGTCCGGAAGTTATGCTTAGGAATCGAACCTTCATCATGCGCGGGAACAACCGCTAAGTCATAATTTAAAAGACAGTAAGGGAAAGAAGGGTTCATCAGCACGATTTTCTTCGCGCCGGTTTCCGCCGCGAAAAGATGTTGAATCGGAGCCAGCGACGAACCTGCCGCGATAATAAAATCAGCTGGAGTGTCCATTAAAGCCCGCAGCGAATTTTTTGTGATAAAAAAACTGAGGAGCTGCATATGTCCGCGAATCACCGGCAATAATAACCAGCCCAAAACACTCAGGGCTTTCGCGGCAAAATCGGAATGGTACTCGATTTCAACCGTTTGCGTTTCAAATTTCAATCCGGGCCGGCCGTGATAAGTATGAATTTGAGGGAAAAGCGCCGCCACGGCCTGCGACTGCTTGAAATGTCCGGGTTTTTTATCCGAAAGAACAACGACGCGGCGCGTCCAGGAATATTTCCAGCGCTTGTTTTGCCAAAGCCATTGCCGCGGGGAACGTTCGATATGGCTTTCGAGAAGGCGCAAATAAGACGCCGCCTGGTTTTGAACGATTTCCGCGTCATCTTTGCCTTCGGCCGCAAGAGGCTCTTCCACATAAATAGAATGTTTTTGTTCTTCGTCGCGCGCCATAAAACAGGGCAAAACAACGGCGCCCGTACGGCGGGCAATTTCAAAAGCTCCTGTGGGAACGGTGGTGACACGGCCAAAAAGCGGCAATAAAATTCCGCCGCTGCGGCCGGCCGATTGATCGCCCAAGACACCCACTAATTTACCTTCCTTAAGCGCCTTCAAAAGAAAGCGCACATTCATTCCGCGGCTGACGGCAACTGAGCCGTGAGCTTCGCGCTGACGCATTAAAATCTCATTCAAGCGCGGGTGGCGCTGGTCGCGCGCTAAAACATGAATCGGAGTTCCGCGGATGCCCGCCACAACCTGCAGCAATTCCCAATTTCCATAATGCCCCGTAATTAAAACCGCGCCCTTGCCGTCCGCAACGACTTTCTCGAAACGTTCGAGTCCGTGAATTGTGACGGAAGCGTTGATTTCTGAATGGGTTAATTTTCCAAATGTTAGAATTTCGACAAAATTACGTCCTAAATTCCGGAATTGCGCTCGCAGCTCTTTTTTTCTCTGCGCTCCGCTCAGCTTGCTGCCCAGCGCCGCGCGTATATTCCAATAAGCCGTGCGCCTTTTGCTGCAAAACAAAAAGTAAGCGATACGGCCCGAAAAATCGCCGATATGCCCGGACACGCTGAGCGGCATTTTAGAAAATAAGGCGATAAGCCCGCGCACTAACGCGGCCGCTACCTTATCTTTTTCCGCCTGATTTGAACTGTTTTCGCTCACGCGCGTTTCACTCCCAAAAGCTTCATCAAATGATCTTCTAAAATATCTTCCCCCGATAAAAACTGAACCCGTGTGGCGAGCACAAGCGGATCCAGCGTTTCGCTTAAAAGTTTCTTACAGCGGTAAAAATCTTTTTCCGTTGTCACGATATCTTCTGCGCCCGCTAAGTCACTGACGCGCTTGATTTCTTCCATGTCTTTCTTTTTGAATTCGTAATGATCCATGTATTCAAAATTGCGCACCGGTTTGACCTTGGACCGCTGTAAAACCAATTGAAAGGAACGCGGGGCGCCGATCCCCGAAAACGAAGCAATACGCTTCCCCTTCATTTTTTCGATCGAAACCCGCGTATGATCACGGCCGCGGTAAAAGAAAAGCGGCTCGATATAAGCCTGAACAAGTTTCGCTTGAGGAGCAAGGTCGGAAACCTGTTTACGCAGATTCCGCAGGTCCTGCGTCTTGAGAAAATTAACATGCATCAACACTACGATATGCGCCCTTTCCAAAGCCGAAAGCGGTTCGCGCAAAATCCCCTGAGGAATCAGCTTCCCGTTTCCGAACGGATTAAGCGCGTTAATAGTCACAATTTCCAAGTCGCGTTCAACCGGCCAATGCTGCATCCCGTCATCCAGCACACCCAAATCCACGTGATACTCTTTCAGCACTTCTTTGGCGGCCAAAACCCGGTCTTTCCCCGCGGCGATCAACGCGCCCTCCAAATGACTTTTCATTTGTTCGGTTTCATCGTGGCTGTAGCCGCGTGTCAGAACCAACGGAGTCTTTTTAACCGAAAGCGCTTTGCGCACAATCGCTTCGACAAGCGGAGTTTTTCCCGTTCCGCCCCAGGTCAGATTTCCGACACTGACTACGGGAAACGCGAGCCGTGTCCGCAGCGTCGGATTTTTAAAATATTTATCGCGCTGCGCTTCATAGCCGCGGCGGTAAAAAATTCCGCCAATGGCAAGCAGCGGGGTTAACGCTTTTGAACTTGCATCGGAGGGCGCCATGCTCTCCATCGTATCTTTAATCATTCCTTTTATATTCATGCTGCACTTTTCCTTTTATTTAAATTTTTTAGACATTCTAAAACCCGTTTGGCTTGCCGCGCGCTCGCGCCGCGATACTTCCCCACGGTTTCACCCGCGATGCGGCCGGCCTCGGACGCTTTCGCGGGGTGATTTAAAAAAAACTCCGCTTGCTGATAACATTTCT
>JAYSWD010000087.1:0-17170 GCA_043718225.1 Candidatus Omnitrophota bacterium
GTGACATTGTTGGCGCGGCTTTGTCTCGTGGGTTGAGTTCAAATGATTTGATGCGTTTAACGGAGGCTAATCTCATTCGTGTTGTTTTGAAACGGAAAGATAGCGCTGATTTTGGAGTTGTAAAAGTAAGCCAAGGAAAGTTTTTTGAAACTGAAAATACGCTTAATCTTGACGCCCTTGTTTCGGCGGGCAGCGAGGTGTTTGTTTTCCTACCATTTAGCATTGACCCCTTTACCATAAAAGATTCGTTTGAGCCGGGCGTGATTTTTTTTCCGCGCTCCGCCATTCAGTATGAAGGAGATCGTCTAGCATCTGCCTCTCAAGCACGAAGCGAGCTCAGAATGGAAGGGCATACTTTGACGGATGTGAGAAAGGTTTTCGGCCGGGCTGCTGAAAATTGGTTTTCCGCGCAAAAGAGAGATCAAAAGACGTTGCAGACTTTTGTGAAATCGTTGAAAGATAATTCAAAATTCAAAAAACTAATGAAACAGAATCGCGTTTCTCTGTTTCAATTTGTGGTATGGCTGATTCAAAGTAAAGCGAACACGGGAACTACCGAGCTGTCTCTATTAGTTAAAGAAATCAAGAGAAAGTATCCCGCCTGGAAAAACAAAGTTCCCGCGTCGAGCGCGGGACTCATGGGATATCTTCGTCTTTGGCGCGCCTTGGTATCTCCCGAAATGCAAATGTATCTCGACAGCGAGCCATTTCGAAATCTTTCAGGTTATGACAAGGAAGCCGCGCTTTTAGAAAAAGTTCAGGCTTTGCCGGATCCCACCGGGATTTTACATCTGGGCCTTTTGGCTCCGGCGCTTCCTGACCGCCTGAGCGCTAAAACTAGCCGTGGCGATATTTTTACTGTTGAAGTTCATTACCACCAATATCGTGCGATTCGTAAAGCCATGGCGGACGCGGAGCAATCAGGGGAACTGAAAAAGTTTTTCAACTCAAAGGATTTTTTAACTGCGGATAATGTCATAGAAAGAGCGGAAGTGTTTCAGCGCTGGCTTGCGCCCCGTGTTTCAATCAGGTTGCCCGCGAGCATTCGCCATTTCTTCACGGCGCTTCCGGAAAAGTATCAGCTTTTAAGAATGGCTGAAACGGAGCTTGTCAATTTTCACTTAGGAAAGCCGGTGGAAACAGGTTGGATCGCGCGGATCAAGTTAAACTCGCAAACGGGCACGGGCAAAGGATTGATCGCGGATATAAACCGCACCATCAATGGAAATGCCCGTCGTGTTACTTTCAGCATCAGCTCCAACAGCGCGGAAGAATTTGGGTTAAAGGCGGGCGATTTTGTGATTGTCCGCACGGAAGAATCACCCGAGAAGAAAACACAGGTTGCTTTATATAAAGAACAAGATTTTTTTGACGAAAAAACAGGCGCTGTCCGGACCGATTTAAAACCCATTGTTGTTTATCGCGGTAAATCGGAAGTTGACGCAACCGCGCGTTCGAAAAGACGAACCCTCTCCGGAACGGGACAAGTTGATGACGGGCAAGACACGCTGGGAAGATTTTTAGCGGGTCCGACGCGTCTGACAAAAACGGATCTTCAAGGCAAAACGCTTGAATGGACTTATCCTGTCTATGTCAACGAGAATGGCGTTTTAATCATTATTCCGGGGCTTATGAAATATATTCCCTCTGGGAAATTCACGATGCAATTAACTTCTGAGCTGGGAAAAAGAAAGACGAAGCCCAAGTTTCTGCAAGTTTCCTTAGGATATAGTGAAAGTGTTGGCGTTTATCTTGCGGCACGTGATCAGAGCCAAAAGATTATCGCGACTTGGGTGCAATCTTTAAAACCAGCCCTGAAAAATAAAGCCGTTAAAACCGATATTTATCGGCTAGCTTTCGGGGCTTATGCGAAACAAATTGTTTTAAACAGAAAAAAAATTTCCTTTGCCGGAACGTGGAGTTCTCCTGAGAAAGTTTATGGGGGAAGGTTGAGAGTGGCGCTAAAAAGTGCGTTGGGTACGATGTTCAAGATTAGCGGATTAGGCGGGCTGGAAGGCAAGAAGCCGTATTTTTCTCATCACGCGGAATGGCCCGATCGCAGCTATGTTGCGGTTTATCGAAACAGACAGGCAGCTAACTCTTTAGCAGATGAAGAAGGCTATGAATATTTATTGGTACGCACGATGGATGCCAAGCGCCCGCTGCAGGTTATTTGGAGTAATCCGGCATGGCAGAGGAAGAATAATTTGGGAGTTTATTTAGAGAAACAGTTGAAAGCTTATCCGGAGCATGCTGATTTTTTCGCTGACGCGGCCATCAATGCTTTGAGGCGCATGCCCATTGACAGCGGAGTTTATATTTCAACGCTCAGCGCAATTCCTAAAAATTTACTGTTATGGCGAACGACGAAAGATCGTTTGACTGAGCTGAGATCAAAATTAGAAGACGCAATTTCCGAGAAGCAACGGTTGGGAAAAAACAATGGTGAGTTGCTGAGAATGTGGCTTACTGAAATAAAGGCATTATTGGCCGCACCTGCCCGTTCTGAAATGCGGGACTCTCAAAAAAAACGGGGCAATAACACGTCTATGCGGCAGGCATGGGCGGCAGTCTTACAAACAATGGAAAGTAAACGGAACAGCCCGGGCTCGACTGTTTTTCATGTCGCAGAATTTGGGGCTGCTCTTCAGCGCGTTCCGGGAGCCGGCGCGAAAATTTCAAGATCAGGCCTTGCCGGAATTTTGGGTGCAATTACTGAGCTTGGGTTAGTTGCGCGAAGAAAAATGGAAGTGAGAGAGAAAAAGACATTCTACTATGAATATAGTCCGGAGACGGCACTCATGCAGCAGGACAACCAAGGTAACTTAAATTTTATTCTTGCGCAATGGGCATCAAAGTCCGATACGCCGCGTGTAAAAGAGCAGTTACAGCATCTCGCATCAGGAATGTCATCGTTTCATTTGCCAAATGTTCCGCCAACGCATAGCGAGCTTGTTGAATCGTTAAAAAAAGAATACGGAGAATTTCCGGAAAAAAACGCCGGATTTTTGATTTACTTTCATCTTCTTGCGAAATATTTCACCGGAGAAGCTGTTCGTGCTCAGGCGTTAACTCGTTGGGTTACAGGCTGGATCAAGGGGGAAAAAAATGCGCTTGTCTATGCTAACGCATTGGCTAAGTTGGGGCTAGCTGAACTGGCGCCCGAACAAGTCGGAAACTTAAAATACAGTTGGGTTAAAGCCGTCAGACAATTTGATGCGGTTGAGCTGACTGCTATACAGCAGGCGCTGGCAAATTATGTTAGAACGCGAAAGAGCTTACCGCTTCTTGCTGATTTGAAGAAAATTCTTGAAAAAAACAAACAACCCGCAGCTTTTGACCGCGACACAGAGATTCATAAAGCGATTAGCGAAAATCTTTTACCCCAAGATTTTCGTTGGGAAAAAATTACTTTGCCCGTGCTTATGGATGCCATTGCGCGAGTTGAACTCGAAAACTTAGAAGAGTACGGTGCCGTCGGAATTCACCCCACACCGGAAAGAGTTATCGCGGTTTTAAATTCGCGTGCGGCAAAATCGGTATCAAGACCTATGAGTTGGGACAATCTTCGGCAGGTGGCGGAATACCAGGGAATTAATTTGATATTACTTGGTATTTTTTGCCGCGTGCTTCCCAAGAAACCGGCGGAATTTAAAGCGTTTGTCGAGGCGAGACTTAAGGAATTGCGCGAATCTTGTGAAGGGTGTGCTCAAATTCCAATTTCATCTACGGTGTTGTCCGCGCTGCTTGGATTTGAAAGTGTTCAAAATATTAACGCAGCGCTTGAAATGCGCAAAATGGGACAGGCGGAGCGCGACACACTTGGAATATATGCCGGCAACCGCTCAATCACAAATGAACAAAAGCCCATTTTAAGAGCGTTTCTTGCATCGATAGGGGTCGCCGAATCTGAGGCGGCGATGAAGCTTGCGGTGGGCAAACCAGTCGATACTTCAGAGTTAGCGGCGGGCGACTGGGATAAAATTTTATCAGCTCGCCGTCACTTTGATGAGAATTGGATGCTTTTTCGACTCACCATTCGCAATCGATATATTCATGAATTACAAGAGAAGGCCATTCGCCAAGCCGCGAACCAACTTGTAGCCCCGGGCAAAGGTGCCACAGTTGTGAAGTCGGCCTTAGCGCGTGTTCGATATTTAGTGCCGACGCATCCGATTGCCCAGTTTGAACATAAAGCGAATATACTTTTGGCTCCTGTAGAAAAACGGGAGCAACTTGCTCAGTCTGCTGATAACGATTTACAAGAAATTCGGGCACAGGCAAAAGAACAAGGCAAAAAAGCGAGTGTGGAAATTCAGCAAGACCGGCCTAAGGCTAGCGTAGCACCGGCCGCAGCTCAAGCCGCGCTTCAAAAATACCAGAACCTTCTACGAGAATTGAAAACAGCGCCTCCGGCGGGGTGGAGCCAAGCCAGCGACCAGATCGACGCAGCCGTTAAAGATGCGGAACGACTTCAAAGCCTAGCGGAGCCTGAAATTATAAATCGGCTTGGGATTTCCGCAAATCTTTGGAAGAAACACAAGGTTTTCCTCCGATATTTGCAGTCGATGGTTGCGCCCAAAACATTTATTACCCAACAGCCTCTCGCCGCATTTTTATTGGCGCTTTTTTGGAATTCATCGCCCGATCGTATCCACGGTGATTTGACAGGAAATACTTTTCTGACGGATTTAATGCGTTTTTTAGATGCTGAAACCGCAAAACTTCCGAAGGCCTATGAAGAGAGAAGCGTTTTTCTTGCGCCGTACTTGAATGTCATTTTGCAAATGGCCGCTAATGCGCGCAAAACCGGAAATCCTGCCGAGTCGGCTGCCTTGGTCTGGAGAGTGATATCTGCATTTTCAAATTACTCCCATTTACGAGAGGTTCTCAAAATATGGCTGAGCCGGAATCTTAGATTGCTCAATCCGGGTGTTAGTCAGGCCAGCGCCGTCCTGCTTAAGCTGGGAATACACGGGCAAGTCCCGGATGAAAATCGTCCGGACGTATGGGAAGCAGCCGCTGGAGCGAGCTCGAAAAAAAAGCGCTCCGAAATGCGAAACAGGGCTGTTACGGAAGAGGACGTGCGCAGGCTTAGTATGATGGGGCTTTTGCAAAACAAACAGGGACGGACGAGATACGCAGGTTCATTTTTTGCGAATCGCGTGCATTGGAAAACTCCGGCTATCGCGGTTGCGAGCATCGATGATTTAAAAGGCTCGGGCGGCGCTCTAAAAGCAAAATCAGCGGATTCTACAGACTATATCTTTTTTGTAAAAAGTGAGCCGGAAAAATGGGTGATTGAAAAAAATTATCCCGGTGCGCAGGTTGAAGTTTTGGGATCTATTCCGCCACAGGCCTCTTTGTTGTCTGATTCTTTTTCTGAGACCGACTTGTTTTGGCAAGCGAGCTTAACGATGCGGGCAATCCAGCGTAAGACTGCCGCGGCTAATCGAGCAGCCGCAAAGCCTAAAACCCCCGTTATTCTCGCGGATTCAAAATTTATTGCCGCTATAAAGTATTTGTTGGCGGATCCTGATTATTCTAACAATCACGGACAGTTCAGGCATGACATCACCATGATTGAAGAGGCACAAGCGCTGAAGCAATGGAAGTGGGCGCCCAAAAAAGGCGGCCGCCGCGGCCCAAAAAAGAATTCCTTTTTTCATGTCGGCAATTTGCTAAGCGTGCTGTCCGCAAGCGAATTGACTCGCGCGGTCAGGACGTCCGCGCGCTCCGAAATGCGGACGCCCCTTGCCAGTGTTAAGCCCGGGGAGTTCGCGATAAGTTCTGAAGATGCCGTTCGTTATGAAAGAGCTGCCAAACTGGCAGAATTATTGCCCTTGACTGAAGCGGTTACTGCGGCATTCGAACAAAACAAGGCTGGCGGCGCACAAATTCAATCAGCTAAAGATGCTTTTTTTACTGCTTTGCGAATTGCAATTCTCGAGGACAAGCCGTTTCGGAGTAAGTTTTCATTAAAAAGTAGGGATAAAATAAAAGCGAATGTGCCGCAGGAACTGGCTGATAAGGCCAAAGGCATAGAATGGGGAGTGCTTTCCGAGATGGTGATGTCAGCGCTCAGCGAGGTTTTTGGAGAAGACATATCCAAAGAAGAATTAGTGCGGGCTTTTAAAGAAGAAGATCCGCTGCGCGGAAAAGATGAGTTTGTAGCGCAAAGTCGGCGGCAGATATTTGGCTGGCGGGAACTTGCTATTTACGCCGCTGATTTTGAAAATATTTCCGAAGACGCAAGCGCAAATTTTAATCCGCTCTATGTCTTTGCACAATTGGGTTTTAAATCGCCTGTGCGTTCCGGTTTAGATGCCGCCTATCTTTTAGAAAAGCAGGGGATCAAGTCTGTGCGCATTATTCCACCTCGCTTTGAATGGATGCCGCCTGTTCTTGAAGTTGAGCTTGAAAATCCTTTTCAAGACGCAGAAAAGCAGCAACAGGGCATCGCGGAAGCCCAATCAAAGCTGTATTTTTATGTCAGTCGTGAGAATTTGGAATCGATTTATTCCGGCAGGGGCAGCGAAATTAATCTTGATGATGCTAAGGCATTTGCGGGACGATTTGAAAAGAGCCTGGAGGGCTATGGTTTTTCGGAAACAGATCAAAAGAAGCTAAAAAGAGCCAAACAAGTTAGCTTGCTCAAGCTGGCTCTCGAAGAAAACCGCCTTTTATTGGCGAATTATTTTTTGGTTGATGCCCGACAATCAGCTTCTTTTGATCGATACAAGAAGGCGATGCAGACCAATGAACATGCTCGGGCGGCTATGGCGACACGCGAATTTAATGCTATTGATGAAAAAGCCGAAGCGATCTTCGACGCATTTAGTGCTAAACCGGGCTCCGTGAGAAGTGAGCGTGAAAAACATGTTCAGCTCATTATTGAAAGATGGGAAGCCGCTGCCATAGCCGAGCCTACGGCTGTGGAAGAGGCTACGGAAAAGCGAGAAACATTTGGAAGGAATGACGAGGAACGCAGAGGTTTTCGGGAAAGATTTCAGTGGCACCTGATGCGAGCAGCGGCAAAGAAGTTTATAGATAAAGGCGAGGCTGCTATTCGCGCGGTGCAGTCCGGGCAAAAACTTAACGTTGCAAAGCTGGCTATCCCCCCTCAGGACGCGGCGGACTTTCTTACGGTGCTGCAAGCGGAAGACGAGTTGCCGGAAAATCAAGCCGCTCGCGCCCAGATTCGTGAGGAAGCTTATCGGGAATTATATGACCACATAGCACCGGAGGGAAGACTCGATGCTTTCGGAAAGAAGGAAATGCCCTTAACGGAGATCGCGCTGTTTTTCGACGCATACAGAAGGCTTTTTGAAGGCAAAACCAAGGCCAAAGTTGAGACGGCAAACCAGGTTTATTTAGTTTATCGTTTGGCGCTCCATCTCAATGCTTTGCTGGAAAAAAAATATAATGATGAGTTTTGGGAATCAATTCGATTTTCTGAAAATGAAGTTTCCCAGCGTTTCTCCCGGTATGAAGCAGATCCCGAGGCGACCTATCAAGAGGAATTAAGTTTGCGGAGAAAAAGTATTTTGGGATGGAATGTCGCAGAAACCGGCCGTCAGCATGTAGGCCAGATGATCGTCATGGGCGAGGATGGACCTAAAAACAAAGATGTGGTGAGCCTCATTCAACATTATGTCACTTTAAAAATGGGATTTGTTTCTATTTTGAAACATTTGGATTTGGAAGGATTTATTTTTTCAAAAAACAACATCAAAAAAGTCACGATTCTTAATCCGCCTGCCGGATCGCGGTCGCCGCCAGCCCTCAAAGTCGAATTTGAAACCACGCGTGATGATGATGACCGCAGCACTTTTTACGCTTATGTTAGAAAACCCGATGAATTTTCGCCGGACGCGTTCGCGAGTTATAATAATTTCAGAGGCAACTTTGAAGAAAATTTAGCAGCCTATCAAGTTGACCCCTCCGCGCCGCAAGCAAGCCAAGAGGCAGCCATCAAAAGTCTCATTCAGCTCGCTGAAAGCGGCCGCCTCCTTTTTAATCAGGACCATCTGCTTCCAGTGGAAGGAATCGAAGGGTATATGAATTTACTCGCACAAACCGAGCCGGAAAGGCGATTTCTTTTAGAAGAAGATTTTTTAGTGTCTTTACGGGGGGAGTTAACCGGGGTTTGGCAAAAGAAAACGGATCCAGCCGCAGCTGCGAGGCCAGAAGGGTCCGTGTTAAATGATTTTGTTGCAGGCAAAATTTCCGCCATTCCGGAACGATTGCGATTGAGGGCGCTTGTGCCGCAGAAAGCCTTTCGCCCGGAACAAAATGAGCAAATAGCATTTATTTTTAATTATTTGGAGGATTGGGCCGGCATTGCCCAAGTTTTGCCATGTTTTGTCGGTGTTTTGTTGGCGCAGGACGCTACAGGAAGATGGAATTTGACCCAAGATCAAGTGGCGGGTGTGATTAACAATTTGCGTTTGGCTTTCAAAACCGAAGATGGGGAAACAATTTCAAAAATTCAAGCATGGCTTAACCAGGCTGTCGCAGCCGTGCAAAATCTTTCAGGGGATGCGCAAAAGCAATATTTATTGCAGGTCGCAGATTATTTTGTTCGTGTGCTGAGTTTGGATCATACCGATAAAAAATTTCCAGGCATTTCAAAATGGCGTGAATGGATGGTGGCTCAATCCGGAGTTACGCCCGAGCAAGGGGTAGTTTGGCTGAATTGGGTTGATGGGAGCGCGGCCAGAGCTTTGATTAAAAAAATAGGTGACGCGCATAAGATTCAGCAGCTGCCCGCGGGGTTCGATTTCGAAAAAGATCTATTGCGCCCCCATTTTGATATGGGCGCTCAAGCTGCTTTTAAAAAATCAACGGAAACCGGCGGCGATGAGTTCTTTGCGGAAAATGCGGACTTACTAGCAGCGCCATTTGTTGCCGTTATTTTACTGCTTATTGAGCACAAGAAAAAGGAATGGGAACGCATGGCAGCAATTACAAGCGAAGTAGCTTTTCGTGAAGAGGCTGAAGAGCGAGTGCGGCTTTTGCGCCGGAAAAATGCCAAGGCAAAACCAGCGGAAATTTTAGCGATTCAAGAAAGTGTGCGAATTTTAGTTTCCAAAGATATTGAAGCTTTGGCGGCAGAAATTGTTTGGCTTGAAACAGCCCTCGCGGAATTGAGAGTGTCGCCTGCCAGGGCAATAAGCATTGCGGGACTTGTGAACCCTCAGCTTAATGAACGTGCGCCGTATATTTATCCCAGTGAAGAATTGCGCGCGGCACATACGCAAGAGTTTGAGGCTTGGAACCAAGACAGACAAAGGGAAGATCTAGACCGCAAAAATTATTCCGCGGCTTATGCGGAGCTTATTGCAGGAAATACTGAGGGTGCACGCGAAAAGCTTGCGTTGATTTCGATGCCGGGAAAGACGACGCATGCCAAGATAATCGCGGAGTTTGAGAAACAGCTAGCGGCGATTGAAAGAACTACCACAGGGACGACGGATGCGAGCTCAAGCTCAACCGGGACAGCATCCGCGTCGGCGTCTGAGCCAAAAAAACTTGGGGCAATACCACTAACGCCTGAAAACGGATTTGGATCGAATGTAGATTTTTTTAGGCAAAGGCTTCAACTGGTGCGGGGCCGTGTTTTGGGTGACAGCAACGGTTTGGATAAGTTTACTCGCAATAATAACGAAGCTGTTGCGCGCGGTGATTTATCGGACATAGCTAGAAAATTATTGGATGCTTTGGTAAAATTTCGCGCTACTAGCGGCAAGTTGCACGAATTGGATACTGTGGAAAAATTAAATACAGAGGCGGGTAAACTTAAAGGGGTTGCCGGCTTTTCTACGATTAACTTACCGGCCGCTTTACCGTGGATTGAAGAGCAAATCACATTGGCCTTGGCGCCAGCACTGCATGAAGTTATGAACCGCGAGAGTTTGGCTAATGCGGCTTTGAATGCATTGTTAGAAGCAGATCGCGCCGCAGTTAAAGCAAAATACAATGCATTGGTTGAGCATGCAACCAGAGTGAACGATACCCAAGGCATTGAAACCGCCTATACCTTAACCATTGCCGCAATTGAGGCCGCATCAAATTTGAGCGATCTTGAAAGAAATACGCGGAAAGGGCGTGCTGATGAGGCAAGGGCCGAACGTTTAGCTCGGGTCGACGAGGCAGTTATTGCGGAGCGTGAAAAATTTCGCGCGAAAGATATTGCGAACATTTCAAAGAAGATGGCTTTGCTTGAGAATCACACGATAGGCTTAGAGGATGCCGTAAGTTTCCAAGCCGCACACGCGGAAGTGATGACAGCCATTGCCGCCTCACAAAGTTTAGAGCTTGGAGAGAGGACGCCTTTCGAGACCCGGGCTAATTCTTTTCGTGATCAAAAGTTAGCGTTGATAGTAGCGGCTATTACCGCAGAGCGTGAAAAAACTGAAAAAACCGCCGGCTTAAAAACTGCTATTCAAAATCTTCAAGAAAGTCTTTATGAAAATTTAGATGCAGCAAAAGTTGAGCATAAGAGAATCAGTTCAGAGCTTGCCAGGATTCGACCTCAAGATGAAGCGATTACAGCAATGCAAAGTGATTTAAAAGCTGCGCTTGAAAATCAAACGGAATTTTTTAAACTTCTTACAAGTGTTACAGGTTGGCGAAATCAAAATCATGAAGAGGCTTTTACTGAATTAGCGATTACTACAAAAGCGGCTGAATTTGAATCTGAAATTCCGGCGTCAGCAGCGAGCGTTCCACAAAAGCAAAGATTATCCGCGGTAATTTCCAAAGCAAAAAACATTCGCCTTACAGAGCTTGAAATCGATCCGCTCGCTAAAAAATTGTACGATACAAAAAAGTTAGATCAATGGAATTCGTTGGATGAAGTTGATGCTGCTTTGCAGGCGGTTCGAAATATTGCAACAAAGTATGAAACCTCTGAAGATTTAGAGATAAAGCGCATTATCGGAAAGCCTAGGCAGGGCATTGCTTTTGCTTCAGGATTAATTGCGAATGCTGAAACGTTGAAAACAAAACTTGTGCCGATCATTGCCGCACGAATTGATAGGGCAAAGAAAAAAATCGAAGAAATAAATGCAGCGATTCTTGTTTGGGCAGACAAAACCGACGTCGAAGAACTTGTTGGTGTGGATGTGGATGAGGCAAAAAGAGTGCTTCAGGTTGAAATTAATGGGTTGCCGTCTTTGCCGGAATTGGCCAGCGCGGCAGCTGAAATTCAAGAAAGACTTGACTCTGTTTTTGAGGGTGTTGCGAAACTCATGGTTCTCGCGCGAGCCTTAGAGACCGCGGGCGTTGAAATTGAACCCAAAATGACGGAATTACGCAATCTTGTGGTAACAGCTGAGACAGCAGATACACGGCTCGATGCATTTACTGAAGCTGTTGCATCCATTGTTAGTCATCATAAAATTCCTGAAGATAATTTAAAAGCAAGAGATTGGACAGAAGCAGTTGCAAAGCTTATCCAAACCAAAAAAGAAGATCGTGAAAAAGCAAAAGATGTGGAAGGGCAAGCAATAGAATTATCCGGAGCGATTAATACCCTTTTAGCAAGAGTCATGTCTGCTGCAGCGGAGGCGCTTGCTCAGCTACGTGCAGATATTGAAGGTAGAATAGATCAATTAAAAATACTTGGTAAAAATGGCCCAACTTTAGCTGCTTCTTCGGCGGCTTTGGTTGAGGCGATGTTTAGCGCTCGTCAAGCAATGCTTTCAAGCGGGCAAACTGCCGCTCCGGTTCCGGAAGTCCCGGCTCTTCTTGAGCCTTCGCCCGTGCCCAGTACTAACGGAAAACAAGAAGTGATAAAGGCCTTAGTTAAATTTACAGCAGGAAGTGGATTAAGTGGCCGTGTTGATGCGCTTCTTCTAAGAAATGGCGCTAATTCTGAGCGTCAGGTCGGCGTAAAAGAAAAAGTTGCGCCTGTCATTCAAAGGGCAAATGAATTTTTTACAGAATCCATGATTAATTTAGAAGGGGATGAAGCAATCGCCTATGAAGCCTGGCTCATTTTAAGAGCTGCGCTTGAAGGCCACGATCTTGCTGCGGAACGAAGAGAAGCTTTGCAGCAAAGAAATGCAGCGGCAGAAGCTGCACGTGAAAAATCACCTCGAGATACGGCTGCTGCAGTTAGCGGGGCTAGAGGTGAGGATGAAACTTTTGTGCCTTCGGGTTCCACTATTCAAATTGGTAACCAAGAGGCGCATTTAAATGATAATCAAAATGGTGAGGTTCGGTTTGGAGACAACGTAGTAGCTCTCCGTATGCATGTTCCTGTTCGTATTTCGATTGGAGCTAAAAAAAGAGCAGGTGTTTTTATCAATTTGAATCAACGTGTGGCGGTATTTACAGAAGCAGAGTGGTATCGTTTAAAAAATGAAAATGAAATAACGAAAAGCAAAATTCGAATCGAACAAGCTGCATTTAAGATACTTCAAGACAATAGAGAGAACGCAGAGCAATATGGAAAACGATTACCGGGATATGCTCAAAAAGTTTATTTTGTTGATGCTGTTTCAGGAGAGGTTGCTGTTGTGGAAATTTTTAAAGTCATTCAAGAAAATGAGTTAGCTTTTGCCGCCGTTCGCCAGGTTCCCTTCGAGAAAGAAATGTTATCTAGATGGACATCAAATATAACACTTTCGTTAGGAGAAAGCGTTGTTGTGCATGCTTCGACCCGAATTGCTTTTGCATATCTGCAAGAAGGTAAGCCCGACAAAGTTGTGATCGCTCCCAAAGGCGTGGTTGTCCCCGAGGGTGATTTTAAATTGCAGTACGAACTGCCTTTTGGTGTTGAATCCGTTCGCGAGATTCAGGATTTTTCAAATCCATTTTTGAGACATCGAATTAAAATTATAAAAATTGACAAGGAAAAGAAGACAGCTCAGTTTAAAATTACTCCGGTTGGCGTTGCGTGTGATTTTCAACTAGCGGAAGAAAGCATTTTAAAAAAGGAGCCTATTCCGCAGGAAGTTCTTGATCGCATTGGCCCGGGGCTGAAACGCATAGTAGAAGATTTCAAAGGCAATGACGCTGTTCAGGAGGCAATGCGAAAATTATTTCTTTCTTATCATTGGATTCAGTTTTGGAATGAGTACTTAAAAATGGAAGAAATGAATGCCGAAACGTTTTGGGGGCATGCCGAAAATGCTGCAGGGCTGCTTCAGGAAGATGACATTCGTTATAAGTTTGCTCAGGGATTTAAAGTTGATGCAAAAGCAACGGGTGCGGCATTGACCCAGCCTAAAAAATTTGTGTTTATTAAGGCGGCAGAAGCGTACAAAAATTTACTTCCCGTTTATGTTGCGCAGCGTTCTGAAATTCGAAGCCTTGCGATTGTGACACGGGCGGCGAAAATATTTGCGAATGGAATTTTAGCGATGACAATGATTTTAGAGTTGCGCGCCGCGAAGCCCATGGAAGTCGCGCAAGCTTTAGAAAAAGTTATTCCGATCGAACAAGTTAATCAAGGCCGCATTCAGGCCCTCAGCATGCTCGGTATTTCGGCCGTCCAACCGAATGATGCTTTTGTGCTAGGCGCAGACCTTGCTTTGGACGAGAGTTATCTAGCAGTAATTGAAAGCAAATTCAGTAATCCATTCGTGATTATCGCCGAAGGTGAAAAGGCGCAAAAAATTCAAGCTTGGATTGATTCCAAAGGATTGCGTGACCGTGTTTCCGTGATGGCAAATATTAATCAGGCGCGGACAAAACTGTCTGGCAAACGTATAGTAGGGCTGGAATTGGCCGGCGGCTTTGAAACGGGTATTGAAAATCCGATTCGATATACACTTGCAAGACTCAAAGTTGTTTATAAAGAGCTCGGATTACTGGAAGAAGTTAGCCGGCTCGCGCAATTTGCCCATACTTTCTCTATCGCGGCTTAATCTTTGTCTTTCGTCCGCGCTTTACACCTTATATAATTCCCGAGCGATGACAACGACACAAACCAAGCAAATTCGATTCGGCCATAGCCCTGACCCTGATGATGCATTCATGTTCTACGCTTTCGCGTATGAAACCATTCCGATGCGTGGGTTCAAAGTATCCCATGTGATTGAAGATATTGAATCGCTCAATCAACGTGCGTTAAAAAACGCCGAACTTGAAGTGACCGCGGTTTCCTGTCATGCCTATGCTTATCTCGCCGACAAATACGCGGTGATGCGCTCGGGCGCAAGCATTGGAGAGAAGTACGGTCCTGTTTTAGTTTCGCGAACCACAAACGACGAATCACGAATCACAATTCGCGATAAGCGAATCGCCATTCCCGGAAAATTGACCACCGCCTACCTCGCGCTGCAAATATATGATAAAAATTTCACACCGGTCTTTATTCCTTTCGACAAAATTATGGATGCGGTTAAAACGGGGGAAGTGGATTTGGGCCTTGTGATTCACGAGGGTCAGTTGACGCATGCTTCGCATGGACTTCACAAAGTTTTAGATTTGGGTGAATGGTGGCACAAGGAAACCGGTTTGCCTTTGCCCCTGGGTGTCGATGTGATCCGTAAAGATTTGGGCGCGGAAACTATGAGGGAATTTGCGTTGCTTTTCAAAGAAAGCATTCAGCACTCCCTTCAAAATCGCGCGCCCGCGCTAAAATACGCGATTCAGTATGGCCGCGGCCTGAGTGAAGATTTGAATGACCGGTTCGTCGGGATGTATGTGAATGACCGCACTGTGGAAATCGGCGCCGACGGCGAAGCCGGATTCCGCAAACTGCTTGATGAGGGCTTCAAAAACGGTATTCTCCCAAAACGTGTCGAAATCGAATTCGTCGACGGATAATTTTTTGCTCCCTGCCTAATGGCATAACCACCTAGTAGCGATTGCTCCTGGTTGCGCGTAGCGCAGAAAAAAATGAAACTGAAGGATTTCCAAGGGTAGCCGTTACTTCAAGAGGCACAAATTATTACCAGAGGACTTATTAATGAAAATTAAAGCGGCTTTTTTAACACTTTCTCTTATTTTGATTTCGCAAACGGCTTTCGCGGAAAGCTGGCACCATAAGTTATACCGCGGAATCGAAGGCATTATCACTTCGCCGCTTGAATACTTTAATCAGGCGCAATTAGCGGCTGAAAAGAAAAACATGATTGAAACGACGTTTGTCACTATCGTGGGCGGGACTGTCATGACAGTGAAACGTATCATTAACGGCGCTTATGATATTGTCACCTTTCCGCTGCCTTTTCCAAGGCCTTACCGCATTCTTTTAGATGATCCGGCCGAGACAGCGCTTGATGCTCTTCAAGGAGGACAGGGAGCGCCTGTTTTCCCCATCGGAAAACAAACGATTTAATTTTAGCGCACTTCGAGAAAGCGGGGAAAGCGCGTCAGGTTCCGGCAGCCGGTTTTAGTGACAACGACTACGTCTTCCAGGCGGACACCGCCGATGCCTTCATAATAAAGTCCCGGCTCAACCGTCACGACATGCCCGGGCTTTAAAATATCATTCGCGCGGCCGACCCGCGGCTGTTCATGTACATCCAGCCCCAAACCGTGGCCTGTGCCGTGAAAAAATCCCTGCATGCGGCCGTTGATGTTTCCGGTTTTAAATCCCAATTTTTCAAAATATTTTTGAATGGCGCCATGCACGGTGCTGGCATCCACGCCCGGCTTAATCATTTTGAATCCGATATTTTGCCCTTCTTCCACGGCATTAAACATCGCTTTTAATTTTGGCGAAGCTTTGCCTTTGACAAGTGTTCTTGAAAAGTCAGCGTGATAGCGCGATTTCATGTGGCGCGGAAAAATATCAAAGATAATCGATTGATTCGCGAGAATCGGTCCGGAACCCTCATCATGCGGATCAACCGCGTGTTTTCCGCAGGCGATAATCGCGCGCGGCCCGACACAATCCAAGGTGAGCAGACGGGCATTCAGTTTGGCACGCAGGCGTTCGCTGGTCAGCGGCTTGCCTTCGAAATAAACATTGCGGCCTTTGATTTTTGATTTTTTCAGAACATTTACCATATCCGCGAATGCGGTTTCAACATGGCCGATAGCTGTTTCAATCGCTTTAATTTCTGCCGCGGTTTTAATCGTGCGCTCTACAAAAAAGGGGTCGTTCTTAACTTGAATGGACATTCCCATTTTTCGCAAAGAGTCGGCGTAATAAAGCGGAAAGTTTTCAGGCGAGTAAAACTTTTTGGATTTTTTTGATTTGGCAAACCAGCTGATTAATTCCATATAGCTTGGCCGCCGCTTTTCTTTTTTTGTAAAAGTTTGCGCAAGATCAGAAATAGAGACAACTTCATCCACCGAAGCTTCTTTGCGGGCGCGGTCCACTTCGAGGTCACTCATCAACGCGTAGCTTTTGCCGCGAATGCGGAAATAGATAAAATCGTCGGGAACCAGAAAATGCGTGGCGTAATACATATTGGCGTCTTGTTCGCTTGAAGCTACCATCAGTAAATCAGGCTGGGTCATAGGTTCCTTTTTTAAATATAAAGTGCTCTTTGTATTTTACTCGATGAAACGCGTAAAAGGAAATACAGACTCTCAGAGCTTTATTTGCGGGCTGTATTTTTTGAATTAAGCAACACTGGATTGTGCTCAAAAGAAGAATTCCCATTTACTCAGGCAGTTGTGTCCTTCGGCACAAAACTCGTAAATGGGAATTCTTCTTTTGAGCGATCTTCGCAATGTGGGGGTGGGGGCTTGGATCAGAAAAACAAGTCTTGCAATCAAAGGTAATGGAAACGCAACCACAACCTTTCCGACACTTAGCATCAAGGTCATCAAAATAGTTTCCCACTATACCTTTTTTCATCTCGGGAAACCCGAAATGGAAAAAACGTTCCCATGGCTCAGCTGGGCCGAGCCATGGGAAGATAAAATCGGAAACTTCTGGTAAGGATGAGGCCTGGGGTGGCGAGTTTGAATAGTAGCATCTTCGATAGACTTTGATTTCGCAACCTTGTTTCTCTGATCCAAGCTCCCACCTCCTCTTTCGCGGAAACCATAAAAAAATAAATGGAAATACGAGTTCGGAGCGCAGCATCCGTTGTCTGAGCAGTTCCATTTACTTTTTCATGGCCTTGCCCAGGTCATGATTCACTATAAATAAAAATCAGTGTTCGTAGCACGTCAAGATGTCCCCATTTGTTAGCAAATGAAATGTCCCCTGGTTGTAGATAAGGGAGATAGCCTCGGAGTAGCGATTTCTTTG
>JAYSWD010000088.1:0-1792 GCA_043718225.1 Candidatus Omnitrophota bacterium
CTTATCGTGCTCGCGTTAACTTGGTATTCCGGAGTTACTTTTTTAATGAATCACCGCGCTTTATTTAAAACCCATTTTTTTTCGAAATATGTTTTAGCAGCGGGAGTGGGGCTGTTGCCCAAAGCCCCCGGAACCTGGGGTTCTTTGGTCGGTGTCATTTTAGCGGCGGCATTTCAGTTTTCGCCTTACGGCTACGCTCTGGCTTTTCTTGTCATTTTTTGTACCGGCTATTTTTTTTATGAAAGGTCAAAAAGTGAGTTTGAGAAGGACCCCTCTTTTTTTGTACTGGATGAGATCTGCGGTATTTTTGTGACTTTCGCGTTGGTGGGAGTCAGTTGGAAATATTTTTTGCCGGGATTTTTACTTTTCCGGCTCTTTGACATTTGGAAGCCATTTCCGATCCGCCGGCTTGAGCAGCTGCCTGGTTTTTGGGGCATTATGCTGGACGATTTATTGGCCGGAGTTTATGCCGCGGTGATTTTGTGGCTCTTACCGCTTTAAAGAAACGTCCCGGAAAAATGCCGGCCGCGGCATTGCTGACAATCGGCAATGAGCTTCTCACGGGGCGAACGGTCAACACAAATGCCGCGTTTCTTGGCGCCGAATTGACTCGGCTTGGGTTTCGTGTCAAGGAACAGAAGGCTTGTCCGGACGATATTTCCGCGATTCAAAACTCTCTCAAGCAATTAGCCGCTGCCGATCTCGTCATTGTGACAGGCGGATTAGGCCCCACTCCGGATGACTTAACCCGTGAAGCGATAGCCGCTTTTTTTTCTGTTCCGCTTCGATTTTCTGCGGGTCAATTTCAGGCGATGATAGCGATTTACCGCAAACTGGGCCGCGAAATACCCGAGTTGGCCCGCCGCGAAGCGTATTATCCGGCCAATGCGAAACCGCTTTTGAATCGTTTTGGAATCGCGCTTGGTTTTTGGGTGTTCAATCAAAAACAAATCCTGGTTGTTTTGCCCGGGGTTCCGACTGAGCTTCAGAAAATGTTTACCCATGACGTTAAGCCCCTTTTAAAAAAATATTTTAAAAAACTTTCCGCGGATCAAACACTGGTTGTGCGAATGGCCGGAATTTCGGAGCCGCGTATTATTGAAAAATTAGGCGTAGATTTTTTCAAGACAGCTTTTCAGTTTGGGATTTACCCTTCAGAAGCCGAAACTCAAATTTGCATCCGTTCTCCATCCAAAAAAACAATTTCTTTTTTAAAAAGAAAAATTCACCGGCGCTTGAAACCGTGGATTTTTTCATGGGGGGAAGAGTCTCTGCCCCAAATAATCGGGAAGTTGCTGCTTAAGCGAAATAAAACATTGTCTGTGGCTGAAAGCTGCACGGGTGGCGGATTAGCGTATGAACTTACGCGATACGCTGGCGCAAGCCGTTTTTTTTCAGGCGGTGCGATTGTCTACAATGTTGCCGCTAAGTCACAATTAGGAGTTTCGCCGGTGACGATTAAAAAGCACGGTGAAGTTTCAGAACAAGTCGCGGCCGAGCTTGCAGTGAAAGCCTGTCACTTTTGGAAAACAAGTTTTGGCATCGGTGTAACAGGAATCGCAGGGCCTTCGGGCGGAAGTGTGAGAAAACCGGTTGGGTTTGTTTATATTGCGATTTTCGGCGAAAAAAAAATTATAGTTGAAAGGCATCTTTTTTGGGGCAATCGTGAGCAGATACAACGCAAAGCGGTTAGCAAATCACTTGAAATGCTTTGGCGGCGGCTCATCTTGCGCTAGCGTTTTTCATTTCTCTTATCAGTTTCCTTAGTATAGGCCATTTTTTAACCCCATTG
>JAYSWD010000089.1:0-16824 GCA_043718225.1 Candidatus Omnitrophota bacterium
CGAGAAACGCGATCACAATCCCCGTTCCGGCGATAATCCCAAAATGACGGAAGCCTTCAAAGCCGCTGACCGTCATCGCGCCGAATGCCACGGCCGTGGTCAACATACTGGAAACAAGCGGTTTCCACATTTTGCAATAAGTCTGTTCGACTGTCCGGTATAAATCCTGTTTTGTGCTGATTTCAGGCTCGAGATTCACAAGAATATGCAAAGTGTAATCGCTGCCCATTCCGAAAAGAATACTGACCAGAAAAGCGGTTATCAGATTGAGATAGCCGATGGTTAAATCCGTAAATGCCAAAGTCAGAACCAAAGCGGCCGCCAACGGCAAACAGGCATAAATCAAATAACGCAGACTGCGAAAAGCAATCCACAAAATAACGGATATAAAAACCAGCGCCAGCAGGCCGGTCAGTTTCAAATCGCCGGTCAGTGTGCGGTATTCGGCTTCGCGGGTGGCATAAGGCCCGGTTATTCCCATAGTCGCGGATGGCAGCCGCTGTTCTGTGCGGATTTCTTCAAAGGCGGTCCTCGCCAGGGTAAAAAGCCGGCGCGAATCTTCAAAATCACCCACAGTGTGCCTGGGCTTAATCAATACGACCCGCAGGGCGTTGCGGCCGGGTTGAGAGTAAGCGGCGCCGCCGATGCGATAGGATTTATGCTCCAGCTCGAGCCCTTCCAAATCTGTTTTGGGAGGTTCTTCCTGCAGAAGATTGATCGAAAACGGATTCATTTGGCGCCGGTAATAATCGAGCATGCCGGTGATTTTTTCTTTGAGGTTATCGAGGCTGCTTAACTTCAGAAAAAGCAGCTTACGACTTGCCAGTTCGGGAACTAGCGACTGATCGACAATACTTTCAACCCCCGGAAAAAGCGCCGCTTGAGCGCTTAACCGCTGAGACAGAATATCGGCCGAACTTTCGTCGGGAGATTCGATGACGCATATGACATAACTCGTACCGCCGACTTGCGCGGTCAGCTCTTTAAGATTGAGGACACTTGAAGAATCCGCGGGGAGCAGCTCTAGAAAATTAGCATGCAGCTTTAAATTCGCGGCATAAGGAAAAGCGAGAACACAGAGCAATGTGATGCCGGCTAAAATCCAGGCAGCATTCTTGAAAACAAACCGCGCCGTCCACACCCCGAAGCGGGAGGACGTTTGCGCGGTCGAATCAGCTGGCATCAAGCTGCGTCGGTTTGATTGGCTGAAATTGCCTTCGCGAGGCGCTCTTGCATGGTTTGGATAAGCCCGGAATAGGAAGACTTTTCGATAATCTTATCAAACTGGTATTTCAAATCTTCGACAATGCTGACGTCGTCCAAAATCACATCGTCAATCTTCCACTTTCCGTCTATTTGCGAAAGATGGTAAAGGACTTCCGCATCAACTTCTTCACCTTTTTGCCGCACACGGGTATTAATAGTTACGCCGGCGTCACTCTGAACCGGTTCGGAATAAGTCATTTGGGCATTGATCAAAAAATCATGGCTGCTGCGGTACGCGATGTTTTGAATTAATTTTGAAAAAAGCTCGCTGAAATCCTTTCGCTCGGCTTCCGACATTTGATTCCAATGCGCCGCGACCGCTTTTTCTCCGACAGAATCCAAATCAAGAAAATCGCCTGTTTTTTTGACCAAATCCGCATGTTTGGCTTCGTCCTTTATGGGAAATTCCATCGCCCGCATGGTATCGAGAAATGACTCGAGGCTTTCTCGGGGAGTAAGCGATTGAGAAAAAACATTCAAGGAAAAAAACAAACTAACTGCAAAGATAACCGTAAATTTTAATTGAGATGTAATCACAAAATCCTTTTTAAATAATAACTAGCACCATGTGCGAGTTTAGTTAACTGTCATTGCGAGAGAGCGTAGCGACCGAAGCAATCTCGAGATTGCCACGTCGGCCTTCGGCCTCCTCGCAATGACATACAAAATAACGATAAAGCGAACACGGCATTAATGACTAGAAATTTAACTACGCTTAACTCCCGGTGATAGGAACCGTTCCTAACGCCGGGAGTTGAAAGAAATCAAAAATAATTGGCAAACCAGGTTTTGGCGGTCAGCACCGATCTTTCAAAAACTCCGCGCGGCACATACAGCGGCTCCAATTCTTTTTTAAAATATTCGATCCAATGCAGCATGCCGAGCGCCGGAACCAGCACCGAACTGCGCAAAATTTCCGGCGTCGTATCGAGTTGATGCGAAACGCCGATTTTACCTTCGATAGCGCATTCGCGCTGCAGCCATTCCAAAAAACCGTCCATTTGAACCGGCCCGCCGGTAAAAAAATAGTCGGGATGGAATACTTTTTCTTCTGTCAGTATTTGATCCACTTCCTTGCCGATCAAAGTCATCCATTCTTTCACGAGCGCAAGCCAAACCGCGTGGAAATCCCCGCGGCGGATCATTTCACGCGACTGCCCCGCTTTTGACCAAAGCGGAATCAATTCGTCGGCTTTCACTTCGGCTTCAACCGAACCGTACTTTTCTTTCAAATTTTCGGCTTCAACCGGATCCAGGCGGTACTTGGCCGAAAGCTTTTCCGTAAGCCAGGCTCCGCCGACCGGCAAAAAACGTGTCGCGTAAATTCTCTGGTCTTTCCATATAATAACCTGCGTACAGCGGTCCGAAAAATCGAGCACAACCGCGCCATTTTTCTTTTGTTCCGGCTTCAATACCGCTTCCGACACCGTCAGCGTTTTCGGGAAAAAACCTTTGACTTCCAGATCAAGCCCTTCGAAAATTTTGACGATATTTCTCAAGCCCTGATAATCCATCGAAAAAAGCTGAACTTGCGCTCCGAGCCGCTGCGCTTCCAAATCGATCGGGTTTTTGACGCCCGCCATATCATTCACGACAAAAAATTCAGGAACCGCCGTTAGAACCGTTTCCTGAAGCGGTAGCGTCGCGACACTGCGGGTTTGCTGAATCACGGCGCGGACATCCTCTGCCGTAATCGTTCGCGGCGCGGCATAATACTGGGAGCTTTCAAAACGGTGATGGCGCAAAGAAGAATTGCCGAGCACGACATAGACGGGTGTTTTTTCAAGTTCAGAAAGCGGCGCCAAATCACTTAATATTTTTTCAACCGAGGTCGTCGCGTTTTGCAGGTTTGTGACGAGCCCGTCGGTGAATCCGTCCGGGAATTTTCGTTCTTGAAAACGAAGCACGCTCGGGGTCGACTCTGCGGTTGAACCCAAAATGGCGACAATCCGCCGGGCCCCTAGATAGACAATGATCGACTTACCTTTTTTTATTGCGCCCGGGTTCATTGATGATTCCCGCCAATTATCGTTTGCGGCGTTTATTGGGCACAAGCGCCGGCTTGGTTTCCATTTTCCGCTTCAGAATGACGCGGTTAAAACGCAAATCTACATACTCGATCATGCCACGATTCTCGGTTTCAAGCAAATACTGATACTTACTGAAAGTTTGCTCGGGCGCGGGGTCATTCAAATTCACTTTAATGAAAAGCTCGCCTAAAACCAAGACTGCGGAGTCATTCGGCAGCATGTTCATCGCCGTAATTTTTTCAGTTTGTGAAACTGGATGTCGCGAAAAAGCATCCGTTATTTTAACCGTTCCCAGAATATTTTTAGAGAGCCTCATTCCGAATTTAGGGGCTTGATTGCCCAGCTTTTCATCTTCAATCTGATAAAGCCCTTCCAGCGGCTGAGGAACAACATCGATCACAACGGCATCGCGTGAAACCATGGCCCAACGCCCGTTGCGCCCGAAATGCACATACGCATACGGTATCCGGCGCGCGACATGGATATCCAGGCGGTCCGGCAATTGCCGCCGCACGTCCGCCGAAAGAACACGGTGATCCAACTCAATATCCCGGGCAATGGCGCGTAAATCAATTTGCGCCGTATTTTTTCCCAGCCATTTTTTTTGTAAGGCCTCCAGTTTTGATACAGGCAGCGCCTCGGCAGGAGTCACTTGCACTGACTTCAAACGCAAAAGAGGATCCGCGTACACGACTTCCTTCACTCCTAGGCCTGCCCCCACCAAAAAGAGGAGCAGTAAGACCCAGGCGAACGATTGGATAAAAATATTGGGTATCCAGTCAAAAAAGGAACCCCAGCGGATTTTTTTTCGCGTCGAAACATTGTTATTTTTTCTTTTAGCCATCGCTCTTTCCTTTACTCTGCGCTTTCAGCGCAACCGTCTGCTCGGGGCTTCGCCCAACTACAGACTCCTATTTCGTTTTATTATTTATGCGGTTGCGAAGAGGCGCAGAGCCCTTACTTAATCGGCCTGCAGCCATATTAAGAATTTGTAAAACCAATTCATCGAAAGAAATTCCTGCCTTTTTAGCGGCTTTCGGCAGTAAACTCATTTCCGTAAAACCAGGAATACTGTTCGCCTCGAGCACGTACGGCTTGCCTTTCTCATCGAGCATCATGTCAATCCGGCCGAAATCGCGCAAATGCAGCGCTTTAAAAACTTTCAGTGCGATATTTTGAATCCGTTTCACAACGGATGCGGGCAAACCATGTTCCGTCACATACTCCGTGAATCCCGGGGTATATTTTGCCGTGTAATCATAGAAAGCACGGCGCGTGCGAATTTCAACTACGGGCAGTCTTTTACTGCCAATAATTCCGGCCGTAACCTCACGGCCTAATATTTTTGCTTCCGCTAAAATCGAGCCATATCGAGCGACTGATTTCCGAATAATATCGGCACCCCGGCTAAAATCCTCAATTAATTCAACGCCCACGCTTGAGCCTTCCGTCAGGGGCTTAATAAAGAAAGGCCCGCGAAACTTGGCCGCTTCCTTTTTCCAATTAGAGCGGTGCAAAAGCCGGAAAGGCGGGGTTGGTAATTTCTTTTTTTGAAGAATGCGCTTGGTTTTCAACTTATCAAAGCTGATCACCATCCCTTTATATTCGGAACCCGCGTAAGGAATGCCCATTTTATCCAAAAGTTTTTGAATTTGACCGTCTTCTCCATATTCCCCGTGAAGCGCGATAAAAACAAGGTCGACTTGAGATAATTGCTTTTTAAAGGAGGTATCGCTTGGATCAATTGAAATAGCGTTAAGTTTGCTGCGTTTGAGCGACTCGAGAACAGCGGTACCGGATTTAATGGAAACCGGGCGTTCGGAAGAAAAGCCGCCCATCAGAACGCCGATTTTATATGCAGATAAATTCACAGATTATATTAACTATTTATATTATTAATGCTTGCTCGATGCGGTTGCGCGAAGCGCAGAGCCAAGTGTTACCGCGAAGAAATGATGCGAACTTCAGGCTCCAGGTGTATGCCTTCAGCTACAAAAATAACGGTTTGAACTTCTTCGATCAGCGCCTTCAAATCAGCGCAGGTTCCTTTAGCGACATTGATAAAATAATTCGCGTGCTTTTCTGAAACTTGCATTCCGCCGATGCGCCGTCCTTTTAAACCGTTGCGCTCAATCAAAAGGCCGGCTGAAGGCGTGGGCGCGGGCGGATTTTTGAAAACCGAACCTGAACTTGGAAATTTTAAATCCTGTTTGGTATTGCGATAATCAAAATTGGCCTGCATTTCTTTGGCGATTTCATCTTTGACGCCCGGTCGGAAATGAAACCGCGCTTCGATCACAAAAGATTTCGACGGGAGTTTGGACTTGCGGTAAGAAAATTCCAATTCGGCGTGAGTCAGCGTGCGTTCTTTTCCATGAGAATCCAAAATACGCACATGGCGCAATACGTCGGCCGTTTCATGCTTAACGCCGGCTTGACGGCTGAACCCGGCATTCATATAAACCGCGCCGCCCACTGTTCCGGGGATATTCGCGAAAAATTCACCGCCGGCGAGGCTATGGTTGCAGCAAAATTTAGCAAGCCGGTATAAATGCACGCCCGCGCCCGCGATAACTTCGTTGCGCTCGAAACGCAACTCCTCGCTGCGATAGCGCAGCATGGAAATCACGACTCCGGCAAAACCGTCATCATCAAAAACAACATTGGAGCCTTTGCCAAGAATAAAAAAAGGCATTTTCTCTTCATGCGCCCAGCTCAGAATCGCGGAAAGCTCTTCAAGCGTCGTCGGTTCGGCAAAATAGTTCGCGCGCCCGCCCACCTGCATGGTGACGAAGGTCGAAAGCGAAACGTTACGCCGGATTTTGAGATCGGTAACTGCTGATGAATTCATCTGCGACTTCTCCAATATCCCCTGCCCCTAAAAAAGCGATCACTTCATTTGAAACACGGCGCTGCAATAAAGTTGAAATCAGGTCTTTTTTTCTCACCATCGTGATACGGTGAACTCCGTGCTTTAGCGCCTCTTCATAGATCATTTCGATCGATACATTATCAGGGTTTTGTTCCCCCGCGGCATATATATCCGTTAAAAGCACTTCCTGAGCTTCTCCCAGAGCATCCGCGAATTCGCGAAAGAGATGCCTTACCCTCGAGTAACGATGCGGCTGGAAAATGGTCACCACTTTCCTGCCCGAAGACTGCAAAGCCCGCAATGAAGCGGTAATTTCCGTGGGATGATGGGCATAGTCGTCTACAACCGTCACAGCCGCATTTTCATACTTAATTTCAAGACGCCGGCGTGTTCCGCGAAATTCAGCGATAGCCGCTTTAAGCAAATTCAAATCAAAGCCTAGTTGCAGGCAAACAATTAAAGCGCCCATCGCGTTATATATATTGTGCACTCCCGGAATCGAAAGGCGGATCCGGGTCAGAAAAAAATCGCCCTCATACCAGTCGAATTCCGAGCCAAACGACAAAAACTCGACATTACGCGCGGAAAAATCATTGGTCTCTAAAAGACCGTAACTCAAACTGGGTTTGCCTGAGCTTTTCACCACCTGATGCAAAAATACATCGTCGCCGCAATGAACGGCCAGTCCGGGAAAATGAAACCGGCTTAAAAATTTACGGAAGGAATCGCCCAGCGCCTCCATGGATACATAACTTTCATGATGATCCATTTCAAGATTGGTGATGATCGCGTAATTCGGCGAAAAATATTCATGCGTGCGGTCGCTCTCGTCCACTTCCGCCACAAAATAAGGGCTGGCGCCGGAAAGAGTGTTGGTTCCGAAATTAAGCATTTCACTTCCCACAAAACTCGTCGGATTTTTTCCGAGTTTCGCCAGCAGCAAAGAAACCATCGCCGAAGTCGTTGTCTTGCCATGCGTGCCCGTAACCGCGATGGAGGTTTCCGCCTGATTAAAAACAGCCGCCAAAGCTTCGGCGCGGTGGCAAATACGAATACCTTTTTCGCGCGCGGCTTTTATTTCAATATGTTCGAGGGAAATCGCGGAAGAATAAATAAGCAGGTCAACTTTTTCAAAACCGGGGCTGACTTGCCCTACATGCACGGTAATACCTTCTGATTGCAGCTGTTCAACAACAGGAGCGGCTTTTAAATCGGAACCCGAGACTTCAAAGCGATGCGCTTTCAGTATGCGCGCGAGGCCGCTCATTCCCGCGCCGCCGATGCCGACGAGATAAACAGTTCGAACTCCGCCGAAAAGATTTTGGTAATCAGGATTGAGGAATTTCATCGCTGCACATTCACGTTCAACATTTTTTGTGCCGCTTCGACAAGCCGGGTATGTCCTTCGCTTTGGGAAAGAGCGTGGAATTGACGCGAGATGTCCCAATAATTCTGCGTTCGCTTGACCCAGTCACGCAGTACTCCGGCAATATGTTCGTGTGTCCGCTCATTTTGAGAGGACATCACCGCACTGCCGCTTTTAATAAAGTAACGCGCATTATCATTTTGATGCCCTTCCGCATGCGGATAAGGAATAAATACTGTTGGAATACCGTACAAAGCCTGTTCAAAAGCGCTATTCGCGCCCGCCCGGGAAACCGCCATGTGCGCACGATTATACACGAGCTGCATTCGCTCAAAAAACGGATAAACTTCCGCGGGAACGGCCAGTTTTTCATAGGCGCTTTTCACATCCGTTTCCTGCCCTGTTCCTGTGATATGTATAACGGCAAATGCGGCGCGTTCTTCAGTGGCTAAAAGTGAAAAAGCCTTTAAAACTGCTTGGTTGAGAAAAGCCGAGCCCTGCGAACCGCCGCAAACTAAGACCGTGAACGGGTGAGCTGGTTTTTGCTCGATTTTGACTATTCCTTCGCGCAAATCCCGGCGAATAGGCAAACCGCTTACTATCGTGTGCGGTGGAGGACTGCGAAAGGCGGTTTCGGGAAAAGACAAAGCGATTTGTTGAACCTTATTCTGAAGCATGCGCGTCGCTTTGCCGGGAACTTGGTTTTGTTCGTGAATCAGCGCCGGAATTCCCCGCCAAACCGCGAAAAGAACTCCAAAATATGAAACAAAACTGCCGAAGCCGACGCAGAGGGACGGCCGGACACGTGAAATGAAGCTCCAGCTTTGAATTATGGCATAAGGAATATTCAGCATGGATTTGATCCCGGAAGCAGAAAAGCCGGGCGCGCCGAATTCAGGCAGATACATTATTTCTGAAAAAATGCCGGCCAGAAATTTCGCGCAAAGGCCTTGGGCGCGGATGCTTGTGACTAAAACAACTTCTATCTGCGGAGATTTTTCGCGCAATTCTTCCGCGAATGCCTGCGCGGGAAACAAATGCCCGCCGGAAGGCCCGGAAAATATTAATATTTTTTTATTCATAATCTTTACGCAATTTGAAAGTCCGTTCAAAAAAGATCGGATGCAAGGCGCAAACGAACGACCGCGGAGGCGTAGTAAAACCTACGCCGCACAAGGAAGTGAAATTTGCAACGAAGCAGACGGCTTTTTTCAACGGGCTTATTCGGGCTTCCATTCTACGCGTGTATGGCGGTCGCAAGACAGAATCAACCCCACCGCGATTAAATTTGCGATCAAAGCACTACCGCCATAACTGATAAAAGGCAGCGGTAATCCTTTTGTGGGAACAAGGCCCGTTGCCACCATCATATGAATCAAAGCCTGGATCACGAGGTAATAGCCCAGCAGCAAAACCAGCAGCTTCTCGAAAATCTGCTGGCGGCGCTCCGCGATTTTAATCACGGCATAAAAAATCACGAGAAACGCGCCGAGGACAAAACAAGTTCCTAATAGCCCGAGTTCTTCGCCGATCACCGCGTAAATAAAGTCGTTATGTCCCGAAGGCAGATAATAAAGTTTTTGCGTTCCCTGCCCCAACCCTGCGCCTCCGAGGCCGCCCAATGCGAAGGACAAAAGCGATTGAATAATCTGGAAGCCTTTGCCTTGCGGGTCTTCCCATGGATTTAAGTAAGCTTCGAGACGATGCATGCGGTAGGGCACGCGCACGATCAGAAAATAAAATGCGGGAATCAAAACTCCCAAAGCCACAGCCACATAACGCACCTGCAATCCCGTGATAAAAAAAGCCACGCTTGTCAGAATCACAAGAAAAGCAAAGGACCCGAGATCGGGCTGAATCAGGACCAGCAGGCAGACAAAACCGATCAGAATCGCAGGTGGGATATAAACAGTCAAAATCCCTTTTTGAACAAAAGAAATTTTACGCGATAAATAATTGGCGAGATACATACATGTCGCGAGCTTCACAAATTCTGCGGGTTGAAGGTTGATTCCTGCGAGGCTGATCCAGCGCCGCGCGCCGCCCGCTGAGCGTCCCAGCCCCGGTATAAAAACAAGCATTGTCAGGCCGATCGCGATAAACATAATCGTGCGTGCGTGGTCTTTATAAAAATTAAGCGGAATCGACGCCGTGATAAAAAATGCAGCAATGCCTAAAAGAGCGAAAAATGCCTGCCGCGCTAGAAAATAAGTGGCGTGATGATAATGTTCCGCGGCGACAACCGCGCTCGAACTATAAACCATTAAAAGCCCGAACCCGAGCAGGAGAAAAGCGGTCCAAAATAGAATACGGCCTTCGCGTGACATTCGGGGATTATACAGAACCGAGAACCGAGAACCAAGAACCAAGAATCACGACGATCGTGGCAAAAGATCCCGGATCTGGAGATCCTAGATCCGGGATCGAGCAAGTTTCAGGGATGAGTTCGAATGAAGGATTTAAATTGATTACCGCGGTCAACATAGCTTTTGAACATATCAAAACTTGAACAAGCCGGAGAAAAAAGAATCGTATCGCCATTTTGGGCTGCGGCTTGCGCAAAGCGACAGGCTTCTTCCAAACTTTCCGCGGCCTGCGGTCTGATTTCCTGCCATTCTTTTAGCATCAAGGTCCGCGCCTCTCCGATTACGATTACTTTTTTTGCTTTTTGGCTCAAAGCTGGTAGGCATTCCGCGAAAGACGGCGTCTTAACCCGTCCGCCCGCAATCAACACGACGCTTTTATCGGGATAACGCCCAAGCGCCCAAATTAAAGACGCGGGCGTGGTGGATTTGGAATCGTTTACCGCTTGAACACCGTTTGGGCCCGTGACTTTTTCCAGGCGATGCTCTAGGCCTTCAAAGTTTTTGAAAACCTGATTTATTATAACAGAAGAAACATCCGCGATTTCCGAGGTTTGCCGAGCCGCGTTTTCGAGCAAGTTTTCATTCTCACCGGAATTCAAATAACTTTTCGCCGCCTCCGACCTGACCGGCCCGTATTTGTCTTCATCGGATTTTTGAATGAGCATCCAATCAGACGGCTTCATATTTTCAAACAGCTTGAGCTTAGACGCGGAATAATCTTCAATCGTGGGATGCCAATCTAAGTGATTCGCGTGAATATTGAGCAGCACGCCGATATGCGGCTTAAACGCGCGGCAATGTTTGAGCTGGAAAGAACTAACTTCCAGCACAACCCAAGTATCGGACTTGATTTTATCGAGCTCGCCGATCCAGGGATTGCCGATATTACCGCACAAAATAACATCGCGCCCCGCAGCTTTCAAAATTCTTTCAATTAATGTTACCGTAGTTGTTTTTCCGCACGTGCCGGTCACCGCGATAATATTTTTTGAGGA
Source organism: Candidatus Omnitrophota bacterium (assembly GCA_043718225.1). GTDB lineage: Bacteria > Omnitrophota > Omnitrophia > Omnitrophales > Aquincolibacteriaceae > Multiplicimicrobium. The sequence goes on from JAYSWD010000089.1 coordinate 10,896, forward strand.
ACAAAACCAGCTGGCAGCTTCAATTTCGCTAAAGACAGGTTTTTTCCATTTCAAAACGGCTTGATAAATTTCCGATTGCGGCGGAATTCCCGGGGAAATCAAAATCCAATCGGAGGCTTGAACATGATCCAGGCTATGCGCTCCGCATTCAGCTTCAATGCCCTTTTGAATCAGGGTTTTCACGCGTTCACGCAGCACTTGGTTATCTGATTTGTCAGTGGCAAAAACATGAAACCCAAGCTTTTTAAGTTCAAGCGCGCTTTGATAGCCGCTTTCGCCCAAACCCAGCACCGTCACTTTTTTACCAATATCTGAAGGAAGGTTATTCATAGCAAGTTTAAAATTTAAAAATCAGAGTTCAGAACCACAGATCAAAAATATTCAGATGTCGAGCATCTCTGAGTTTTAAGTTATGGCTTTGACCTCTAACCTTTGAGTTTGATTTGATTTGTTTTATCGCACTTTTAATGTGGCAAGGCCGATGATTGCCAGCATGATCGAAACAATCCAAAACCGGATCACGATTTTATTTTCAGGCCAGCCCAATTTTTGAAGATGATGATGAAAAGGTGACATCAGAAAGATTCTTTTGCCGGTCAGTTTAAAGCTCGTGACTTGCATAATCACGGATAAAGCCTCCCAAACGAAAACACCGCCGACAATCACAAGCACGAATTCTTTTTTCAGTAAAACCGCGACCGTACCAATTACCCCGCCCAAAGCCAGCGAACCCGTGTCGCCCATCATGACTTGAGAAGGATAAGCGTTGAACCACAAAAAGCCCGCGCATGCACCGGCAAGCGCGGCGCAGAAAACCGCAATTTCTCCAGCACCGGGGATGTAAGGCAATGATAAATAAGCGGTAAAATCCTGTCGCCCCGTGACATAGGCTAAAACAGCGAACGTGGTTGTGGCAAAGAAAGCGCAGCCGATCGCAAGCCCGTCCAATCCGTCGGTTAAGTTAAGCGCGTTGGAAGTGCCCACCAAAACAAACACGACGAAAGGGATAAAAAAAATTCCCAAATTCAAAATCGGCATTTTCAAAAAAGGAAAATACAGCATTTGCCCAAAAGTATCCGAACGCCATAATACATAAGCCACTCCTAATCCGGTGACAACCTGACCCAAAAGTTTCAGGCGCGAATGCAATCCTTTGGAGTTTTGATAGCGCAGTTTGAGCCAATCATCCAGAAAACCGACCAATCCAAAACCAATTAAAACCGCAATCAGCATCCAGATATAAACATTATTTAAATTCGCCCAAAAAATGACTGAAAAAAGAACGCTCAAAACAATTAAAACTCCGCCCATAGTCGGAATATCTTTTTTGCTCTCGTAAAGATGATGAATCGATTCCGCATGCTCGCGCTTATTGTTGGCGATAAATTTCAAGCCTTTGAGGTCTTGAATCAGGCGGGGGCCCCATAACAAACTGAAAAGAAAAGCGCAAACGCTCGCCGCGGCCGCGCGGAATGTGATGTAACGAAATAAATTAAAAAAAATCGAATCATTCGCGTAAATATGCAGGAAATAAAACACTTTTCACTCCAAAAATCAAACGTTCGACGATTTATTTAAAAAATATTCTTATCCAATACCGCAAGCACGCGCTCCACGCGCATTGATCTGGAGCCCTTCAGCAAAACTAAATCTCCCTTTTGCAGTTGAGTTGTCAGATTATCGGCCAAATCTTCACAATTCTCAAACCATCTTGCATTTATCGAGCTGTGCCGGCTTTTCAACTCATCAATTAGGAATTGAGCCTGCGCGCCAAACGCCCAAACACCGAACAGCTTGGATTCCTCCGCTGCTGCCGCCAAGTCCCGGTGCAGACGCTCTGAATCACCGCCAAGTTCAAGCATATCCGAAAAAACAAGCCAGCCTCGCCGACCTTCGGACAATTGTCCCATTGTTTTGATCGCGGCCTGAACCGACCGGGGGGATGCATTATAGGTATCATCGATGACGGTCACACCGTTTCCAAGTTTACGTTCAAGAAAACGGCCGGACGGAAAAACAACTTTCCAGTTACCCGCCATGTCGCTCCAGGAAATTCCCAGTTCAAGCGCCATCGCCGCAGCAAGCGCGGCATTGACCGCAAGAAACGGCGCACGCATCGGAATTTGAACCGCATGCTCATTCAATTGAAATTCCATCCCCGTATCCGTTAAACGTAAATGGGTGATCCGGATATCCGCTTTTTCAGAAAAACCGACACGGATGATTTTGGTCCTGGTTTTTTGAAGATACTTTTCCAGCGCCGGGTCGTCATCGACAGTCACCAGTGTTTTTAAATTCGGCGCCTCCAATATCTCCGTTTTGGCGGCATAGATATTCTCCAAACTGCCGAATCCCGCTAGATGCGCGGGGCCAAGCGGAACCAAAATACCGCGTGTGGGATTAAGAATTCGCACAAGCCCGGAGATATCTCCGACGTGATTCGCTCCCATTTCAAAAACACCCACCTGATGCGTCAAATTTAAGCGGCTCAAGCTGATAGGAAGCCCCAGATGATTGTTTAAATTTCCCTGCGTCGCGAGTAAATTAAATTTTTTGCTGAGCAAGTAAGAGAGAAATTCTTTGGTCGAGGTTTTTCCGACACTGCCGGTAATACCCACCGCTTCGATTGAAAATCGATCGCGATGCGCGCGAGCCAATGCCGCCATTTCCAAAACTGGATCTTCCACAAAATGAACTTTTTTCAATTCGGACGCGGGCAAATCCGTTTCAATTTTAGCCCGGTACTTGGAAGCGCAAATCGCGGCCGAGGCGCCGCGCTGAAAAGCTTCAGCCAAAAAAGCCTGTCCTTTTTGATTGGCCCCGTCCAACGCGACAAAAAGATCGCCGGGATTTAAAGTACGCGTATCGATCGAAATAGGCGCGATAGCCGGCGGCTGTTCAGCAGAATAAGGTAAACGGTTCAACTGAGCGAAAGAATCAGAGGCGGCGGTTGGGCGAAGCCCAGAGCCCGAATAAGACAGTGCTTCCAAAACAACTTCCCTGTCACTGAAATGATGTTTTTCTTTACCGATGATTTGATAATCTTCATGGCCCTTGCCAAGAATCAAAACCGCGTCACCGGGTCTTGCAAGCTTCAACGCCTTTTGAATCGCTTGAGCCCGGTCCAAAGTTTCAAAAATCTGAATACGCGCGCGGTCCTTTTCAGTCAACGCGATTTTCATTTCTTCGAGAATCAATTTTGGGTCTTCGGTGCGCGGATTGTCGGAAGTCATCACTAAAATATCCGAAAAATCAGCCGCAACGCGAGTCATTTTAGGCCGCTTTCCGCGGTCACGGTCCCCGCCGCAGCCGAAAACCGTGATGATTTTTCCCGGCTTTTGCAGGCTTACATGTTGGAGCACCTGCAGAAACGCGTCGGGTGTATGCGCGTAATCCACAAAAATATGAATCGATTCATGCGGAACCCTTTCCATCCGTCCGGGAATAAAAGGAATTTTTGATAGCGGCGCGGAAAAATCATGCATATCCAAACCCAATAAATCGAGAGCGGCCAAAACCGCAAGGCAGTTGGAAATATTGTAATGCAGCGGAAGCTGGATTTCGAAATTCTCGGTTTTTCCTTTAAACGCGATTCCAAAACGGCAGCCGCGCAAAGATTCTTGGATTTGAACCGCCTGATAATCCGCGGCGCTTTCGACACTAAAAGATTTCGCCCGGGGAAATTCCGCGAGCAGCCTGCGTCCATACGGGCAATCGCGATTGATCAACATATGTTTGGGTTGGTATTCCGAAAAAAGGCACCGTTTCGCCTGAAAATAAGATTCCATGTCGGGGTGATAATCCAAATGGTCCTGCGTTAATTGCGTGAAAACCGCCAAGTCAAAACGCAGGCCCGCCACGCGGCGCTGTTCCAAGGCATGCGAGGAAACCTCCATCGAAACATATTGGGCTCCCTGAGAAACCATTTCCGCGAGCAGCGGAATCAAAGTTTCGGGACCGGGAGTTGTGTTGCCTGATTCGCGGGTTCCTGACGGCAATTCACAGGACAAGGTTCCGATCGTTCCCGCTTTGAAGCGGGTTGAAAGCAAACGGTATAAAAGCTGTGTAATGGTTGTTTTACCGTTTGTCCCGGTTACGCCCAGAATGGAAATGGACTGGTCCGAAAACCCATATATCCGTTTAAGAAGTTCTGGAAATAAAAGCCCCGTATCTTTGACACGAATACCCACCGCCGGTTCGGGAATTTGCGTGCCTTCTTTTTCAAAAACAATCGCGGAAGCTCCGCGGGCAAGAACATCGGCAATAAAATCATGCCCGTCTTGTTTGACGCCGCGGCAGGCAATAAAAACATCCCCATGTTGAACCGTACGGGAATCTTTTAAAACTCTGTGAATGTTCAGATTTGCGTTCCATGCGGAACGTTCCAGAATTTCGATTCCGGAAAAAAGAGTTTCAAGTTTCATGTGTATTGTTCGCGTGAGCTGTTAATATATTTTTTGGTGAGGCGGAATCCAAGATTGCTTCGTCGTCTTCGCCTCCTCGCAATGACAAGTCATTGCGAGCGACCGCAGGAAGCGAAGCAATCTTTGAATTGTGTCCCGAACTCTTCAAAGACTGCACTTCGCGGCTATGAATTTGAAGTTGATAATTAGGCGAAACAAGATCCACGGTATCAATATCCTGAATGCCGTCGTTTGAAAACTGCAGCGCCAGCCTGAGCCGCGTTGTTTCAACCTCGCTTACTCCTGTTTTTTTGAGCCAGTCGCCGAGAAAACGCAGCCGTGCCCCGTCGCCTTTCAAACGCATGGACCAAATACCGGATTGAAGCCAAAGAAAAGGATCGACTTCAACTTCGAAGTCGCCTCCCATCAATTCAACTTTTTCATTCCAAATAAAGGAAGCCTGTTTAATTTTGGCTTTGGGCAGAATCAATGCGAGAGATTTTTTGCCGTTAAGCTTAAGCGCGTATTTTTTTTCAATATGCTTAAGAAAAAAAAGAGGCGCGATTGTCATTAAGGTGATCCAGAGAAAGGCCGGAATCAAAAAAAGAAGCAAAGCTTTACGAATCATGGGTTCGCTTTGAGGTCTTTACGGCCGCGCATCCGAATCATCAGGCCGCCGGGTTTTAAACGCCGCGTGTCTGCAAAAAGAAAAAAAGCGCGACAAGCGCGGCGGGAAAAGTCAAACTCAACAACGCGTAGAAAAACCAATGCAAAGGTTCGCCGGTATGCGGCATTGAACCCGGACCGAGAGACGGATGAATGACATGGTCCGGTTTTTTTATTTGAATCCCTATTCCCATTTTTTACTCCACTGCGCGCCCGGCGATCACGAGGCGCGGCTCACCCCCTGATCGCAGCGCTAAGCTTTGAATTTTGCCTAACATAGCATCGTTTTTGACAACTTTCAAGAAAGTGTCAACCACATGAGGGTCAAATTGGGAGTTTTTATGGATTACGATTTCATGTAATGCCTCATCAATCGTTTTGGGCTTGCGGTAATGCCGCTTTGACAGCATCGCGGCAAATGAATCTACAACGGATACGATACGCGCGCCCATGGGTATTTGTTCGCCCTTCAGCCCTTCCGGGTAGCCTTTCCCGTCAAAGCGCTCATGCCGGTGAAGAATAATGGGCAAAGCCGGTTTTAATGAAGAAATCGATTTCAGTAAATTCGCGGCTTTTACGGGAAGCGTCCGAAGGGTTTGAAACTCTTTCTTGCTTAAAGGCTCCTTTTTCTCCAAAGCCAGTTCCGGCTGGACTAATTGCCCCACATCCAGCAGCAGAATGCCCCTTTCTAAATTGACCATTTCATTTCCCATTAGCCCCAGCCGTTTGCCGACTTCCAAACTTATTTCCGACACCAGCGCCAAGTGGGAGCGATCTTTACCGAATTGGCGCTCAAGAAGGCCGGTAATAGTACGGATGCTTCCCATCGTCAATTCTTCGGTTCTTTCATAAAGCTGCGC
>JAYSWD010000090.1:0-4919 GCA_043718225.1 Candidatus Omnitrophota bacterium
GCGGCGGAAACCGATACGCTTTTCGAGCTGCTGCGCCACATTTTCAGCGACTAGCTGCGCGTCGATCTGCGGAACTTTAACTTCTTTAATATCGAGAAAAATTTCATTTTTAGTGATCTTGGACACATCGTCTTTGATCTTGTCAATTTCCTGTCCGCGGCGACCGATGATTACACCCGGCTTCGCTGCAAAAATCCGCACGCGCACACGCCCCTGGGAGCGTTCGATTTCAACACTGGAAATGCCGGCTGAACCAAGTTTCTTCTTGATATAGCTGCGGATTTTCAAGTCTTCGTGCAACAACACGCCCGCGTTTTTATTGGAAAACCAACGCGCTTTCCAAGTGCGAATGTATCCTAAGCGAATTCCGTACGGATGAACTTTCTGACCCAACCGATCCTCCCTAAGCCTTAGCGGCCGCTGATTTCTTAACTGTCTTTTTTGCTTTTTCTTCGACAGCCTGTGTATAAACCGGATTCACATCTTTTTTGCCTTCAACCACAATCACGGTCACGTGAGTTGTGCGCTTCAACATACGATCCATGCGACCCTGAGAACGCGGAAAAATACGTTTCATTGTCGGGCCGTTATCCGTCAAAACTTCCTTAACGATGAGTCTGGATTCATCCAAACCTTTAACCTTGGCATTGGCCAAAGCGCTGTTCAAAACTTTTGCGATAATGCGCGCGCCCTTTTTATTGGTCACGTGCAAAATCGCAACCGCATCGGATGCCGGTTTTTTGCGGACAATATCCGCTACCAAACCCATCTTACGGGTTGAAATTCTCGCGTACTGCCAGCTGGCAACCGCGTGCTTTTCTGATTCTGTTCTATTTTTTGCTAAAGTTCCGCTATGGCTCACAAATTACTCCGTATGCTTCGACTATTTTTTTGCGGGTGCGGCAGCAGGAGCCTTATCGCCCGAAGTACCGTGTCCGCGAAATTTTCTGGTCGGCGCGAATTCACCTACGCGATGTCCCACCATTTCTTCTGTCACAAACAAACCCAAAAAATCTTTTCCGTTATGAATCGAAAGCGTCGCTCCGACAAAATCAGCCGTGATCGTTGATCTGCGGGACCATGTTTTAATGGGCTTGCGATCTTTCGTCTGAACAGCTCTCTGCACTTTCATTAGCAACTTCTCATCAACAAAAACGCCCTTTTTTGACGACCTACTCATATTTTTTCCTTACTCACTCTTATTTTGTTTTTCTGCGGTTGTGCGCTTAGGCGCACAGAGCAAAATTATTTACGTCTATCCTTAACGATAAACTTATTAGTAATCTTAGATTTCTTACGAGTCTTAAGACCCTTGGATTTTTGACCCCACGGACTCTTCGGATGCTCATTCGACTTCGATTTCGCTTCACCGCCGCCCATCGGATGGTCAACAGGGTTGCGAACAATCGCGCGTGTGATCGGACGGCGACCCATCCAGCGTGTTTTTCCGGCTTTTCCGTAAACTAACTTTTCATGTTCCAAATTTGAGCATTGGCCGATTGTCGCGTAAGCATTGACCGGCACCAAACGAACTTCACCTGAGGGCATTTTGACATGCGCGTAAGCGCCTTCTTTTGCCAAAATCTGCGCCATTCCGCCTGCGGCACGAACCATTTTTCCGCCGCGGCCGGCAAGAAGCTCAATATTATGAATCGGTGAGCCTTCGGGAATGCGGCTCAAAGGCAGATGATTGCCGAGTTTGACTTCGGCTTCCGGTCCGCTCACAATTTTTTCGCCGACTTTTAAACCATCCGGACAAATAATATAACGCTTTTCACCATCTTCATATTCCACAAGAGAAATACGGGAGCTGCGGTTAGGATCATATTCAACAGTCAGTACAACTGCGGGAATTCCAAAACGTTCACGGCGAAAATCAACGATACGAATACGGCGCTTATGCCCGCCTCCACGGCCACGCTTAGTGATGTGTCCATGGTTATTACGCCCACCCGTTGAACTCTTGCTTAAAGTCAACGGCCAATGCGGCTTGCTGGCTGTTAATTCAGCGAAGTCGGATACCTGCTTGTATCTCCCTGACGGCGTAATCGGTCTAAATTTTGTTAAGCCCATATATCATCCTTATTTCGTGAAATCGATTTTTTCGCCCTTTTTGAGCGTAACCGTTGCTTTTTTCCAGCTGGCAGTAAGGCCGGGCTGAGCGCGCAAGCGGCGTTGTTTGCCGTCATAATTAATCGTATTAACCTTAGTCACATGCACGTTATAAAACTTTTCAACGGCGGACTTTATTTGCTTTTTATTACTTGCGCGATGAACGCAGAAGCAATATTTTCCGTAAGTTTCGGATTCACGCGTCGCCTTTTCTGTGATCACCGGCTCCAAAATTACGTCATACATGTGCAGTTTCATATTACCCCACAATCCTTTTATCAATCACTTCCAGCGCTTCCTGGTCAATCATCAAACGGTCGCGCTGCAAAATATCATATGCCGTAAAATTTCTCGCTTCTTTAACATCAATCCACTCGAGCATGTTCTTGGAAGCTCGGCGGATATTGTCGTTTGTCTCTTTCACGATACACAGAGCGCGGCGACCATCAAGCGGTTGCGCCTTAACCATATCCACCCATTCTTTTGTCTTCGGAGAAGAAAGCTTTACGCCTTCCAAAACAACCAATTTTTTTTCCGCGGCTTTAAAGCTCAACGCGGAAGCCAAGGCGGAAGTTCTCATCGATTGCGACAAATGCACGGAATAATCGCGGGTCAAAGGACCGAAGATCGTTCCGCCGCCGCGCCATAAAGGTGAACGGCTTGAACCAGCGCGAGCTCGTCCCGTACCTTTTTGCTTCCAAGGCTTCTTACCGCCGCCGCTTACATTGCCGCGTGTTTTAGTATGCGCGGTTCCGCTGCGAAGATTCGCCGCATAACCATTTCGAACCAAGTTCAAAAGACGCTGATTCACCCGGACTCCGAAAACTTTCGGATTCAGGACAACTTCGCTTTTCTTTTTTCCCTCTTTAGAGTAAAGGGGTGCCTTCATATTTTTTCCTTAATAATTTAGCGGTCTATTTTTTTGCCGCGTCAGTTTTCTCAGTCGCCGGTTGAGCGGAAGGCTCAGAGGCAGAATTAGACTGGGCAGAATGAACTAGCCAAGACTTTGCTTTCCCCTTTTTCAGAGAATTTTTAATGACAACATATCCGCCGTTATGGCCCGGAATACTTCCACGGACCACTAAAACGCCCTGCTCTTCGTCGGCATCGACCACAAAGCAATTTGATTTGGTCACGGTGTCTGTCCCCATATGTCCGGCCATCTTGCGTCCGCGATAAGTGCGGCCCGGAGTTGAGTTTTGTCCGGTTGATCCGGCTTCGCGGCCGAACTTGGAACCGTGAGCGGCTTCACCACCCTTAAAACCGTGGCGCTTAATAACACTCTGAAAACCTTTACCTTTTGAAACTCCGGTAACATCAATATAGTCGCCTGATTCAAATTGCTTTACGGAAAGCTGAGCGCCAAGCGTCAAGCCTTCAAGCTTTTCCGAACGGATTTCACGGATGAAATGCATCGCATCTTTTACGCCGGATTTCTTAATATGGCCCATAAGCGCTTTGCCCAAATTTTTTTCTTTGGCTTTGCCATAAGCAAGCTGCACAGCCTGATAACCGTCTTTTTCTTTGGTGCGAATCGCCGTTACGTAGCAAGGCGAGCAATCCAAAACCGTTACCGGAATTTGGCGGCCGTCCGCATCAAACACCTGAGTCATTCCAACTTTTTTACCGAGTAAACCGATCATATTCTTATTCCTTATTATTGTTAAGCATTCGCGGTTGAGCGAAGCTCAGAGCAAAATAAAATTGTTAAAGCTTAATTTGTACGTCCACACCAGCCGGTAAATCTAATTTCATAAGAGCGTCGACAGTTCTAGACGTCGGCTCTTCCAATTCAATCAAACGCTTATGCGTGCGAACTTCGTATTGGTCGCGCGCTTTTTTATCGATATGCGGACCGCGCAAAACCGTCGTTTTCCAAATATGCGTCGGCAAAGGAATCGGACCCACAACCTTGGCTCCGGTGCGGCGGGCAGTGCCCACAATTTCATGCACGGATTGATCAAGCACGCGGCTGTCGTATGCCTGAAGCTTAATTCTGATTTTCTCTTTAACTTGCGCCATTTTTATATCCTGTTACTTTTTCGCGGCCCGAGCTTTATCGAGGGCCGCATTTAAACTCAGACTGTAATAATTTTTTCTGCAACATTGCGCGGAACTTCTTTATAACCCTGAGGCTCCATCGTATAGGTCGCGCGGCCCTGTGACAAAGAACGGGACGCCATCGCATAACCAAACATTTCGCTCAAAGGAACATGTCCGATGATCGATTTCAAAATTCCGCGGTTGCCCATTTCCTGAATAACACAGCGGCGAGACTGTAAATCACCGACGATATCGCCCATATATTCATCCGGAACAACAACTTCAACTTTCATAATCGGTTCAAGCAAAATCGGGCTGGCTTTTCTAAACGCATCTTTGAAAGCAAAAATGCCCGCCATTTTAAACGCAATTTCTGAAGAGTCAACATCGTGATAGCTGCCGTCAGTAACTGTAGCTTTGACGTCTGTAACCGGAAAACCGGCTAAAACACCACCGGTGCAAGCTTCACGGACACCGTCTTCAATCGCCGGAATAAATTCACGGGGAATGCGTCCACCAACGACTTTATTAACAAATTCAACGCCTTTGCCTGACTCGAGAGGCTCAATATCAATGTAGCAATGGCCGTATTGACCGCGTCCGCCTGACTGCTTAATAAATTTACCTTCGGCGCTTGCTGTGCTCGTGATAGTTTCTTTGTAGGCAACCTGCGGCTTACCAACATTGACTTCAACCGCATATTCACGCTTCATCACGTCCACTTTAATATCAAGGTGCAATTCGCCCATTCCGCCGATTAAAGT
>JAYSWD010000010.1:0-28449 GCA_043718225.1 Candidatus Omnitrophota bacterium
CTTCTTTTCAACGCCCTTGTTATACACCTCAACTTGTCTGAGGCTTTCAGCTTTAAATTCAAAATAGGCTTCGACATCGCCCGGATAAAGCGTAGCGCGCCCCATATCAATATCCAAAGTATGGTCGCAGGTCTTTTTCAAAAATTCACGGTCATGCGAAACAATTAAGTAACCGCCGCGGAATTCCTGTAAAAAGTGTTCAAGCAAAATGAGTGTCGAAAGATCGAGGTAATTGGTAGGTTCATCCAAAATGAGAAAATTCGGGTTTTTCAGCAGCATCGCGGCGAGCTTAACGCGCGTGCGAAAGCCGCCCGATAAAGTTCCGATCGGCGCGTGAAATTTATCATAATCAATTTCAAAGCGATGCGTGATTTCGCCGCATTCCCATTCTTCGCGGTTCGTATAGCGTACTAAAAAATCGGCAACGGTTTCTTCCAACTTATAAGGATCATGCTGTTCAAGATAAGCGAGGCGTAGATCCGAGTTACGGATGATTTGGCCGGAGTCTTTTTCTTCCTGGCCGAGAATGATTTTGCACAGCGTGGATTTACCCGCGCCGTTGCGGCCGATGACACCGATTTTCTGATCGCTTCCGAAAGAAGCGGAACAGTCATCCAATAGAACGCGCGCACCATAAGTTTTTCGCAGGTTTTGAACCTGAAGCATCACCGGCATGTCTATATTCCTCGTTCTGGGGTTTAAGCCGGAGCTTGCTCCGGACCAATGGTCGTATGACCGCGCCCAACCACTTAAGACCTTATATATAATCCTTTGCTCACTACCTAATGCGGTTGGGCGGATGCCCAGAACAAAGGAAAAGAAGAAAGCGTATAATAGAGAAATTATGAAGTTTTTGAAAGTTTTGCTTTTTTTAATTTTTCCGCTTCAACTCCCGGGGTTGCGGACCGCATCCCCGGGAGTTTTCTTAAGGTTCCGATGAAATTTTTTAAAATTCTACTTTCGGTCATTTTACTGACCCTTCTTATCTTAGGAACCGTCCTCTTTTATGCCTGGAACCAGCGTATACATCTATTGGAGAAAGCCGCGAATCACGCCAGCCGTGAATTATTCGAAGGCAGTATCCGTCTTAAAGGCGTATCGATTACCAAAGATCGGCGTATCGAGATTACCGGAGCAACAGGCAATATGAAAACCGAAACCGGGTCAGTTCCATTGGCGGTTGAAAAGCTGGAAACCCAAACTTCCATCGGGAAAATGCTACTTACTCAGCGCAGCGAAATCAGGTTTCATGGTTTCCGTCCTATTCCTTCACTAGGCCGGCCGCTTTCGGGTTTGATTCGCCTTCGTTTCGGACATTATTTTTCGGCCCGCGTGAATTCTTACGTTCAAAGCGCTCATATCAAAGATTATGCCTGGCTTAATCCCGCCGGTTTTGAAGGCGTCAACGGAACCGTTTCGGGCGATTTCATGGTGCTCATCGATTCGCGCGAAGACGCAAAATTTAATATCAATCTGCGTACTGATGAAACCGGTGGCGAAGTTCCCGCTCGGTTTCTTAATTTTGCGCTTCCCTACTTGCCGCCTTCCACGCAAAATTCAAAGGAATTAAAAAAACTGATCGCGAGCGAAAAAAAAGTACGCTTTTCGATGGGATTAGTCGAAGCCGCCGTGGTTGAGCCCGGTAAAATTCAAGCAAAGCTTAAAATGGTTTTTCCGGAACAGAATCTTAATCTTAACCTCAATCTGACGATAATCGTGGATGAGAAACACGCTTTTTTCCGGGCATTCAAACTATTAGGGCTATTTAAAATGACTCGCGGAGCAGAGTCATCCCCGGCTTGATCGGGGATCTAGATTCCCGCTTTCGCGGGAATGACAAGAACATAATTAAAAATATAAGGGTTGTCATGAAAAAATTATTCTTACTCATCGCGGCAAGCCTCGCGCTCGCGGGCTGCACAGTCAAAGCCGTCGGCGATCCGAACCGGCCTATCACGATTAACGCGAATGTCATTGTTGATGTACGCGGACTTAAACAAACTGCCAATGGCATTGAAGATATGGTTGCCCAAGGAGCAAAAAAATGACATACGATAAAACCAAAATTAAAGTAGCATGTCATCCCCGCGCAGGCGGGGATCTAGTTCTTCTTCCAAAGAACTACAGACCACAGATTACAACCAAGGCAAAATTCGAAAGTCTTCGCACTCAAGTTCTCTTGCTAAGTCTTTGGTCTTTGGTCTTCGGTCTTTGGTCGCTTGCCGCATTTGCGGCCAACTATGACATCAAAGAAATGACCCCTGAAGTTCGTGAAGCTTTGGCCGGACGTCAATCGCGTCACTCTGCATTGCAGGTCGCAAAACAATCCGGCGCTATTACTGAAAATAGCGAAGGTCTGGTCAGCGGAAGTTCTGAGCTCGTGAACGCGGAAAACAATGACCGCCTCGTGATTTATCAAACCATTGCCGATCAGAACGAACTAGGTGCGGGTGGACTAGCGCAAATTAAAGCCGCATTCGCAGAAACCATTCGCGAACGCGACGGACGCTGATCGAACCTTACTCGATCCCGGATCGAGTAGTGGGTAAAAGATCCCGGATCTTAAGATCCCCAGATCCGGGATCTTAAGAGGTTTCCAAGGTCTGATTTAAAAATTGAATTCGTTACGCGGCTTTTCGGAACTCGGAACGAGTGCATTCAGAGCGCTAGATATAGATATAGTGCCTATTATGCACATTCTATTGATTATATTCATCTTATAAGCTACATTTAAGTCAGAACCATTGGAGAAATCATGAAAGAAATTAGCGCGCTGGATTTGAGAAAAAAATTTGGTGAGGTTTTAGACGCCGTACGTTACACCAAGGAAGCTTATGTTATTAAAAAAAACGGCCGGCAAGTCGTCGTCATGATGGACATTGAGGCCTTTCGTCATTCCCAAGAGAAAATCCAAGACGAGCTTTTTATCGAAAACTACTCGGATGCCCGCATTCGTTCCTTTTTAGAGACGGATAGGCTTACACCCAGCGCTGCCTCTAAGATAAAACGCGCCTCGTAATTCATGCTCAAGCTGTTTCTTGATGCCAATGTATTCTTTGCGGCATTTTATTCTAACCAGGGAGCATCTTCACAACTTCTAAAAATTGCCGCGCGAAAAAAAATAATTCTATTTGCAAGTCGTTTGGTATTAAAAGAAGCCGACCGCAATTTACGGCTCAAGGCCTCCGCCGCCATCGTCAAATCTTTTCACAGTTACCTCCAAAAAGAAAAAATAAACGTATCCCCGGTTCCCTCCGAATCAATTCTTCAAACCGCCGAAAAACTTATTCATCCTAAAGACGCGCCGGTGCTGGCCGCGGCCATCGCTATCCGGGCGGATTATCTCGTTACACTCGACAAACAGCATTTCTTTACTCCGCTGCTTGCTCAAAAAATAAAAACACCGAAAATTATTCTGCCCGGCGATTTTCTTGTTCAAGTCTATTTAAAAGGGAAATACTAGCGTTTCGTCCAAAATGAAAAGTCGTTCAACATTTCCTTTGGAACAAGCCACTAACTTCACAGGGCCAATCCCAACATCCCGAAAGTGGGATGGTTCGCGGCGAATCTGAAAGAAAGAACCTCGGGAGTTTGCCCTAAGGCTTAAATTGAGAGCTTCGTCTTATCGTTAAGTGTTTCGACGTGAGGCAACCGTAAAATGGAAAAAATATTTTTTAAGACTTGCACTACTTGAAGATAAGGAATTATCTTCCGCAAAAAATGAAACAACATTCTCGCGGGCCCGCGCAACCTCTTTTAAACGGGAAGGCGTTGAAGTGCTAACTAAGGTTAAATCCATGAGCTCGAGAGCCCGCTCAAAAGCCTTTACGGCATAAACTTCATTATTTTTGGCGCGCCAATTAATCGCCCGCTCCACTTCGCTGCCAATATTCGCCATTTGCTCGAGAAAACTCAAACTCTGCCAACGCCCCGCAGCAAGTTGCGAATGTTGAACAGTCATCAGCCTACCCTTTTTGCAACAACCACAAGAATTCTCTTCCGCACCTCTTCGCTTTCAACCCCACGACTGCGGTTCTTTTGTGAAGGGCGCATATTGATCAGCGAATCAAACTCCACAAAATCATCCCCTTGCAATTCAGGGTAAAAGTTGATGCCCCAGAGATTCTTCTGAACGGATCCTTTTTCAATTAACAAAGCTTCTAAATCAGCGTGTAACTCAGCATCCACCGCAACAATTTCTTTCTCAATATCCACAACGGCTTTGACCATGTTGCCAAATAATGCGGTGGCCATTTGGTTGAGATCAACCATGCTTAGTTTATCGGTAATGATTTTCATTTGGGGATTATACTAGCGGTTCGTTTTAATTGAAATTGGGATTTATTCCAATTTCACAACATAACTCACCGCTGTGCCTGTCATCCAAAATGAGTCGGACAAAGGCCTAGCGCTTCATTAAAACTGAAATGACAGTTTTATGGCTCAGCGCTGTGTCACATCTTAATCATATCGGATGAGACTACAGACTAAAGACCCATCCCAAACCTTACGCGATCCAAGATCGAGTAAAATGGTACGCAGAAAAAAAAGCCTCGGGAGTTTGTCCCCGAGGCTTAATTTGAAGATTGAATTCGTTACGCGGCGACTGCGGCGGCTTGTTTTGATCTGATTGCATTCATTACAGCCTCGATCAACTTAGGTAACATGCTGATCGTTCCGTTTGAATTTCGTTTAAATGCTCCCGGAATTTGTAAAGCAAAGCCAATTTCTGCGGCAATAGCATCCGTCACTGCTCCTGATTTGCTTGATAAAATCCGCCCGGCGTGGATCATAGTTCCGATAGATTTCGGCCGCGCAACCGGATCCATAGAACCTTCAATGCCTAATCCTCTCAAATTATCTCCAAGCTGAAAGTCTATTCCTCTTAAAGAAATAACAGTTGCCATTTTCCCCTTATTATCTCTGAGCCAGCTCGCTGTCATATTCCCTATAGCCTCCACCTGTACCTTCACCTGTACAACGCGTTCATTGTTGCCCTTCAGCAAACGAAAGAGAGGTTCATATTTTTGAACAGCTTTGTGATTCGGAACCTGCACAAAAACACCCTCCAGACCTTGGCTGTTAGCGATAAGCGCAGCAACAAGATCTTGAATTTCAAGTTCCGATTCTTCTCCGGTTAAAAAAATCGGTTGAACCCAAGGTTCTTTGGATGTAAATACTGCGGCAAAATTCTTTGTTTGTTCTCGTGAAAAAATTTCTGCCGATTCTGCATCGACATATCGACCATTCAAAGGCAGGGAGGTTCGCAAAACGCTGAGCAAGGCACTTACGAACACATCTAAATCGGTTTCTGACATGGCTGCAATTTGTGCCGCTAATGCATCGGCCCTTTTGTCCAAAGCTTGTTGATTTGCGTCTGCCGCCTGGGCGTCTTCAAATAATTTTGCCACCTTACCGGCCACTTGTGCAGGCAACCGCGATTCGGAGCGGGGAGGGGCGGTTTCCACGGCAAGAATCTCTCCGAGATTAGGTCGATTTTTAAAAAAATCGCTTTGTCCGGATGAACGAAAAATAGTTAATTTTTCATTATCCTCAGAGACCGCAACGTCAGTGACCCCTGTAATTTCAATCAGCCGAT
Source organism: Candidatus Omnitrophota bacterium (assembly GCA_043718225.1). Classification (GTDB taxonomy): domain Bacteria; phylum Omnitrophota; class Omnitrophia; order Omnitrophales; family Aquincolibacteriaceae; genus Multiplicimicrobium. Next base: position 5,600 of record JAYSWD010000010.1, read on the forward strand.
CTTTTTCACCAAAGCTTTGGCCCTTCAGTTGGACAACTAGCACAATATTTAGATTCGGTATGCCCAAACCCTTTAATCCCGTGAAATGATCCCTAACTTCTGCAAAAGACATTGGTTTTGTTGGAACAGCCCCCATGCGATGTAAATGAAATTTAGGATTCGAAGCCACATCCGTGTTGGCAATATCAATCATATCAACGATTTGTTTAAACGCCTCATCTGAGCCAAAGTTGGGATTTGCAGCAGAACTGGCCTGCTCAATAATTTGATTCACCTGCTGTATCAAAACTTTTGCCAGATGAGCATTCTCTTCTTGTTCTATGAGTCGCGCAATTCTTGTAAACAACTTTATGGCCACTGCATAAGGAAGCGTTGAATCTGCAGAAAATCCAAACCTTATTTTAGCCTCGATAGATTCCTCCGCGTTCAATTGAAATTTCACAACCAGGTCCTCTGTTCCCATCAGATTCCCCTGACCGATTGAGGTCGACTGAAGGCTCACTCTGCCTGACATGTCGCGCACCCCTCTGATGGATTGCTTTCCGTCAACCGAATTTTCGGGAACAATTCCTTTTATTACATCAAAAACCTTGCGCTCATCCGGTGAATAAATATCTGCGGTGGCCGCAACAGGTCTTGCTTCAGATCGCGCGACAATCTTCACCTCATAGGTTCCATCAGGTTGCAACTCAATACTTAGCGATAGTTTGCCCCGGGCGATTCCCTGTCCGCTTGTACCTGTCTCACCCTTCTGCGATGCAGCCATCACGCTCCAATTTTCTCCTTCTTTCATTAAAGTTAATGTCAGTTCCGCCGCGCTCTTTAGATTTGCATTTCTTCCCGGGATTACTCCTTTTACCCTAGCCATTAAATCGCTTTGCGCGGAAGTTAGGTTCAGTGTTGCCACACCGGTTTTGGAATCAATCTTAAAACTATCTTTCTGTACCCGCACTTCGGAGCGAAAGCTCGACAACAGCGGGTTCGCCAACGCTGCTTTGGCAGATTCAACGAGCGGTCCCATATATCGGTTTTCGGGCTCATTGATATCAATTTGGGCATATTTTTGCAGCGCATCAACCATATCTCTCAAAAATTGCGCACGATCCTGCTCTTTCAATTGATTAGGCGCCGAAAGATCATTTACAAAGAAAGGTAAAAATTCATTCAAAGTTTTATCGAAAGTTTTTGCGGGAAACTTATTGGCCTTCTCTTTTGCTTCGTCAGAAAAACTTTCATAGACTGACGGCTGAAACATCATTAATAAATCATTCAGATTAGCCGCACGATCGCTTAATTTGCCAATCTGAACATCGCGGATAAACTCGTCGGTATATGCTGAGTACCGTGGGTCACCGGACAATTCTTTATTGAAAAATGCACGCGGATTAACCAGCTTCATCAGATACAATTGATGAGCCTGCTGCTCATTAATCGTATCACCCTCGTTAATATTGAGCGCCTTGGCTTCAGCGGCGTCGACCCGATATTCCTCACCGGGTTTCGATTCAATTTTTGTCAATAAGCGTACACCCAGACGAATCAAATTAAATTCTACTTGAAGTTCTTTTTTAAGTTCGTCTGATAAATCAGGATTCGCCTTTGCAAACTCGTTAATGAGCTTTTGCTGATTAGCTTTGAAATCTTCGTAGCCTTCTTCTTGGTCTTCACGAGTGTCATGCAAAAGATTAATCATCACTGAAACGGGCGAGGCCACATTGTAGTTCTGCAATGCCCGAAGCGTTTGATCTAATTGATGCACAAAATACGGTCGGCCGTCCTTTCGCGTTTGATCGTTGTGCATTTCTTGAACCTTCAGTGCAACATTCCTGATTCGTTCTTTCACAACGTCAGAAAGCGCGGGCAGTTTCTGATCAGCGCGATTCTGATCCAGCGTATCCACGATTTTTTGAATTTCACGGCTGAAATCCCGCGATTCGGAGCGGACAGGCGGTTGACCGATAATTTTCTTGATCCATAAATCAACGGGCAAATATCGAAGATTAATTTTTAAATGACTTTGCTTTAAAGCTTCCTCATTCAGAGCTTTGGCATCTTCAATATCTAAACGTTCGATGCCAAGTCTCCCCACATCGCTTTCTTCGATAAAGCTCCTTCCGGTTTTTATTCCAAGACTTTTCCACAAACCATAACCGGTCCCTTTCACATCCAGCCCCGCGCCAGTGCGAGCATTTCGATTCGATCCGGTTAGCACGGTCGATGTCAAATTGTTATATAGCCCTTTATCACTTAGCATTTTGAGCAAATAAAGCGCCAATGCTGTACCAATGCCTTCGCGCGAAGAATCATGCAATTCGCCGCCATGCGCATATCGACTTGCGGTAAATTGCAAAGTCAGCTGGCAATCACGACGATCCGGTTCAAAGATAATAAAACCAGCTATTTCACCTTTAATTTTTATAAATAAGGCGTTTGCATTTCGATGATTGTCACTGTCTAAGTTTAGATAACCTACTCCGTAACCTCCGATTTCGGTTTCATATACCCTTTTCAACTCCTCAAATGCCGCTTTCTTTTCGTCCAGGCTCATGCCTTCGGTTGTGTATAAAGTTCTGCCATTGCCGATGTCGAGCGGTATTTGGGCATTCAATACAAGAGGATTTCGAACGGGTAAATTGCTGGGGATTTTTTCAAAATAAAGCTTTGCTTGAGCTGCCTTTATTTGATCTCTGTCTTTTTCTTCAAAAAGTATCGCATAAGTACTATTCTCGCCCCGATCCCAAAATTCCGCCCAGACCAAACCTTGATCCATCAATACTTGAAGCCAGGCATCCCCGCCAATAGAATCATCGCTTCTCGGATAAGAAACATTTTTTCCATCATATACCCACGGCGTAAAACTTTCTCTCATCGATGTGTTTTCTATAAATTCATCAAACCCAACCACTCTGCCAAGCAACCCTTTTTCACCGATCAATCGCGCTTCGGAGCGGTTAAATTGTGTTGTAAGGTACGATGCGTATGTCTCACCTTCAGAAACTGGTTGAAGAAGCTGAATTAATTTTTCATCCGCCAACTGATCTGCGATGTCTTTGAGCAAGGCAGAGAAATAAATTCTTTTTTCGCGGGATTCGGTGTCCGAAGCAGCGGAGATCGAATCAAAGTAGTCTTTTACGGCGGGTATTTTTAAAACTATTTTCTGTAAAGCATCGTTAAATGCCTGATCACTCGTTTTTACTCTTTCAACCAATTTTCCGTCTACAACCATCATCTCGGTCACCAACTCGTCTTTGATTTGGATAAATTCATTTCGCGTCATACTTAGTATCAAAGCGTTACGCCTGACCTCGTGAAAGTCTCTTGCTGCGACCAATTCACCAAGCTCTTTTTCTCGGGCAGCGGCTAAAAGGTCTAACGCATGGATTCTTTCTAAATCAGATGCATGGTCAGCCCACACTTTGTCCGTTCCCCCTACCTTTTTATTTTCATTTTCCTGTCGGCGCATGAGAGCGTCTAAGCGTTTGATTTCTTTTATCTGTTTTTTTGCTGCTGCCGGAAGCTTAATAGTCTCTATTTCTCGCAGCCATGGGATCAAATCTTGCGCTGAAGTTTCGAGTGTGTCTTGCCGCCCGCCGATCGTTAAATATAAAAGTCCTGTTTTTGAATCAGTGCGGATCTGAACGCCCTGACCCCCGGCAAATTGCGCCAAATCACGCACGGCTTGATTGCGGCGATCGCGCATCATTCTTAAAACACCGGTCATCTCAATGCTAATCTGTGAGCTCGAACTTAAAATTCTTTGGAGGCGGGCGGCTGTAACTACTTTTCCTGACGCCTGCAACCGCTTAAGAAGAGCGTTTGGGGGTAAACCCGCTTGATACATCCAACGCAGAAACCCGATTATCACTGCTGAGATTAACGGGGTGGAAAACCACAAGGAAATCCAACCGAAGAAAAAAACTCCCAAACTTAAAACTGCCGTAACCAAAACCCCGAAAACAACGGGCAGTAAAATGAACCTTGGCTCTCGCTCTTGCTCATTTCTAAGGCCATCAAAAGCCTCATTCAAAGCGGCTCGCCCCGGGGCGGCCAAAGTTAAAGAGACGTCCATTATCCCAGGACTCCCCCCTTCCTTGGCATCGGGTTCCTTTACATCTTTCCGTGCTTCGGAGCGACCGATGCTTTTTATTCCGACCGATGTAACCGACAGAAGAGTATCAACGCGGATTGGTTTAGACGACGGAGATTCTTGAATAACAAGAAAAGTAGTAAATTGTTCGGCTCTTGGTTCTAAACCAAGAAACACACCTGAATGAGTCATTTTCCCTTGAAAGTCATAAATGTTAATACTCACGGATTTCGGCGGTATTGTTGCTAAAAATTCCAATGCTTTACTCTTTTCATATCTAGCCTCAATTTCGGCCGCGACCCCCGCGGAAACAGCTGAGTTAAAACCCGCTTGTTTAATGCCTCCGATCAATTCATCCACCGAAAAATTTCGAATTTTAGTCGCACCCTCCGCGATGGCTTCCGGTATTTTTTCTGATTCAACTCCAGCAAGAAGCATTGCTTGCCTTGAAGCTGAAATGGCTGCATAAATATCTGCCATTCGATCTTCGGGTAATAATTTACCAAGCAATCGCACATCATGTGAGCCGCCTGAAAACTTTTGCGCAATCGCATCTTCTATGGCACGCACAATATTCTTCACTTCCGGACTCAAAAGTTTATCTTTCGCTTTCATGCCAAAGTCTGTGATTATCGCTACCGCTGTTACTGGATTGGCAGGTTCAAGCAATTGCTGTCTGTTTGCCGCAATCTCTCCCGCCAACGTTGCAATGGCAGTTTCTTTAATCATCCCAGCCGCCGTTAATTGCGTAACCATATCGTTTGCCGCCGGAATAAGATTTGTCAGCTCCCAAGCGCTGCCTTTCATACTATTGCCATTTCTTTTTACACGTTGTGCATCAAAATAATCATCAAACCATGCGAGTCCCGAAAAGACCGCCCAGCCATCGGGATATTTAGATTCATATTCGGAAGGCCACCGCGATTCGGAGCGGTTTTTTTTATCCTGAGCCGATAGCAAGGGCCTATTCATCCAGGCAGCAAATCTTGTTTGGAATAATACTTTTCCAAGCCAGTCTAAAGGATCGAAATGAATATTGGAGAGAAGCAGCAGGACAAGACCGATAAGAGGCACAACGACAAACAACGCTATAAGAGAGAGAAATGAACTCAGTACAATTTTGATAAATACGTTGACCAAAGAATGAAAGTCAGTCGTTACCACAATTTTCAAAAGTGCCGCCACGCCAACAAGTCCGACCAATGCAATCGGCCGCGAGAAAAACCTCAAAGCCTTCTTAGCAAAATCAAAGAGTGGCTCCTTCTTCCAGCTCCGCGATTCGGAGCGAGTGACGGCTTGCCACTTACGCTTTTGGATTTGGCGCATTAAGTTTTCAATGCCTTCGGCTTTGGCACCTAAATTTTTTGCGGCTTGAAGGGCGAACCCAAGTTCTTCACTAGTCGAATTGGCGAGAGCGGTCAATAATTCTGCGGCGGCTTTTTCTTCTTCCACTATTTTTTCGGCTAATGTTTCTTTTTCAACTGTTCTTTGATATCGTCCAACTCTGGCCATATCCTGCTGTGCCTTTGCAATCCAGGTATTGATTGCCGCCGCATCTAATTTACTCTCCGCGCTTACCTCACCCAATCCCATAATTTTATTTACAGCTGCCCGCGCCGAACCCGATTTTGGAATAAAAAAAAGATCCAGCCATGGAAGCACACGATATATTTTTGTTACCAAACCAAGCTTGTTCTCGCTTTCCTTTGTTGATTTTGTAGACAGATAAACACCTATTAAAATTGTAAATAAAAAAGTGGAAAAAACACCCCAAGCGGCGCTAATCACAAACATCCGTGTCGTCGGGTCCATCTCACCTAGTACCGGAAGTTGACTTTTTTCATTGATCCAATAGTTCCCCGTCAGAAAGGCGACACCCAAACCAACCGCGATTCCAAGACCGGTCGCCACCAACCAAGACTTCCGCAATTCGGAGCGGGTCACAGCTGTACCAAGTGTGCTCATCGTCCCCGCTTGTTTATTCGTGATATTCCGCAATTCGGAGCCGGAAGTAAAAAGTAATTTAAACAGCTGTATCATCGTCACGGAATTGGGGGCTGTGCCAGGCAGTGGCTTATTCAGCAGCATAACTACGATCGAAACCAGCCCAAAAACTAGCGAAACAGCAAATGTAATCCCAACCGCCGCAAGCAACCAGGGAATGGTCTGCACAACAGGTATTACCCAAACAACAGCGGCAATTGAACCCACTGCCGCTGCGCTTACCGCTATTTTTTTTGCAGTGTCTTCATTCCGCGATTCGGATCGGGTGCGCGCTTCGATTACTTCCGATAAATTGTTAAAGCGTATTTTTTCGTTTAATTCCTCTGCTTTTGCGGCATCAACTAGCGTAATAATTATTTTTCTTGATTCATCCATTCCAATCTCAGCATTCGCATCTTCGAAAGGCATTAATCCCGCCGTCATCACAATCCCATTTTCTTTTTTAATTTGAAATGTCCTACCAGGTTTAGACAAAACAAATTGCCATACTGAACCCGATTGGTCAGGCCCCTGCTTTAAACTGACCTCTATCTCAAAACCATCTGCTCTGACTGGGCTTACATAGTTAGTTAACGGTTCCAATCGACCTGGATCCACTTTATTCCATCCTAGCGTTTCAAGAACTGCGCCCAATTTTTCAAGCTGTTCAACGGAACGCGCTCTTTGCGCCTGAACCTTCGCCACTTCTGCTAAAAGTTCGTCGGCAAATTGATCGGCCTGCTTTCTTATTTTGTCGCCAATTGCTTCCGAATTCAAAAAGAGGTCACGGGCAAGGTTTTTTTTGTCTACCTCTAAAAGCTGGGCGGAATATTCGGATCCAATTTTATCTTTGAACTCTCCGATTAAGCTTGGATAAACAAAATCTAAATCGGCTAAGAGCTGAGCTAATTCTCGAAAACTTCGTTTTCTATCTGTATCCTTAACGCGCGAGATAAGCGTTCGAAACAGCGCATATTTTGATATGAAATCATTAGGCTTTTTTCTAAGCTCGTCATCAAGTATTTTTCCCTCTAACGCGAGCAATCTTTGAGTCGATGCTGAACGCGGAATATCTCGAAGAAAATTAGTTTCGACTATGAGTCGAAGCCGTTGGGAGCCGGCAACTTCTTCAAGTCGAATAACAACCCCCTTCAAACCCCGGTTCTCTATTTCCGTTATTTGAATCGGGAACCATTCATTAAGCGGCACCTCAATATCAGTGTCTCGATCTCTGCCATCCTGTGTATAAGAAATACGCACAGTCGCTGATTGGGCTGTAGCTCTAACTATCGCAAGCTGATCAGCGTCAACACCCACTTGATTATTTAAATCTCCAACCTTAAGAACTCCATTGAACCGAAATTCGGAGCGAGTGATTAGATCAGTATGAAGTCCGAACTCACTTAAAGCCACGCTGTAACTTCCTCTCTGTATATTCATTGTATTTTTGGATTTGAGCCCGCCCACTGGCACCTCAACTTTTCCTACAATTGGATTATTTGAGTTTAGATCATTAACTTCAACAACTTGAGCACCCAGAGTAAGTCGCTCCGCTTGGTTGACAGTAAATCTCAAAAAATTCTCTTGCCCAATTTTTACAAGCCATCCGTCTTCCGCTATAAACTGAAGCAAGTCGACATTTAACGTTTTAGACAAAACCGCATCTACATCCGCTAATAACAATCCTTTTGCTTTGAATAATTGCTCTATCCCTTTTAGATTAATGAGCTGCATTTTAAGTCTTAACATCCTGGCATTTATATCCGCGCTTAACCAAGACAAAGAAAAAGTTGGTGTGACGTCATTATTATTTAAAAGGCCATCAATCGTTCGGAAACCCATTGTTTCGTTTTCAAGACCTAACTTCCGCACTAACTCAACCGCTAAATCAGAAAATTCACGCGCCTCGGAGCGCCCTGTTCCAGTAGGTGTTTTACTCTCATCAATACTTCCTGCCGGGGATTCGAAACGGACCCATCTCGTTACTAAATGCGCAACTTTGCGTGGAGTTAACCATGTTGTCTCTCCGTCAACTGTGCCCGCATCTATTCGGTTTCCAGCCGATCCAAAAATGAAAGCTTCCTTTAGCGATATAACTCCTTTTTCCGATTCTAAGAGATTACCTGCCGTGAAGTTTGGCATTTGCAAAACATTGGAAAGCAATTTTAATGACACTCTCTCCGGATCATCAGCATTCATGTTTGTTAGTTTATTTTTGAGAAATTTAATCAGCGGCTTTAGGACCGTTCCATCTTTCGCATCGAAAATTAAACTCAGCGTGGTATTAGTAGGGCCGTTGATACTGTCTCGATCAAGATTGTTTCCTGTACGCATATTGTCTAAATATTTAAGTAATAAGTCGAATTGCGGTTGCTGCCGCGCTAGCTCAAACTCTTCTGCGGCAACGATAGTCGCCTTCACCGGATTGGTCGCCAGAGGAGGAACAATATTTGGGTTCGCTTTGGCAGGCGCAACCCAAAAAGACAATGCACTGACTAAGGCTAAAGCAGCAGCAAAAAATCGATTGCCTAATGAGCCTCTTAGAAGATTCGACGACACACTATCGCTGGGAGCCATTGGCGCCACCGCTGTAACTTGACCAAGCATATTTGCTTTTAAAAGCTGAGCGATATGGGCTTGATCGATTTGATTATTCTTTTCAAGGCCGCGCAGGCCGCGGATAAAGTTATCGACTTTGCTCATCAATTTGTCGTTAGTCTTTAGTCGTTGGTCGATAGTCGGATCGAGCACTTCATCCATATAGCGGGTGTACCAAGCCGCGCGTTCGACTTTGCCTTGATCCGATAAATCGCGGATGATTTGATCTCTCCACGCTTTCAGCGTGACCATAGACGATGGACTATAGACCATGGACCTTTTCCCGTTCGAGTCGATAGTCGATAGTCTATTGTCTGTAGTCTGTAAGAGGCGGTCCCTAACCGCCCTTACAAAGGCTTTGTAAAGATGAATGCGGCCGTTTTCGACTTCGAAATAATCTTTCCAGGACACTTCACCGCGCATTTGCGCGCGGTAGGTCATGTTTTCAGGAATATGATTGATCTTCGGCATCACAATGGCATAGCCAATTCCCGCTGCTTTCAAGCGTGAGGTTAAACCTTCGGCGTGAAAACCGCCTGCGACCATAATCGTTACCCCACCCAAACTAGATCCCGGATCTCGCGCGGTTAGATCCGGGATCTGTTTTGCAATGTTTTTAAAGAAAACTTCGTCACGCTCTTCCGCGCTGGCGTAAAAAGCTAAGTGGTAGACAAGAGACTGACGACTAACGACTGAAGACCAAAGACTTTCTGAACCACTTACACTTTGTTTTTTGTCGGTAGTCGATAGTCGGTGGTCGGTGGTCTGCTGAAATTGCATCTGCAATTTCAGAGCATTCCATTCTTCGCGGGTTAATTCGAGATTGAGCAATTTTTTGAGTGTGCGTAGATCAGACGTTTGTTTATCTAAGTCTTCCAACCTACGCGGTTGAATGCCCTTAACCGCGTAGGTTGAGTCAGGGGATTGAATTAATTTGACTTTGACGTCGCGGATATAGGCTTCCAATTCCTTAAAGAACTTCGTGCCTTCCAACTCTTTTAGTTTTCTTTGCTCACGCACCATGCCGAGCAGCTCGGTTGACATCTCAATTTGAATTTTAAATTTCGACGCGGTTTCTTTAAGGTACATCGCGAATGCTTCGGGACTAACCGCGCCCGTCATCCATTCCTGCTTGCGCGCATTGAATGTTTTCAATGCGTCGAGCCTATAGCTTATAGCAGGTAGCTTGGAGTTTTTTAGGTCTGTGCTATGTGCTTTTAAGAATTTTTCAACGCGCTTGGCGATTTCTCTGACTTCAACGTCTTTGTCGTCAGTCTTTAGTCGTTGGTCGTTAGTCTTTTGCACTTCTTTCCACACCGCTTCGAGGTCACTGCCCGCCTGGGGCGCTTGCACCGCGCCTAAAACCTTGAACAGCTCAGTGACTTCGCTCAGGTTGGAATAAAATTTTTCAACTGCGGCATCGGCTTTTAATAGTTCGTGAGAATAAATTTTTTGTTTCTCAGCGTCCAGCGTTAAGAGTTCAGTGTTCAGTTTTTCAAGAAGCGCCGGCGACTCTTCCATCGCTTTCAAATAAAAACCCAGCGCTTCTTCATATAAATCCCAATCCTCAACGCCTTTATAAACCGAAGGCGCTTTATCGAATATTGCGGCCGCGGTTCCGCCCGCGATTTCGCCCGCGTCGAGATAACCTTTGATGACTTCGCGCATGAGTTTTTGATCGGGGAAACTTTTAAAAATCTGCGTATCCAAATCTCCGCTCGCGCCTTCAAGCGCCACGGTTCCGACGCCGTATTCTTTTTGCATGAACTTAATCACATTCGCGATATTTTTCTGGGCATCCGGAATCGCGTGCGCATCCTGAATCACGATCACCGTTTGGCCCGTTGTACCTTTTTCAAAAGAAACAACTTCACCGAAGTGGGTAGGAATTTTCAAAGTACTCAACTTAAGCGGCTGAAGCCCGGCCGACTCCGTGCTAACAGGTTGAGGTGTTATGGCGGCGGCAAATCCAAAATGGTTGACAGGCACATAAATCAGCGCCGTAAGAAGCGCCGTACAACGCAACCAGCGGTTATGGTTCATAGAAATCCCTTGAGGGCTGACAATTATCTAAATTGTAATAAATGTTGCTAAACTTGTTTATCATCTAAAGAAAACCTACCCAATCAATTAAATAATTGCAATATTAGAACGATCTTTTTTATTAATTTTATTATTAAAATATAGCAATAAATAGCATTTATAGCTTTTTATAGCATCAAAAATTCCGTGGGAGCGTTCTTCGAGAGCCTTCCAAAAAAAAGTGAAAGCTAGTTTCTGTTGAGGTCGGAAGGTAGCGGGCACACAAAACTGACTATTTCTCCGCTCATGGGATGCGGAAAGCTCACGCGGAAAGAATGGAGGGCCGGACGCGGAAACAACTGATCATTGTCTTTGCCATATTTCGGGTCCCCCGCGATCGGAAAACCTTTGGCGGCGCATTGGACACGGATTTGATGCGAGCGCCCTGTTTCCAATTCAATTTCCGCGAGAGTTAATTTATTCCCTTTCAACTCCGCATATCGAATCGGCTTTAAACTTAAAACCGCTTCCTTCGCGTCATGAGTTTTTTGAGAAACAACCCGCACATGATTTTTAGCCTCATCTTTCAAAAGCCAATGCGTCCATTTTTGAGGGTTGCGGATTTCTCCGTGCAGCCATGCCAGATAAGTACGCTGAATTTTATTTTCACGCAAAGCTTCCGACAAACGGCTTGCGGCTTTGGTACGTTTCGCGAAAATCATAATGCCGGAAGTGTTGCGGTCAAGGCGGTGAATCGTGCCGACATACTCCCTGCCAAAATGTTTTCGCAGCCATTGCTCCAAAGTCGAATCTCCGGAAACATCTTCCTGGGTTAAAAGGCCCGCCGGCTTGTTTACGACGACGAGATGCTGGTCTTCAAAAATAATTTGCGGCGGAAGAGTGGGTGTGGCGGCATGAATACGCGGCGCCGCGGGCGAATTTAGATGGGCTTTGGATTTAGTTTGATGCTTAAGAAGATTTTGTTCTCTTTGAAACTGAGCATGCGCGATGACTCGGCGCTGTTGTTTTAGTTTTCGGCTGACGCGCTGTTTCAAAGCTTAAAGATTCTTGAGCAGAATATTCGCGGGGTTTAACGTAATCGATTGCTGCAACTGGGCGACGGCCGCTTTCAACTTGCTGAATTCCGCGTTTTCTTCCACGCCTAATTCCGCCGTACCCTCATTGTCCCAGGCGCTAAAAACATATTGAATGCTAATATCAGCCACATCGCGCGCGGGCTGATAGAGCTCCGTATCTTTCGTGGAATCTTCGATTTCGTTCAATACACCGGCGCGCCGCAATTTTTCCGCGGCGCTGCGCGCAAGTCGGATCGGAATTTCATATTGATGCGCGAAAGCATGCAATTCCACGGGGGCTTTTCCTTCGCAAAAATTGCGTACCGCGGCACGAGTTAAAAGCAAAGCGACTTCCTTTTGAAGCGCGCAGCTTGCCTGCCGGCTTTCTTCTTCAAACTCATAGGTTTCTTCGTTTTGATGCGCAAACGCGAGTTCCGCGCCGTACAAAACAATTTGCCATGAAATCTGCATCCAAATTAAAAAAAGCGGGAAGGCCGCGAAACTGCCGTAAACCGCGCCTAAGCTCGACGCCACCATCTGCGATTTAATATAAACCACCTGAACCAGCTGATAAAGCGTCCCGGCGATAATCGCGCCAAAAAAAGCCGAGCGTCGCTTAACATAAGTATTCGGCATCACAACATAAAGAAAAGCGAGCAAAAACCAAAAAATCAAAAAGGGCAGAAGCTTCAAAAACCAGGTTGTTACGGGACCGATCAAAACGCCGACCGAACCGGTATGACTCACAATGTTTGTCAGCTGTGTCGAAATAAAAACGGTCAAACTTCCCGAAAGAATCAAAAGCAGAGGACAAATCAACATAATGGTCAGATAGTCGGCGAGTTTACGCGCAAGCGTGCGTTCTTTTTTGACAGCAAAAATATGATTGAAAGACTTTTCAATACTTTGCAGAACCCGGATGACAGACCAAAAAAGCAGCATGACACCGACACCCGCAATAACTCCGCCCTTGGTATTTTGCAGCATGGATTCGGAAAATTGAATGACCTGTTGAATGACTTCCTGCTGGCCGTCGAGTTCCATGAGGCGTTCATGGAGTAATTTTTCTAAACCAAAACCTTTGGCAATTCCAAAAGCCATGGCAAAAACAGGAACGATTGAAAGCAGGCAGAAAAATGTCAGCGCTGAGGCATGCAAGCTGCAATTGTCACGGTTAAATTCAGTGAAGGAAAGTACCAATGCGCGCAGCGGGCGCAGCCATAAGGATTGTCCCAACGGCAGTTTTTTTGCGCGGATATGCCACATATCGCGCGAGATAAAACGGACTACTTTTTGAACCATAAGCCTGTAATCTACCATAGAAAAAGCAGAATTCAAATCAAGCTGTCACCTTCCCAACCCCCGGCGTTAGGAAACCTTCCTAACGCCGGGGGTTGGGAAGGTAATGCGACCAAGGAGTCGATTGGCTCTGGTCGATTGGCTCTCGTCTATGGTATTATCCCCGCCTCATGTTAGCAGCCAACGGCATCACCATTCAATTCGGTCAGCGTGTTCTTTTCGACAATGTGAATCTTGCTTTCACTCCGGGCAATTGCTACGGAATTATTGGGGCCAACGGCTCGGGTAAATCCACCTTTATGAAAGTGCTCGCGGGCGATATCGAATCCACCTCCGGCTCCGTTTCGCTGGGACCCAACGAACGCCTTTCCATGTTGCGCCAGGACCAATTCGCATTCGACGAATATACCCCTGTTAATACAGTCATTATGGGGCACAAAAAACTTTATCAGGTCATTCAGGAAAAAGACGCGATTTATGCCAAGCCCGATTTCAATGACGCTGACGGCGTGCGCGCGGCCGAACTTGAAAGCCAGTTTGCGGAAATGGACGGTTGGAATGCGGAAGCCGAAGCCGAAAAATTATTAAGCGAGCTTGGCATCGTCGAAAAATTCCACCGCCTGCCGATGAAAAATTTGGAAAGCGACCAAAAGGTCCGTGTTTTACTTGCGCAGGCACTGTTCGGAAATCCCGATGTTCTGCTTTTGGATGAACCGACCAATCACCTCGATGTTGAAACCGCGATGTGGCTTGAAAATTTTCTTGCTGACTTTAAAAATACCGCGATTGTAGTTTCGCACGACCGCCACTTTCTCGACCAGGTTTGCACCCATACCTGCGATATTGATTTCGGAAAAATTACTTTTTTCTCCGGTGGCTATACTTTCTGGAAAGAATCAAGCGAACTTGCTTTACGCCAGAAAAGCGACAAGAACAAAAAGACCGAGGATAAACGCGCGGAGCTGCAGGCCTTTATCGCCCGCTTTAGCGCGAATGCTTCTAAAGCCAGACAAGCCACTTCCCGCAAAAAAATGCTCGAAAAATTGACGCTTGAAGACATTAAGCCTTCCAGCCGCAAATACCCTTTTGTGGGTTTCAGCGCGGATCGCGAAGCCGGCAATGATTTGCTCGCGATCGACAAGCTTTCGAAGTCCATCGATGGCAAAGTCATGTTTAAGAATTTAAATTTCGAAATCCGCAAAGGCGATAAAGTCGCTTTTTTCGGCCGCAGCGATCTTTCGCGCACGACCCTGTTCCAGGTTTTAGCCGAAGAAATTCCCGCAGATTCCGGCAGTTTTAAATGGGGCGCGTCCACGAGCCGTTCTTATTTTCCGAAAGACAACGCGAAATATTTTAACTCGGAGCTTTCGCTGATTGATTGGCTACGCCAGTTTTCAAAAGAAACGCATGAACAATTTATCCGCGGGTTTTTGGGGCGCATGCTTTTCACGGGCGAAGAAAGTTTAAAGAAAGTGAATGTGCTTTCGGGCGGCGAACGCGTGCGCATGATGCTTTCTAAAATGATGATGATCAATGCCAATGTTTTGATTATGGATGAGCCCACGAACCATTTGGATTTGGAATCGATCAGCGCTTTGAATGACGGACTTCAAAGCTTTAAAGGCACTTTGCTTTTTTCGACTCAGGACCATCAATTCATTCAAACTGTCGCGAACCGCATCATTGAGATCACCCCGCTGGGATATATAGACAAAAGCGGAACGACCTTGGATGACTATCTGGCCGACAAGGATACTCAGCAAAAGCGTACGGCTCTCTATGCCGAATCCACTCCATTAATAAAAGGTTGAGCCTACCCCGTTTTAAGCCGATAATCGCAATTGGATTATGACAAAATACCTATTTGTTGGTCAACTCGCATGGCTTATTTTTGTTCCGTTTGCCGCTTTAGCGGCTGATGAAGTAGATACTCTGCCTGCCAACGCTGAAATTGCTTCCCAGGTTGAATTTTTAAAAGACCTGAATAAGCAACCTCTTCAAATCCAAGAGACTCCGGAAATTCAGCAAGAAGAACCCGCTTCTCAAACACCCGACTCTGCCGACACCCTTTTCGTCAAAAAAATTATATTTGAAGGCAATCAAACTATTGCCAGCGCTGAACTTTATAAAACGGTGGCCGGGCTTGAAAACAGTACAGTGACCTTTAAACAGCTTAAAGAGGCCATCAATCAAATCACGGCTCTTTACAGGTCACGCGGCTACTTACTTTCGCGCGCCTATTTGCCGCCTCAAAAAATTCAAAACGGCGAGATTTTAATTCAAATCATAGAAGGCCGCGCAGGGAAGGTCAGTGTCGAAGAAAACCGTTGGTTCAACGACCGGGTTTATACAAATTATTTCAGAAGTATTAACAACAGCAAAACCTTTCAGTATGGCGACATGGAAACTGCTCTTTATTTTTTAAATCAAAAAGAAGACCGCCAGGCCAAGGCGTATCTTGAACCCGGGGCGGAAGCGGGAACCACTGATATTACTTTAAGAGCCAAGGAAGTTTTTCCATTGCACTTAAATTATGAATTCAATAACCGTGGAACGAAATTCACGAATCGTGCGCGGCACATGCTTAATTTCAGCGCCACGAACTTTCTGGGGTTTGATGATTCTTTGTACGGCGGACTTTCCATGGCAGAACAGGCTGCTTTTCGTGCGGCATGGATGCAATATGCTTTTCCGGTCCGTTCCACCGGTACTGAATTTGGCCTGAATTGGAGTGTCGCGAAAACACATCTCACAAAAGACCTTCGCGCGTTTGATATTGAAGGCGATTATTTTGAACTCACACCCAGCATTACCCAAGACTTAATTCGCCGCAGAACTTTTAATTTGAGCCTATTCGCGGGGTTCGAAATCAAAGACTCCAAATCAACGATTGCCAACCAAAAAACATCCTTTGAGCGCATGCGAGTGATCCGCACGGGGCCGCGCATGAATCTTCAGGACAGGTACGGGAAAACAATGTTCTCGAGCGACATTCATATTGGACTCGGCAATTTCATGGGCTCGCTCGAAAAAGATTCTCCGAACTCAAGCCGTCTGGGCGCGGGCGGAAATTTCGTTTACTATTCTGGATCACTCGCGCGACTCCAAAGAATGCCTTTAAATTCATTTCTTATTTTAAAAACCGAAGGACAATGGTCGCCCGTTACGCTGGCATCCCTTGAACAATTTCGCGCGGGCGGCATGACTTCCGTGCGCGGCTATTCAGAATCCGATAGCTCTGGCGACCGGGGCTATGTCGCTTCCGCCGAACTTAATTTTCCCGTTCCTTTTGTTCCCCATGCTTTTGAAATTCCTTATATCCGCAAAAAATTCAACGAAGTTTTTCGGCTCGTCGGTTTTTATGATCTCGGCCAAACCGCTTATCGTTCCCGCCGCGGACCCACTGAGGAAAAAAACCGTTTTCTGATGGGTACCGGCTTTGGCACACGCCTCAATTTTGGAAATTATTTTAATCTGCAAATGGATGTCGGATTTCCTATCGGAAACGAATCTGTAGACAAAGACCGACCGCAAATTCATCTTTCCGTAAAAGCCGGGTTTTGATTTCCGTTTCCGCCGGCTTCTAACCCTTCCCCCCCTCTACCAGATCCCGGATCGAGTAAAAATACTCGGTCCGGGATCTGGTAAGGTAATTCTCTGTCGCGGTACTCGGTACGAATGACGGGGTACTATTCTTAAATGAGTTCGATGGTTTCGCCGGAGATTTTTATTTTATTCGCTTCGGGAAGGGCGCCTGCGTGGATGTTTAATAATTTTTTAGAAATGAAAATGGGAACATTTGAATTCAAACTGATAAATTCGCCGGCATCACCGCTTGTATTGCCGCTCTCATTTGGTTCACCTGAATCTTGATTTTCATTATCGTGTCCAGCGAAATTCATAAAATCAAAATTTGAAAAACCAAACCCTCTTCCGAATTCACTGCCGTTTGAAAACGAAATAAATGCATTTTGGATTTCGTTCAGGCCCGAAATAAGTAAGCCGGGGGGTGATGTATTCGTTGTTCCGCCGTCACTTACCACCGGTGTAAACCAACCCGTTGTCCCGCCCAAATTAATTGAATTCGCTGGATTAAGCGGCAATGTAATTCCCGTTGAGTTATCGAGAATCGTATTATTTTGGATTGATAAATAATCACCCGTAAAAGTCGCACCACCTGTTAGATTAATGCTGGCCTCGCCCTCCAGAACCAGTCGGTCATTACTATCAAAACCATCCAATGTTAAAGCGTTCGTAACCCTTTGCGTTGTACCAGATGCAAGCGTCAATGTTCGTGAAGTCGCATCATTGGTGGTGTCAGCTTTGGTTAAGCGGTAAAAAGTTGTTGATCCTGAAATGGTTTGATTGGTGCCATCGAATATAACTGTTCCCACTCCTACCGTAAATGTTCCACCTGTTCGTCCAAAATCTCCGGCAACATTCATATTCGTCGGGGCTACAAATGTTCCCGCGGATTGCGTAAACGAGCCGTTCAAATCTAAATCATCGCTCGCAAAATAAATTCCTGAAGCGTGGCTAATCACCAAATTAAAATAATCATTTGCTCCAAAATCTTTGATGGTGTTGCCGCCGCTGCCTGAATAATTCCATGTCCCGGAGTTCGTATCATTGTTGGTCAAGCCCGTGATGGTTTCATTTCCGTTCAGCTGAATCGTTCCATCATTCGAAAGCGTAGCGCCTGTCATATTCCAATTAAACCCGTTCAAATTAAAAGTTCCGGCTGTGTTGGAAAAACTGCTATTTACATTCATCGTATCCAAGAGTCGAACTGTTCCTGTTCCGGAATGTGTGATTCCATCAAAACTTTGACCGTTAGATATCACATTTTGCGTACCCGAACCATTCAAAACGAGTGTGCCGCTCATACTCGTTGTTCCGGCCACGCCTCCGGCTCCGTTGGTTCCGCCGATGCCGTTGCCATTACTAGTCCCACCCATACCTCCAATACCACCAGAGCCGGCGGATAAGATCACATTTCCGCTTATTCTCACCTTTTCGCTTCCCGCATTCAATGTTGCAGTTCCCCCATTACCTCCGATGCCGCCATTACCGCCATTGGCATACACGCCAATACCGTCATCACTACCATCCCCACCATTACCGCCGGTACCACCGTTTCCAGCAGTGACAGTTAAATTTCCTGTAACGGTCGTCAGGCCCGAGCCAGCAGTGAAAGCCGCATTAATTCCTACGGTACCGTTAGCTCCATTGACACCGGCGGCCCCGGAAGCGCTGGTTCCAGACTCACCCTGGCTTCCACTCGTTGCAATGACGCTTAACCCACCATTCAAATTTTGATTCGCGCTACCTGCTGTATAAGTTCCACCACTTATAGTCGTAAGACCACCCACCGTTGTCTGAAAGCCATTTGCGTCATAAGTTCCGTTTGAGTTTGTGAACGCTCCGGTCACGGTTAAATCATGGCTTAACGTAAGCGCATTATTTTGAGAGTGCGTCAAACTATCCAAACTCACGCCGATATCCAAGAATTGTCCGTTGCCATCAAAATTAATTGTGCCTTGATTAGAATAAGTCACATCCGAATCTAAACTAAAATTACCGGCATAATTTTGAATTTGATTATTGGCATCAAATGCTCCGCTTGTTGCGCTGAAATTTCCATTCGTATCAAAAGTATCCAATAGTTTCAAAGTACCAGACCCGGAATAAGTAAGACCATTAAAGCTATTTTGGTTAGAAGTCACATTTTGCGTTCCGGAACCATTTAAAAGCAAGGTTCCTGTCATATTTGTCTCTCCGCGTAATCCAGCCACGCCACCAGTTGAGTTTGTATAGCTTCCTGATCCACCAACTCCCTGTGATCCATCCGAAGCAGCTGATAAAGTAATGTTCCCGGTGACTCGCATTCTTTCGCTTCCGGCACTCAGTGTTGCCGAGCCACCACTGCCGGCAGAGCCACCATTCCCACCATATGCAACAAGATCGCCACTATTACCGCCATTACCACCGTTTCCACCGCTTCCGGCAGTTACAATCAAGTTTCCGACAACTGTAGTTAAACCAGCCCCAGCAGTAAATGTTGCGTCAACTCCCGCCACGCCATTAGCCCCATCAAAGCCATTCGCACAACTTACACTACAATCTGTATCGGTTCCATTTTCTCCACTCGTCCCGCTGCTTGCAATGATGCTTAATCCTCCATTCAAGTTTTGGTTGCCAATTCCTGCGGTGTAAGTTCCGCCGCTCACGGTTGTAAGTCCGGCTACTGTCGTTTGAAATCCATTCGCATCATAAGTTCCGGATGAGTTTGTAAAAGCACCTGTTACATTCAAATTGTTTCCGATCACCTTCAACGCGCTAAAACCTGCATGAATTAAATTATTAAAACTTTTTCCACCACTATCTACTGTTTGCAGAGTTGAACTATTATCAAAAATAGATGTGCCTTGATTTGAATAAGTAATTCCTGAATCAAAGCTAACATTTCCTCGATAATTTTGGATTTTAGAGTTGGCATCAAATGTTCCGCTCGATACAGAAAAATCACCGTTCATATTAAGCGCATCTTGCAATCGCAAAGCTCCTGAACCAGAATAGGTAAGATTGCTAAAGCTGTTGGAATTGGAAGTAACATCCTGCGTTCCCGAACCATTCATAACCAAAGCCCCTGTTATGCTTGTGGCTCCGCGCGTTCCTGCCGCGCCGCCGCTTCCGCCCAACGCCCCAGAACCACTGGCCGATCCGGGAGATCCGGCCGAGCCATTAGAAGCTGCCGATAAAATAACACTGCCTGTGACGCGGATTTTTTCGCTGCCGGCATTCAACGTCGCAGTTCCGCCATCTCCTCCGGCGCCGCCAGTGCCCCCATTTGTGGAAACATGCAGACCATTTCCACCACCGCCGCCGTTCCCGCCGCTTCCGGCTGTAACGATTAAATTTCCAACCGTCGTGATTCCAGATCCGGCGGTAAATGTCGCATTGGAACCTGCTGCGCCATCAACTCCCTGGGATCCGCTCAGATAGTTAACAGCGTTCTCGTCGTAATAAGCACTCGTCCCTGCAGTCCCATCTGTTCCGCTGTTTGCAATAATACTGAGCCCGCCATTCAAATTTTGATTTGCGCTACCGGCTGAGTAAGTGCCGCCGCTGACCGTGGTAAGTCCTGTCACGGTGGTCTGCAAACCATTCGCATCATAAGTTCCGGCTGAGTTCGTAAATGCTCCTAACACGCTTAAATTATTTCCGCTCAATTGAAGAGTTCCTGAACCAGAATGGATCACATTTTCAAAACTAAAGCCGCCGCTATTTAAACTCTGCGTGTCAGAGCCCGTAAAAGAAACTGATTTTGAATTAACATTGAAGGTTCCGCTCGATACAGAAAAATCACCGTTCATATTAAGCGCATCTTGCAGTCGTAACGTTCCACTCCCAGCATAGGCAAGACCACCAAAACTGTTTCCGTCGGAGGTCACATCTTGCGTTCCCGAACCATTCATTAATAGCGCCCCTGACATTGACGTGACTCCGCCATCTCCACCTGCACCGTGAGCATACGCAGCACCAGACCCCACAACCCCATTTACTCCAGCAAATAAAGTTACATTTCCACTTACCCGTACTTTTTCATTTCCGGCATTAAGCGTCGCTAAACCACCGGCACCACCAGCACCGCCATCCCCACCGGTGGAACCTTCACCACCATTTCCACCGGAACCCGCTTGAACAACTAAATTTGTAGTTGTTGTAATTCCGGTACCGGCTGTATATGTGCTATCCCCTCCGGAACTACCTGCCCCTCCCCCATTATCAGCGCCTTCTGAACCATTGCCGCCAACAATGGATAACCCGCCATTCAAATTTTGATTCGCGGAGCCCGCGGTGTAAGTTCCGCCACTCACGGTCGTTAAACCACCAACAGTCGTTTGAAAACCATTGGCGTCATAAGTGCCGTTGGCATTTGTAAAAGCTCCGGCAACGCTCAAATTATTTCCGGTCAAACTTACCAGCGACGCGCCGCCGGAATGGATGAAATTATAAAATCCTGATCCGCCGCTGTTAAAATCCTGGGCCAACCCCTCCCCATTCATTTCAACTGTTCCATTATTATGATTAAACGTTCCGCCAGTCTTGGTGAAATCCCCGCCCACAGCCATATTCCCTGGCGCGGTGAATGTACCCGCGTTTTGCGTAAAGCTACCGTCCATGTCTAAATCTGACAATGCGGTAAAATCTCCTGCTCCGCTAATCGTGAGATTATGAAATGCATAAGCATTAGAAATCGATTGCGCGCCTGATCCGTCCATGGTCACAGTGCCACTATTGTGCGTAAATGTTCCGCCCGCGCTGAAACCACCACCCACATACATATCCATGGGGGCAGTAAATGTGCCCGCAGCTTGCGTGAATGAACCGTTCAAATCCAAGTCTTGGGCGGCAGTAAAAGTTCCCGCGCCGCTGATCGTCAAATCATAATAATCAGCATTTGCGCTAAAATCCTTAATCGTGTAACTATCGGCACCCGTATATTCCCATATTCCGGAATCCGTGTCGTTGCCATTTGTCAAAGTGACCGATTCATTTCCCACCCGTTGAATCGTGCCCTCATTCGATAATGTTCCGCCAACGGATAAATCCTGGCCATTAAGATCAAGTGTTCCCGTATTTGTGATGCTCAAGTCATCATTCACATTCAACGCATCGACGAGACTGTAATCCGCGACTGCGGCAATCGTCAGATCATCAAAGGCGCTGCCGCCGGAAGTGATCGTGCCCGTACCGCTCAAAGTGACGAGTCCATTACTCGAAAAAGTGCCGCTATTGAGCCAATCCCCATTAACAGTTATCGTATTACCGTTTTGAGAAAGCGTCGTACCGGAATTAATTGTCAGGTCATCCGCTGTCGTCACCGCGCCATTCAGGGTGTAGGCCGCCGTTTTGCCTGTGTTGACATCGAAGATCAAATCATTCACGCCTGAAATACCGCCAACTGTTGAGTCTTTTGAAACCTTAAGAGTGAGACTCCAACTATTCCCTGTTAGCGAATACGCATTAGACCAATTCAATGTGCCATCATCATTTGTCACATTTGCGTCAGTCTGAATGGTCGTATCTCCAACAAGTGAAAAGTTGCCATTCACGGTAATATCATCATCGTCGGTAAAGTTTCCAGAAAGTTCAGCGTCAGCTTCGATATCTGCGCGGTGATCCAAGTTGTCCATATTCATTGTTCCCACTTCAATACGTCCGCCCATTTTAAAACTTGCCCCGCGCTCAATCACTTCCTGCGCCTTGAGAACGCCTTTGGTTTCCACAGCCCCCGTTGTTTGAATGTTTAGTTTGCCCCCTGTGGCATTGATCGTACCTGCGTTTAAAATACCGCCATTTGATGTCATCTCGACTGCGCCATTGGATACAAACTCAACTACGCCATCTTTTTCAATCATTCTTGTTGCTTCAATAATTCCGGTGTTATTGACGAGATTATCGAGCGTCGTGTTGATGTCTTTCGCGGAGAGCATGACTTTCCCGCCGTTAGCGCGCAATGTACCCTCATTCACAATCGATGCGTCGACGGAGCCTTCATTCACAACTAAGTTGATTAATCCCTGATTATCGAATGAGATTGTTTGTTTCGATCCCGAGCCAAGCACCACACGCCCAAGATTCGCTTCAAGCACGCCTGTGTTCTCAATTTGTTCCGCAAGAAATACAATGTTCTTCACGCCATTCCCAATGTTCGCTGCATTTAAAATCTTGCCGATATCGCTGTTCAATACTTTTTGGAATTCATAATTCCCGGCCTG
>JAYSWD010000091.1:0-4892 GCA_043718225.1 Candidatus Omnitrophota bacterium
GACGATAAACGAATAGCGAAAGTTAATTCGTTGAAAGGAGCAATCAACATGGCAGCCAAGAAAAAAGCAAAAAAAGCAGCTAAGAAGACAGCTGGCAAAAAGAGAAAATAACTTCTCGAAGTTATTTTTCGAAGGCCTGATGGAAACATCAGGCCTTTTCTCTGTCTTATTCCCACCCCTGAGCTTCGCTCAATCGGCAAAACCCATTCGGCGTTTTTTTCTTCTTCTTCTAACACACATCAGTTATAGTTTCCTTTAATGAACGACTACCTGCTCTTATTTGATATTGACGGGACTTTGCTATCAACCGGCGGATGCGGCAAGATTGCACTCGAGCGCGCATTCGAGAAAATGTTCGGTGTTTCCGATGCCTGGGGCGACACTTTTCCGGACGGTAAAACCGACCTGCTTATTTTTAATGAAATTGCCGTCCGTTGTATTGGGAGAAAGCTCAAAATAGAAGAATGGGTTCAGCTGTCGGAAAGATACACCCTTTACTTCGCGGAAGAAGCGGAACGCTCCGTTAAATTCAAAACCACGCCGGGAGCGTTTAAGCTGCTTGAATACCTTTCCGACTTACCGCATGTTCATCTCGCCGTCGCCACCGGGAACATCGAAAAAGTTTCCTGGATTAAACTCCGCAAGGTTCGCCTGCATAACTATTTTCGCTGCGGTGGTTTCGGGTCGAACCACACAGACCGCGTAGGAATTTTAAGCGATGCTTTACACGCCGCCCAAAACCAGTTCGGCAAGAAATTTTCTAAAAAGAAAACATTTGTGATTGGAGATACACGCCATGATGTCGCCGCGGCGCATACGCTTAAACTTCGCAGCATCGGAGTGGATACCGGTTCAACGCGCGGCGGAGATTTTGAGGAAACAAGTCCTCACCACCGTTTTCCCGATTTTTCCGATTTAGATACATTTATCCGCCTTTTTGAGGTTTCGAAGGGTTAACCTTTAAGCCCGCGGTAAAATCCCTTCACCTGAGAAGCTGAAATACCCGTCCGATCCGACAATCACATGATCCATCACGCGCACACCGACCAAAGCGCAGGCCGCGACTATTTTTTCCGTGACCCGGATATCTTCGGGACTGGGCTGCAATCGCCCTGAAGGATGGTTATGCGCGAGAATCAAGCCCGTCGCGTGGCAAGCCAATGCGTGCTTCACGATTTCCCGCGGATAGACCGGCGTTTCATCGATTGTTCCCTCGAATAAATCCTGTTCATCCAAAATTTCAAGTTTTTTATTTAAAAAAAAGACACGGAATTTTTCGCGCTTTTGATTTCCAAGCGATAATCGCAGATAATCCGCGAGCACTTCGGGGTCACGCACAGCGGTCCGGGAAGAAACCTGCGCGCGGACAAAGCGTGCCGCGATTTCTTTAACCGCGATCACTTGCGCTGTACGCGCCAAACCCATTCCGGTTAAATCCCTGAGTTTTCGGGATTCCATGTTAAAGAGTTCGGAAAGTCCGCCCGCTTCCGCCAACCGCCCTCTCGCCCAGTCGACGCAGTTCACTCCGCGCGAGCCGGTTCCAAAAAGCACCGCCAGGAGTTCGGCATCCGAAAGCAGGGCTGGGCCTTTTTGTAATAATTTTTCACGTGGGCGTTCCTGAGGCAGCCAATCTTTTATTTTCATATAATCATAATATATATGATATTAAATTATAATAGCAAGCAAAAAATATGTCCCTTTTGTTCTTTGATGTGAGACCCAAGAATACGTCGGCAAGTCATCGGAAAGCAACCTAAATACTCAAACAATGCCGTCCGACGGCGGCAAACTCGTATTAAAGTTGCTTTCCGATGACATCCGCACTTAGAGAGTAGGGCTGAAAGCGGCGAAACAAAGCGGTAAATATAAATCCATCGAAGGCGCTTTTATTAAAACTAGTTGTTTCCTACATCAACCTCTGCCGGGTAGTTTCCCATTTCATCTTCTGTTGGTTCTGCAAAGCAGTACCAACAGAAAGGGATTTTATAAAAGTCTATTGTAATGAAATTGATTCGTTTTTTTATCTCAGCCTTGTTGAGATAAAAAAAGATTTGACGGGAAACTATTTGGTATGCCTTGAGGCCCATAGTGGAAAAATTTGAGGAAGAGTCTCTACCGATTCAGCATCCTCAGCCTTGTTTCTCTGATGAATGCCCCACCCCTTTTGCATGGATGTCATTGGGGAAATGATTTAAATGGCGAGTTTTGCCCGAAGAGGCAACTGTCTGAGCCAGACAAATCATTTCCCCAATGACCTTACCCATATATTTTTTTCACGCAGACAAAGTAAAAATATTATTTTCGATCAACGTGAATTTTCCGCGTATCCTCACCCTGATGTTCCAAATAAACGGAAATATGTTCGGCCGGAATTAAATTTCCCGCTTTTTCGGGCCATTCAACACAGGCTATCCCTCCGCCTGAATGGATGAAATCTTCAAATCCAACCGCCGTTAAATCTTCAGGCGAAAGCATGCGGTAACAATCAAAATGATAAAGAGGAATGCGGCAAGCGTAGCGATGCATAATCACAAATGTCGGGCTGGTGACATGTTCTTCTTTTGAAAGCCCAAGCCCTTCGGCAATCCCTTTGACGAAAGTTGTCTTACCCGCGCCCAAATCGCCGTACAAACAAATCACATCGCCGGCTTTAAGCGTTAAAGCGAATTGACGCGCCCAGGCAATCGTTTCCTGCGCTGAATGAGTTGTAAATGAATCCATCAGGCCTCTTTCTTTTTATATTTTTTAAAAAATCGGCATAGCGGTGAGTGATGCTTGAAGTGGAGTAACCCAATTTCGATGTAATCAACCACTAAAAATGCCTGAACCCGGGACGCGGTTTAAAATGAACCCTCTCCCCGTTCTGAAAAAAAGAAATCTTCGCGGTTGAGCGAGTCATGCGGCCAATGGCCGTTAAAGGAGTTTTTGGAAAAGATTTTTTCCATCGCGCCATAAGCCGGGGCAGCATTTGCGGACGCAGCGCGAACAAAAGCTCAAAATCTTCCCCGTCGGAGAGAGCCCCGTTTAAAGCGCCAGTTTTGGTTTTGTGCCGGACCAGCGCGTCCGCCGAAACCGGAACAGCGTCGAGCTCGATGCGGGCGCCGCAGCGTGACTCCTTTAAAATATGTTTTAAGTCCTGCATTAAACCGTCGGAAACATCAATCATCGCGGAAGGAGGAAAATGGCGCGCCAGCCAAACCGATTCTGCCGTGCGCGGTGTAAAAGCATAATGCTTTTTCAAAATCGATCCGCCGAAAGTTCCTGTCGTCATAATCAAATCATCGGGGCGCGCGCCCGCACGGCTGATAGGACGTCTGCCCGCCATTTCCCCCCAAACCGTGATACTGCAAAAAAACTGACGCGCGGCTGTCATATCTCCGCCCACACAGGCTATTTTATGTTTGTGCGCAAGCTGAAAAACTCCTGACAGAAAGTTTTTTAACTTCTTGCCATTCCAATTGTCGTTAACACCCAAGGTCATTAAAAAAGCCGTGGGCTTGGTTCCCATGGCCGCCATATCGCTCAAATTAATCGCCAATGCCTTGTGCCCCGCATCACGCGGCTTGACCGAATGATCAAAGTCCACGCCTTCGACAATCACATCGGTGGCAATGGCCGAATTCCGGCGCGTGGGCGGAAAAACCGCGGCATCATCGCCGATACCGATCCATCCACGCGGCGGCTTACCGGCTTTTTTACTGATCAAATCAATCCATTCGAATTCGTCCATACTTAACTTCCAATCAAAGCTTTGATTGCGAAAAAATAACCTGTGAACAGGATATTGTGCATAACGTGAAAAGTCCAGCAAGCGGTAAGGCTTGCGCGCTGTTCGTAAAGCCGCGCCAAAGCCAAACCCAGAATAAAAATCGGAAAAAAGGCGAATCCGGAACCATGGATTCCGGCAAAAAAGGCAGCGCTAACCCCCATCGCTGCGGGCGCGCCCCACCAGCTTCTGAAAAGCCGGTAGCAAAAGCCTCTAAAAAAAATCTCTTCGAAAATCGGCGCTGCGATTGTGGCGAGAATTAAAGCAAATTGAAAAACAAAAGCTGACCGCCCCTCCTCTTCAACGAAAATTTTAACTAGCGGATGCAGCGGCGGCTCATAATTCAGCCATTCGGAAATACCCAAAACAAGAAACAAAATTGAAATAAATACCGGAAACACGGCCGCGTAAGCCGCTAAGCCGCGTTTAATCTCTTGTCCGTAGCTTACGGCGGGTTTTCCGATTAAACGGCTCCAGGACATTCCTTCGCCCTTTAAAACAGCGAATACGACGAGGCATGCAAACAAATCGATTAAAAGGGTGTGAAATAAGCCGACCAGGTTCTCGTCTCTTGAATTTTCAATCCATAAACCTTCCATTAATATTACCGAAGCCGTGGTAAACGAAAAAATTAAAATCAAAACCCGGAAAAAATGAACCGGTTTCCATGCCGGTTCGGAAAAACGCGGAACAGTGTCTTGAAACCAGCGCGAAACACCTGGAATCAACGCAATAAAAATCAAAATAACCAATCCGCCGAAAAAAAGGCCCGCGAAAAGTGAAAGCAATGTGATGCAGGTCAAAACCGCGGCGGGCCGCGCTTGAAAAAGCCGCAGCCAGGCGGAAAGCCCGTCAAGCGATTCTCCGAAATGACGCGAAGCCTGTTCAAGCTGGTTAACCTCCGCGGAAGGAAGGATCTCGGGCAGGCTTGACGGCTCGGGACTGAACGCTATAAGCGCGAGCGCAAGCAAAAAAATTAAAAAATAAATCCTTTCATGGCGGATAAATTCCAGAACGGGCGCGAACTTAAGGCTTGGAAGTATCATCTTCGAGGCGCGGAAAAAGCGGTTCACCCTTTTCAACCGGCTCGTTAGGTTTGACGATTCTTTTGGAAACGGAAACACTT
>JAYSWD010000092.1:0-16119 GCA_043718225.1 Candidatus Omnitrophota bacterium
CATTGAAATGAAATGCCTGACTTGCCACGCATCTCAGCCAAGCCTGTCATGGTATGCCAAAATGCCAGGAGTAAAACAATATATTCGCCATAAACAAGACGAAGCCTTCGAGCATATGCCCTTTGAAAGCTGGTTGAAAGGTGACTCACATTTGCATGCCGAACAATTAGAGGAAATCGCCGAGGAGGTAAGCGAAGGCCATATGCCGCCGCGCAGCTACACATTTTTTCGGCCCAAAGGGAAATTAAGTAAAGAAGAACAACAAGCCCTGCTGGACTGGATACAGCTGGAACAAACGAGTCCTGCGGGCGAAAGGCAGTCAACATAATGCAAAACGGCATTTTGGATTTATTTCATAAGGGCGGTCCGATCATGTGGCCACTTTTGGTCACTTCGATAATTGCAACTTCGGTTGTGATCGAGCGGGTTATTTTTATTTTTCAAGAGCGCAAAAGACGGCGTGCCTTTGTCGTCGACAAAATTTTATCAGCGGTCGAGGAAGGCGATGTGGGTAAAGCGATCGATGCGGGCCGCGGCACGGAAGATTTTGTGGCGCGCACGTTGATTTACGGATTAGCGCATCGTGAAAGTTCTTTCTCTAACGCGTTGCTGCGCGCGGCTAACCTTGAGCTGAAACGTTTTAACCAGGGAATTGTTGTCCTCGATACGATTATTACGCTTGCGCCGCTGCTTGGTTTACTGGGAACGGTAACGGGAATGATTTCTGCGTTCAGTTTGCTCGGCGGCAACGAGCTCGGAGCGCCGACGGCGATCACGGGCGGAATCGCTGAAGCTTTGATCGCGACGGGTTTCGGCCTCGCGATCGCGATTATTTCCCTGATTCCTTTCAACTATTTGAATTCATTCGCGGAAGTAGCCCGCCATGAAATTGAAGACGCTTCTTCGCATTTGGAGCTTCTTTTAACGCAAGGACAGGGACTGTGATTTTGCCTCTCTGCCTGCCGGCAGGCAGGTGCGCAACACGCAGCCGGCAATTAGCCCAACCGGCAATACCGGCAACCATGAGAGGAAAGCATTTATGAAAATTCCCGTGCATCAACGCAGGCGCGCGCGAATTGAGATCATTCCTTTGATTGATATCATGTTTTTTTTACTGGCGACTTTTGTGATGGTTTCGCTTTCGATGGTTAAAAATACTGGTATCGCCGTGAATTTGCCCGTCGCATCCACAGGCGCCGCGCAAGACCGCAAAGTTTTAACCACGCTTACGGTAACTGAAGAAGGTTTTTTGTATATTGATAAAGAAAAAATTACTTTGGAAGCTTTACCGGCACGTCTCAAAGCGCTTAAAGAAGCTGATCCGGATGTAAAAGTTTTTATCAACGGCGATGAAAACGCTTCTTTCGGCGGAGCCGTTAAAGTTTTGGACGAGGTCCGCAAATTAGGCATCGCAAAGGTTGCCGTTCAGACATCTGCACCCAGCGGAGCAAAAAAATGAATCCCGTTAGACTCTTAAACTTTTTTTATTTGAACGCAAATACTAGACCAGGGATTGAAAAAATATTGCTGATGGTAAATTTTTATTCGAGGAGAGTCTAACGAGATGAATATGGCCGCCACGTTTTCAAATGAAATGAGAGTGATCTACAAAATTCACGCATGGGTCAATCCGGCCAATAAAAAAACGCCGCGGCTGGTTAGTTTTATCGCTGCGATTTTCTTTCACGCCATTTTATTTTTTATCGGAGGCTTGATTCTTGTGAAAGCCCCGGAATATGGGCTGGATATGAATCAGGGCGGTGTGGATATTTATCTGATGGCGGCGCCCGCGCCTACAAATTTTACCTCTGTTGCAGAGGAACAACCGGCGGAACTCATTACCCAAAAATCCGAAATGGATATTCCGGTTCCCAATAAAGTTTTTGCTTCTGAGCGTTCCGCTCAACCAGCTCAGCCGGCTAAACACCGCGGTGACGGAAGTTCGCCCAAGCCTGGAGAAAGCGCGACGACATTATCTTCCGCGGGCAGCGGTTTTACGGAAGCCAAGCCAGGTTATTTAAAAAACGCTCCGCCGAATTATCCTTCTGAAGCGGTTGAAAAGGGACAGGAGGGACTGGTTTTGATGGCAGTGGAAATTGACCGCACGGGCCATCCTCAGAAAGTGGAATTGAAGCAGAGTTCAGGCTTTTATTTACTGGACCGGGCCGCTCTTAAGGCGGTGAAGAAATGGAAATTTAGCCCGGCGCGCATGGGCGCGTTGGCGGTAGACACGCAAACAACAGTTCCGGTTCGTTTCCGGCTAGAAGATCTCAAAAAGAAATAAACACCTCCGTTTGGATGTAGGCAAACACCCTATAGTTTTACTTTTAGTTTCGGTCTAGGCTAAGATGCAAAAAAATAGGAATGAAGGGGGCTCTATGAATCCTGAAAAAGAAAAAATAGGTAAGCAGGTAGTGAAGCTAAGAAAAAAATGGAAAGACGGTCCGGTGAATCCAATTAATGAAGAAGTACGGCCTGAAAAACTGCCTAAGAACAGCCCCGCAAAAGATTTGCAAAGCCAGGCTGAAGCGGTTCCCAAAACTAACTATGGCGATTACGGCCCGCCCAAAAACTCCCAATCGATTCCGACGCAAAATACACATGAAATCAGCGCCGACGAAGAAGAAATCGAGAGCCGGGGCAAAAAAAATCCCTGAAGCACTCGTTTCGGTCAGTCGTCTTTCTAATTTATTCGGCGTTTTATTTCAATGGCGGTATTCGTGAGAACAGATAGAGAAACAAAACGCTTAAAGATCGCGCTTTTAATGGCGGGCCTCGTATTGTGCGTTGCCGTTTTGCCCTCCTTGCCGGTTTATTTTTATATTTTTTTGCGCTCGATTGTTTGCGGTGTCGCGGTTTATGCGGCGCTTGCATTCAGAAGGGAAGATGCGCCTCTCAAAAACCATTTTTTTGCTTTGGCGATTCTTGCGACATTATTTAATCCGTTAGTTCCGGTTTATTTGGCCTATTTGCTTTGGGCGATGACATGCCTCGGCACCGCGGTTTACTTCTCCATTCTCGCGAAAAAATTATAACTTCCAATCTTCTCGTTTCTTGCCCGCCTTTCCCTCTGTTATAATCCCGCATCTATTTAATATGTTTAGGAGACTCATGAAAATATTATTGCGTCGAAGACGCATAAATATAGTTGGCGGAAAAATCGCAATAAAGTATCGCGACGGAGCCGCATGAAAATATTACGACGGAGTCGTATGAATGTATTGTATTGCGGAGACAGCCACGAGGGCGGGCCCGCAAATTATTTGCTCGGAATTTTGAATTATATTCACGCGGACGTGACGCATATTCCTCCCGGAGTTCAACTCGACCCCGCAATCTTTAATCAGCGCTTTGACGCAATTATTCTGAGTGATTATGGCCGCGTCTGCGTATCTTCAAAGGCCGAAGAGAAAATTGTTTACCAGGTACTTTCCGGGACAGGGCTTTTAATGGTGGGCGGCTGGGGTTCTTTCGCGGGGCCGTTCGGAAATTGGAGCGGCTCGGAAATCGAGAAGCTTTTGCCGGTGAATTGCCTGAAAAAAGATGACCGCCATAATTTGGGTTCAGGTCTTTATGTTTTTAAAAAGAAAAACCACCCAATCGTAAAAAGCGTCAATTTCAAACAAGCCCCTGTGATTATTGGTTTCAATGAAGTGAAGCCCAAGAAAGGCGCCGATATCGTTCTGACTGTTAAAGCTTTTTTGCCCGCGGAAAAGAGTTATTCAAAAAAGGAATATCCGCTGCTTGTCGTCAGTCAAAATTCTGAAATTCGCACCGCGGCTTTTACGACTGATTTCGCACCCCATTGGTGCGGCGGCCTTGTGGACTGGGGAAGCAAACGCCTCAAACTTTCTGTGAATAAGGCTATCCAAATTGAAATCGGCGATCAATACGTTCGCTTTGTTTCCCAAGTCATCCAATGGTTGGCGAAACGGTAATTTATTGGTTGAGGCTGGATTTACGCCTCGACGATAATCCCGCCTTGGAAGCCGCGCTCAAAGCCGGCACAGTCATTCCCGTTTATATTCACGATCCGGAATCCGAAGGTACGTGGAAGTACGGCGCGGCAAGTTATTGGTGGATGCACCAATCGCTCGAAAAACTTTCCCAATCTTTTGAATCCAAGGGTTCCCGACTTATTTTTAGAAAAGGTGATTCCTTAGCGGAGCTAAAGAAAGTTGTCGATGAGGCCGGTGCCCGGGCCGTTTTTTGGAATCGCCGTTATGAACCGGAAATCATCCGGCGCGACCAACAAATTAAAACCGCGCTGCTCAAAGCTGGAGTTGAGGCTCAGAGTTTCAACGGCAATTTATTGAATGAACCTTGGACTGTTCAAACCGGCGGAAAAACACCGTTTAAAGTGTTCACCCCTTACAGAAATAAATGCTTAACTCTAGCCGAACCTTCCCTCCCTTTGCAGGCGGCGAAATTTTTTTTATCTCCAGGTGTTTGGCCGCAGTCGCGCAAGCTTTCTGAATTAAAATTATTGCCCGCCGTTGAATGGTATGCGCAAATGAAAAGAAACTGGGAGCCCGGGGAGGCGGGGGCGCATGCACAGCTAAGAAAATTTCTCGATGAAAGTATGATTCACTATCTGGACGGCCGGGAAATTCCTTCCATCTCCGCCACTTCGCGGATGTCACCGTATTTGCATTTCGGCGAAATCAGCCCGCGCCGGATTTGGCATGAAGTTCAAAAAAAATCCGCGAAGACGAAAGAGCCAGGTTGGATTAAGCAAGGAGAAGGATTTATCCGACAGCTTTACTGGCGCGAATTTGCTTACCATTTACTTTACCATTTTCCCGCCACAACCGATCATCCTTTACGAAAAGATTTCGAAAGGTTTGAATGGAAAAACGACAAAAAGTTACTAAAAGCTTGGCAAAAAGGAAAGACCGGATATCCGATTGTGGACGCGGGCATGCGCGAACTGTGGCATACGGGTTGGATGCACAATCGAATCCGCATGATCGCGGCTTCTTTTTTAGTGAAAGATTTATTGATTCATTGGCGGGACGGAGCACTTTGGTTTTGGGATACTCTAGTCGACGCGGATCTTGCGAATAATACGCTCGGTTGGCAATGGGTTGCGGGATGTGGCGCCGATGCCGCGCCTTATTTCAGAATTTTTAATCCTTTTACGCAAGGCGAAAAATTTGATGGTGAGGGGGCTTATATCCGCCGTTGGTGTCCCGAGCTTGCCAACCTTTCCAACAAATGGATTCATCGCCCATGGGAAGCTCCGCCGGAGTTACTTACCGCCGCGGGCATCAACTTGGGGAAAGACTACCCCAAACCACTTGTGAATCATGCGGATGCGCGCAAAAAGGCATTGCTTTTGTATGGCCGCATAAGGTCCTAACTAAGGCTTGTTCTGATTCTTCTCCCTCTATATAATTCCCGCATGTGCAAACTCGTCTTTTTCTCTCTTTTATTTGGAGTGGTTTTTTTGTCGGGCTGTAGATCGGCGGTTCTATCCGGAACTGAAATGGCTACTTTTAACGGCAAGGAAACCGCGATTCTTCCCAATTCTGCGCTATAGGATAATGGAGAGTCGCGCAAGCTCAAATTTGTCTATTATTGCTAGTTTTAATTTCGGCCTAATTTGCAGATGTTAAATGTGTCTGTTAAATTTGGCTCTATGTTAACGGAGGTTTTGTGATTTCTCTCTTTTCGGGATTCAACGCTAAAAAACAAATCGCGTTCTGCCTTGTCCTGGCGATTTTTTCCACACCGACGGCCTGGGCTATGCCGTCAGCCGTAGCCGCTGAAAATGACATCGGTTTAAGAATTCCTGAATCTCAAGAAATCGCTCCCGACCAGTTTTTGGCGAGTGACGCTAGCCGTTATTTTCAGAACGGAGATTTTGATAAAGCGCTTGTGGCGCTTAATCAGCTTGCCAAAAGTTTTCCTAATGATCAGCTGATTCAACGTTATCGCGCGATGACGCTTGACCGTCTCGGTAAGTCTTCCGAAGCCGTTCAAATTTTTAATGAATTGCTTGTTAAAAATCCCGAGCATATTCCGACGCGTTATTTTTTAGGGCAGGCTTATGCCCGCAGCGGTCGCTACGACGATGCGGCGCGTGAATGGAAGCAGGTTGAAAAAGACGGTGAGGGAACTCCGTATGCTTTTTGGGCTCAAACCGCGCTTGAACAAACGGGCGCGCCAGCGGCCTCGGCGTCAGGCCCGGCCGGAAAATTACAGCGTTGGTACATTCAGGCCCGTTATGGTTATGAGTTTGACTCGAATGTCATTTTAAAGCCCGATGACCAATCGCTTTCAACAGCCAAAGACCAAAATGCCGGCCGCCATAGCGGTGATTTGACCCTGCGCTATCGCGCCGTCTCAAAGAAAGATACCGCGCTCGACTTGTTGTACGCGGTGCGCCAAAGCTTGCATGATGATAATTTCAACGCATTTAATTATCACTCTCAGGAGTTCGGATTTAATTTCCGCCAACGGGTGAAAATTCGCGATCAGGATGTTGTATTGGGTTTACGTTATGATTACTCGCTTGGATTTTTAGCCGAAAACCTTTACTCGAATCGCAACCGTTGGAATATTTCGGCGGACACGAAGTTTACGGAACACACACAAACCATTTTTTATAACCGTTTCGGCGTCACCAATTACGGTCCCGACGGATTTAACCCTCGCCAAACTTCGCGCGACGGCATTGATAATGATACCGGTATATCGCAATTTTTTTACAGCAAAGACTTTCAAAAGTATTTGTTTTTACGTCAGGAAGTGAATGTAACGGCGGCGCGCGGAAGCAATTTTGATTCTTGGGGGCTGACTTCGCGCGTGGGTTATCACACGCCTGTCCCAAAATTAAAACGTTTTTCATGGGATGTTTCTGTGGGGTTTGAACCGCGTTTTTATCCCGGCTTTACTTCAACTTCGAGTTTGGATACTAGCCGCCGGCGCGACATGCAGTCGGATCTTTACACTTCATTAACTTATGAAATTACAAAAGATTTTTCGACGCGCGTTTTTTATCGTTTCGTGGACGGACATAATCAAAACAATCTGTACGATTACACACGCCAAATCGGCGGAATTCAGTTTATATACACTTTAGCGGCTTAAAGGACGCTATCAGGAGGACCCAATGAGAACGAAAAACTTTATTATTGCCGCAGCCGTTTTATTGCTGCCAACCGTTGCTTTCGCGCAGGTTTCCGCACGCGATGCAGACATTGACGCGAAATTGGACGCCGGCGCGCTGACAGGTATCGCTCCGCCGACGGGTTCTCAGGCCGCTTCGGCACCGGCATCCGCCAGTCAAAAGTTTCGGGACCCGTATTTGCCCGCGGTCATTCAGTCGACCCAGGTTATTTTAGGCCAAAACGACGGCAAGGCGCGTGTTTACCAAATTAAAGGCAATGTTTTTTTAATTAAAAAAGGCAGCCCTGAAGAAGTGAAACTGAAGAAGGGCGATATGCTAGTAACGGGCGACACCCTTTATACCGAATCGAATTCAACCGCTTCGATTACTTTCGATGAGAATTATAAGAATGCGGTAAAAATCACTGAAAATTCAAAAGCGATTTTGGAAGGCGTTGAGCCGACGAATATCCGCATTATCAACGGTTCTATTTTTAGCGCCGTGGACGGATTGCCTCAGGGCAGCACTTGGAAAGTATCCACGCCCGCCGCGATTACCGCTGTCCGCGGCACTCTTTACATCGTTCGCTATCTTGCGGCCAACGGTCAGTTTTTTGCGGCGACCGTCAATGTTCCAGATGATGGGAAGGCTTCCGCGATTGATATTCAGGAAATTTCGGGCAATGATTCGGCGAACGTTCCGGAAGGAAAAGAAATTTCCCTCAAGCAAGGCGAGTCCCCGGATGATTCGTTGGTAAAAGATTTAGATCCGAGCGTGTTGGATGAAATTTTGGAGTTTTTCAAAAATCTCGTTGATCTTCGCGCCGATAGTGATAACTCAGGCCAAGCTCCTCCCACAGCCGGCGACTATAGCGCGCCGGGAGCGCTTGATTCTGCCGGGCCGGGCGTTATGGGGTGGGGCGAAAACAGGCTTGATCAGCTTGATACGGGTACGTTGCCTGAACAGCCACTGCCGCTGGTAGAAGAAGAAAATCAAAACCCTTGTATTCTTAATCCAAGTTCATGTGAGGTGCGAAATCCCTGTGAACAAAATCCGTATGAGTGCACCTAAAATTAAGGGAAAAGCAAAACGGCTCAATTTTTAGTTCCGTAAATAGTTTGGCAAAACATTCCGCCCGACGATAAAGAATGTGATCGTTGGAAAGATAATAAATACGGATACGGGAGACGCGGTGACCGCGGACGCGGAAATCCGAACGACGATTAACAGAAGTTAAAAGAACGAGCGGTTAGGAAAAGATAAAAGTTAAATAAGTTTGCGCTGGGGCTGGAATCCGGGGTTGTAAAAAATCTCGTTGATCCAGCCCCGGTCATTTCTGCGCTCAGTCAAAGCCGCCCAAGTCCACTCGGAATGAATTTTTGAAAGCGCTTCCTCGATTTTGTCCGTGTCATATTTGTAAAGCTTGCCGTCGTTAAACACGCGATATTTTCCGTCTTGTTTAAAAACAGCGACGGTGTGGGCAAAACGGTTTTTGCCGTACATGCTTATAATCTGGCTTTCGTAGCCCAGTTCCTTTAAAGCCGCGTCAGCAAACAGAGCGAAGTCTTCACAGTCGCCTTTTTTTAAATTCAGCATTTCCACGGCGCTTTGCCAGTGGTCAACTTTTCCGAAATTATCCTGGTCTTCCACAAATTTAAAATTCTTGCGCATAAATTTTGATAATTCTTCGGGTGAGTGAATTTGAGCTAGGTTCGGGTTAAGCAAAAGCATTGCAGACTGCATTTGTGAGAAGCCGGCAGGCGCTGTCAGCAGAAGGAGTACCAAAATTAACGCTAGCGATTTTCGGATCATTGTTTCCTTTAATCCGGCAAACCGCGAGCGTGGTACGACACTTAAAAATGGGGTTTTAATCCCGTTTTTAACCTTTTTGGTAACCCGGCCATGCTTTCATATTTCACTCTGCGCTTCGCTCAACTGTATTGCGGTTGGGCCTGCCCAGAGCAGAAAACGAAATCGCACCCGTGGCTTTGCGTCCTACTCTTACGAGCAGTTTGCCTTTCGAGCGCTTCCATGTAATTCAAAGGCATAGCCTTTGAAACAATGCTCAGCGCCGTGCCGCATCTCTTTGAAAGCTAAAGTAGAATGCGGCCTCAATGTCTAATAGAAGCATGCCCCCAGAAAGAGAAGAAAACAAGGGCTAGACAGGAAATAATAGTGTGCTAAACTAATATAGTGATTAGTAATGCTAGTTTTATTGATATAGAGATCAGAGGTTTTGATGTGAGAGCCAATTCGAATTTAGCGAGTCTTTTATTGCTTTTTATTTTCAGTTTGGGTTACACGGCTTTTGGCGAAAATTCAAAACCAGTCTTAACCACGTCATTTGATTCCACTTCCTCAGATGGCCTTGCCAAAGTTTATAAAATAAAGGGCGGCTCTGTGCTCATGCAAAAAGGAAACCCTATCGAAAAAAATTTAAAAGCCGGCGATAAAATTGCCGCGGGCGATACAGTATTTACGCTTAAAGGCGCGAGTCTTACGATTAGTTTTGACAGCGGTAAACTCAATGTCGTGCGTATCCCGGCCGATAGTAAAGTAACTTTCATTAATATTGAACCAACTGAAATGAAGATCGAAACAGGATCGGTTTTTAACGTAGTAGACGGACTTGCGCAAGGCAGTACATGGAAAGTGACGACACCTACCGCGGTAGCGGCTGTACGTGGAACCGTTTTTCTCACGACATTTATGAACGGAGAATTTTACGCGGCAACGCTGAGCGTTCCGGATGACGGGAAAGATTCGATGATTACCATTCAATCCGTATTGGACGGCGGTATTGCAAAAATTTTTGAAGGCAAGGAAATGATACTTAAAGAAGCCGAGACGCCCGAGCAGGAGGCTGTGCGCAATTTAAATCCCGCGCGGGTGGCCGAACTGCTCAGTTTTTATCAAGAAGTATTGTCGGAGAGGCCTGAATCAGAGGAAGTGCCGGCGGAACCCGCTTCACTCGAAGTTTTATCTGAGTCAAATGAAATGATTTGCGACGCGTCCGGAGAAAACTGCAGCACTAAAACCTGCAAACAGACTACGGCCGGCGAAGTTTGTACTTATTCATAGTGGAAATATAACGGAGGACGTTATGATGAAAATCAAAATAATTCTTTTAATCCTGTTATGTGTAGGGCCGATATCCGGTTTTTGCGCTAACGCACGCGACGCGGCGATTGATGCGCATGTATTTACTCCTAAGCCGGACGGCAGTGAAAAGGACGGCAAAGCCAAAGTTTATGAGCTTCAGGGTAAAGCTATGCTTACTTCTAAAGGCAGTCCGGAAGAAAGAGCTTTGAAAGTGGGCGATGAAATTCGCGTGGGAGATGCGATTTATACCGAAAAAGGCGCCAGCATTTCGATCAGCTTTGACAACCGCAAACAAAATGCCGTTCGCATTCCTGCGGAAACGAAAGCTACTTTCACGAGCATTGAACCTACCGATATTAAACTCGACGATGGCTCCATTTTCAGTGTTATAAACGGCCTTGCGAAAGGCAGTACATGGAAAGTGACGACACCCTCTGCGGTGGCGGCTGTGCGCGGAACCGTTTTTCTTGTGCGTTATGAAGCCGCGAACGGTCAGATGTACGCTGCGACAGTCGATGTGCCCGATGACGGAAAAACTTCTGCGATCGAAATTCAATCACTCGACGGCAGTAATTCGACTCAAGTTGTTGAGGGCAAAGAAATTTCAATGAAAGAAGGCGAAACGCCCACCACGGAAATGGTGCAGGATTTAAGCCCCGAGGCGGTTGCTGAAATTCAGGCTTTCTTCGAGCAGGTTGTTGCGGAGCAGCAGGCAGAAGCTGCGCCGGAAAGTGAAAGCGATCAAGATTCAGGTGAGACTGAGAAATCAACTGAAAAATCCAGCGATACTCAAGATGAAAAAAGTTCGAACGACCAAAAGTCTGACGATCAGACCTTTGAGGAAATGGGCAGTACCGGGGATGAAAACCTAATTGATGACGGCGGAACTTCAGAAACCGGCTCTGATTTGGATCCATCTCAAACACTGCCCGATGCATTTAAAGAAGAATCTGAAGAAGAAACAGGGTGCGCGAAAGATACAGAGGGTAATTGTATTTTATAGCAATTATTTATTAATAAAGGCGGTGTTTTGTGAACAAATATATGCTTGTTACGTTAACTTTGCTTTTCAGCTGCATGGCAACAGATGCGCATACCGCGCTCGACCGTGATGCGGCGATGCGCGACGCGGCGGTTGACGCGCAGGTTTTTGCGTCGGTTGTCGATGCAAGCACCAGTGACGGTAAAGCAATCGTATATCAGCTTGACGGTAAAGCGGTCATTACGTCAAAAGGCAATCCGGAAGAAAGAGATTTGAAAGTTGGAGATGAAATCGGGATGGGTGACGCGATTTATACTGAAAAAGGCGCCAATCTTTCGATCAGTTTTGATAATCGCAAACAGAATGCAGTGCGCATTCCCGCTGAGACCAAAGCGACCTTCACAAGTATTGAGCCTACCGATATCAAACTCGATGACGGCACAATTTTTAGTATCGTGAACGGCCTAGCGAAAGGCAGCACCTGGAAAGTGACAACGCCCACTGCGGTGGCCGCTGTCCGCGGAACTGTTTTTGAAACCACTTATCATGCAGATACAAAAGAGTTTTTTGCCGCGACGCTTGAAGTTTCGGATGACGGGAAAATTTCAGCGATTGAAGTTGAATCGCTTACCGGTGAAGGTATGGCCGAAGTTGTGGAAGGAAAGGAAATTTCTTTTAAAGAAGGCGAAGCCCCCAGCCAGGAAATGGTACAAGATTTTAGCGCTGAAAAAATGGCCGAAGTTCAACAATTTAATCGTGAAGTTTCAACTGAGCGTGAAAACTCTAAGGATGATACGACAAAAGGTCCGGGCGGTCCGAATGGACCCGGAGGTCCCGGTACGGGCGGCGGAAATACAACCGGTGGAACGGCGGGCCAAACGGGCGGAGCTAATTATGCCGCCAATGCGGCAGCCGAAGCCTTGGCGCGTTCTGTGGCGGGGGGCCTCAACAATCCGAATAATAACACTC
The DNA here is from genome assembly GCA_043718225.1 of Candidatus Omnitrophota bacterium. Classification (GTDB taxonomy): domain Bacteria; phylum Omnitrophota; class Omnitrophia; order Omnitrophales; family Aquincolibacteriaceae; genus Multiplicimicrobium. The sequence goes on from JAYSWD010000092.1 coordinate 12,168, forward strand.
AGGCGAATGCTGCTGCCCAAGAATTAGCGCGTCAGGTTGCGGGTGGTCATAATCCTGCGAATGCCGCGTATCATAATACTCAAGCAAATATGACGGCCGAAGCATTGGCACACTCAGTGGCTACTGCAAATATGGCCGGCAGCCCAGGCGGCGGTTGGCATGATGGGGGCGCTGCAGCTTTGGCTGCTTCTGTTGCGGCGGCTAACGGCGGTGGAGATAGATTCTGGAATGATGGAGGTGCGGGTGGGAATCCATTTGGTGGAGAGATTACGCCGGGGGGAATAGGTGGAGTCGCAACAGGGGGAGAATCTCTTCCTGGTAATTTAGGCGGAAGCAACACAACGCTTGATCCGTTCAATAATCTGACATTTGGCGGCTGCGACGCGGCATGTCAGAATGATCAAGCTCGGCAGTTAGCCTATCAAGTATGCGTTAGTGGTGGTGGAACAAATTGCCCACACTAAATAATTAAATCGAATTAGCCAGCTAGCTAGGGCCGCGGATAATTTTTCTATCCGCTGCCCTTTTCTGTTTCATTGAGCAAACGTCGACGAGACTCGTTTCGCGAGAACTGTTATATTATCCGTAATGAAAAAAGCGATTGTAATTGGAACGAGCACGGGAATTGGGAAAGCGCTTGCCTATGAATTGCATCACCGAGGTTATTACGTAGGTTTAACCGGCCGCCATTTAGATCCTATGCTTGCAATTCAAAAAGAGCTTGGCGAAAATACCGCAGTGGAAGTCCTTGATCTTCGCAGCCCCGAAAGCGCCATGGAAACTCTCCTGCGCTTGATTCAGAAAATGGGCGGCCTTGATTTGATTTTTTTAAATGCCGGAATCCTGCCGTTAAACCCGAATCTTGATTGGGATATCGAACGTGAAGGCACGAATGTTAATGTATTGGGTTTTCAAGCTATGGCCAATGTTGCCTGCCATTTTTTTGAAAAGCAGGGCTATGGGCATCTGATCGGCATTTCTTCGATTGCCGCACATCGAGGCACCGGACGTTCACCGGCTTACAGCGCATCCAAGGCATTTGTTTCAATATATATGGAAGGTTTGCGGCAGCGGTATTTAAATACAAAAATAAAAATTACCGATATACGTCCCGGCTTAATTAATACTCCCATGACCGAGCGTTTCAAACGCGGATTTTTGGGCATAACAGCAGAACAATGCGCGAAAGATATATTGAATGCCGTTTCGCGGGATAAAAATGTGGCTTATGTTCCGGCGCGTTGGTGGTGGGTGGCGCAGATATTTAAAATCATGCCCGAATGGCTTTATCACAGACTCTACCGTCGTTATGCGTAAATTAACTCATCCCGAATTGCAGAAAAGGCAGGCCGCTATTCGTTCAACGGAAAAAAAAGTTCCCCTGATGGTGGTATTGAATGACATCCGCTCGCTGCACAACGTCGGTTCAATTTTTCGCACGGCCGATGGTATCGGTGCTCAAAAACTTTACATCTGCGGAATCACGCCGATTCCGCCCGACAATCAAATTACTAAAACTGCTTTAGGCGCGGAAAAAACCGTACCCTGGAAATTTTTTGAACGCGCGGGAGATGCTGTCCGCCAAGCAAAGTCAGAAGGATATAAAATAGTTTTGTTGGAACAAACTCAAAACTGTGTTCCGCATCAGGATTTTATTGCCACGGGTCCCGTTTGTCTTGTGCTTGGAAATGAAAATTCGGGCGTGAGCGATGAACTTTTGTCACTTTCGGATGCCTCGATAGAAATCGAAATGGCAGGGCTTAAAAATTCACTGAATGTCAGTGTCGCTTTCGGCATTGTCGGATATGATTTACGCAACAAGTTGAAATCATCGGTGAAATGAAACAACTGCATGTCTATTTTAGCGGGCCGGTTCAGGGCGTTGGATTTAGACAGACAGCCAGCCATGTGGCCCGCAGCTTTCAAGTTTTTGGCTGGGTTAAAAATCTTAATAACGGACGTGTCGAAGTGCTGGCCGAAGGCGAAGAGCTTGAGCTTCAAAAATTTCTACAAACTCTTTGTGAGCGGATGAAAAATTATATCCGGGACAAAGAAGTTGTTTGGGGTGTGGCTAGAAATAATTTTCATGAATTTGAAATCACATACTGATGCATAAAAAAGAAATTAAAAAACAGGTTGAAGCGTTGCGTAAACAGCTTGATGAGCATAATTATAAATATTATATGCTCGCTAAGCCGGTGATTACCGACCAAGCCTATGACAAATTGATGAAAGAATTGATCAATTTGGAAAAAGAAAAACCGGAACTTGTCACTTCCGATTCTCCGTCGCAGCGTGTAGGCGGCGAGCCACTCGAAAATTTCAAGCCGGTGCGCCATGCTGTGCCGATGATGTCGATTGATAACACTTACTCCCGCGAAGAGGTGGAGGAATTTCACAAGCGGATTTGCAAACTGCTCGGTAAAAGCGAAATTGAGTATCATCTCGAAGAAAAAATCGATGGCGTTTCGATCGCGCTCATTTATGAAAAGGGCGAATTCGTCCGCGGGCTGACACGCGGTGACGGGAAAACGGGCGACGATATCACTGAAAATCTAAAGACCATTGGATCTATTCCGCTTCGAATACCTGTTCCGGGGCATTCCTTTAAGGGAGAAATACCCAAATTGCTCGAGCTGCGTGGTGAAGCCTATATTTCCAAGCCGCAATTTAAAAAAATCAATGATGCGCGTGAAAAACAGGGCGAAGAAGTTTTTGCAAATCCTCGTAATGCCTGTGCCGGCACTTTAAAACAGTTGGATTCTAAAGCGGTTTCGAACCGCAAATTGGATGCTTTTATGCATGGTATGGCACGTTGTGAAGGCAAGAATTCTCCCGCAACACAGGATGAGGCAATGAGGTTATTCTCAACTTTGGGTTTTAAAACCGTCCCTCAGCGGAAGGTTTGCCGTTCGATTGACAGCGTGATGGAATGGATTGAGCGTGCCCGTGACCTGCGCGCAGACCTGCCTTATGAAATTGACGGTATGGTGGTTAAGGTAAATTCTTTTAGCGACCAGCAAACTTGCGGAGCCACCAACAAAGCTCCGCGCTGGGCAATCGCTTATAAGTATCCGGCGGAGCAAGCCGCCACAATTTTGGAAAGTATTACAGTTCAAGTCGGCCGCACCGGTGTTTTGACGCCAGTTGCGAATCTTAAGCCGGTGCAGCTTGCGGGAACTACTGTTTCGCGGGCTAGCCTTCATAACGCCGATGAAATTGAACGTTTGGACGCGCGTGTGGGCGATACGGTTTTGATTGAGAAAAGCGGCGAGATTATTCCGCAAGTCATTTCGGTGCTAAAGGAAAAACGTTCCGGCAATTTAAAGAAATTTGTTTTTCCAAAAAAATGCCCTGTTTGTCATACCGAGGCTGAGCGCATCGAGGGAGAGGTCGCAACGCGCTGCGTTAATCCGTCGTGCAAGGCTAAACTGCGCGCGGGCCTCAAGCATTTTGCTGGCCGCAATGCGATGGATATAGAAAACCTGGGCTATGCTCTGATTGACCAGCTTGTGGATTTGGAGATGGTAAAAGACTTTGCGGATTTGTTTACTTTGAAAATGGAAGATTTGGAAAAGCTGGAGCGTATGGCTGAAAAATCCGCGGTTAATGTGGTGACAGCAGTTGAGAAAAGTAAGAATCAAAACTTGGCGCGGTTGATTTTTGGATTGGGAATTCCGGATGTGGGGGAGCGCACAGCCAATGTCTTGGCCAAACAATTCGGCCATCTTGAAAAAGTTATCGCCGTAAAAAAAGAAGATTTGGAAAACATCCGCGAAATCGGTCCCGTTACCGCGCAATCGATAGAAGATTTTTTTAAAAATCCAGGCACAAAAAAATTAGTCGAAAAACTTAAAGCAGCAGGCGTCAAAATGAATATCGTCGAAAAGGAAGCCGGCGATAATCCCTGCAAGGGAAAAACCTTTGTTCTTACGGGAACGCTTGCAAGTAT
>JAYSWD010000093.1:0-16096 GCA_043718225.1 Candidatus Omnitrophota bacterium
GGCAGCGCTTGAGCCGTACGGCATCGGCGTCACAAACCGCAGCCAAAACTGTCTCTTTCAGAGAGTTATAGGCTTTGGCATGTGTCGACACATAAGTCCGCTTCGGATCAAGATCAAACTCAAAGCCGATGCGGCCGCATCCGACAACTACCGCTTTAAGCTTTTTTTCCATAATATTCCCTGCGGAGCACACTCATCCGGATGGCGTCGTAATATTTTCCATTACGGTAAATTTCCTGACGCAAAACACCTTCTTCTACAAAGCCAGATTTCTTGTAAGATGCCCCGCCCGCTTTATTATCCGCATTCACCCCAAGCCAAACTTTATTCAAGTTGAGTTTATTAAATCCGTAATCAAGCAATAACTTGGCTGTTTCTTGCCCGATACCTTTCCCCCAAAACATTTTCTCACCGATAATAATCCGGTATTCCGCTGTCCGCGCAATCCAGTTGACCGCATACAGACCGGCATTACCGATGTGCTTGTTCGTTTTCTTATCGATGACGGCAAAAACAAAATCTTTTTCGCTCGAGTTTAAAACATCAAATTCTTTTTGCATCAGTTCGATTGAGCTCGGCTTTAACCCCATAAACATAAAATGAGTTACTTCCGAATCATTTGCCCACTGGAACATCGGTCCGGTTAAATCTTCGCGTTCAAGCCCGCGCAAATAAATTTTTTTTCCTGTGATAAAAGGATTCTTCATGACTTGCCTCCTGAGGCCGGTGTTTGGCTTCGTTGTTCAAGCTTTTCTTTGAAATCGATATTACGTTTCAGGTTTTGATTTTCACTAAACCATTCCGTGCGAGCCCGGCAAACTTGAATCAAGTTTTGGAGCGACCAGTCGGGATAGTTTTGTTCTAATTCCGCGTACAGCTTCTCAATCAAAATTCGGTCCGTCTCATAGTCAACGGTCAGACCGATCGTTGAAATATCTTCCGGGTGCGATACATTTAGGAGTTTCATTTCCGCATTCTTTTTAATAAACTCGATCGGAAACTCACGAAAAAAAGGATCTGCCGAGCCTGCTTCGATTCGCTCTAAAGCAGAACGATTATAAATTTCGACATTAAGCCCAAAAGGAAACGTCGGAGGCTGACTGTTTGTAGTCATATCTGCCCCGGTTTTTTCATGCTCAACCAGCATACGCTCAATGACTTCGTGGTGAACCAATGGACAATCTCCCCAAATACGCACCACCCGATCCGCTCCAAACTGATGCGATGCCTGTAAAAAACGGTCGACGATGTCATTTTCTGAGCCTCGATAAAAAGGAAGGCTTCTTTTTTCGATGTCGCTTTGCAATACATCGTCCTTTGGATTAACCGTAATCACAAATGCAATTCCGTCCAAATTTTTACAACGGCGGACCTGTTCATAAACCCGCTCAAGCAAAGGCTTCCCGTGAATCAACGCAAAAGGTTTGTGCGGTAAGCGCGATGAATTCATCCGAGTTTGAATGAAAGCCCATGTTTTCATAAACCTGTAAGTTTCCTCAATTGCGCGCCCGTAAGCCAATCTGAATTGCTATCGCTCGCGTATTCCGTGAATTCTTTAACGGGTGTACCTTTTTTATGGCGCGGTTTTTTTACAAACGCCAAATCCGGCTCCACGATAAATCGATCTTTGAATTCAAGGGCATAATATGATTCTTCCTTCGGCAGCAAAACCTCGTGCAATTTCTCTCCGGGCCGGATTCCGGTAATTTTATGCTTGCATCCCGGCGCAATCGCCTCGGCCAAGTCCAGCATCCCCATGCTAGGAATCTTAGGAATAAAAAGCTCCCCACCCTTCATAATTTCCAGCGAACTCAAAACAAATTGAACCCCTTTATCAAGCGTAATCCAAAACCGTGTCATGCGCTTATCAGTTATCGTAACCGTGCCGGTTTTTCGCTGCTCTAAAAATACAGGAATAACACTGCCGCGCGAGCCCATCACGTTTCCATAGCGCACAACCGAGAAATGCGTGTCCACCTCACCCGAATAAGCATTGCCCGCGATAAAAAGCTTATCAGAGCACAGTTTGGTTGCACCGTAAAGATTTACCGGGTTAGCGGCTTTGTCAGTCGAAAGAGCAATAACTTTTTTAACACTATTATCGATTGCCGCATTGATAATATTTTGCGCGCCCAATACGTTCGTTTTAACCGCCTCCATTGGATTGTATTCGCAGGCCGGAACTTGCTTGAGTGCCGCCGCATGAACGACATAATCAACGCCGTGAAAGGCGCGGTGAAGGCGCTCAGAATCACGAACATCTCCGATAAAAAAACGTATGCGCGGATCATGAACCTCTTTTTGCATTTCAAACTGCTTGAGCTCATCGCGGCTGAACACAATGACTTTTTTAGCGGCGGAGTTGGCTAAAACAGTTTTTACAAACATTTTTCCAAACGAACCTGTTCCACCAGTAACTAAGATCGTTTTGTTTTTTAAAAAAACATGCTTCTTCATACTTTCTCCCTTTATCGATATTTCGAAATGATTCGATTTAAAACTTTAACTACTTTGTCTTGCTGGGTTTTTTTCAGAAGCGGATAAACCGGCAAAGAAATCGTTGCTTCAAAATAATCATTCGCGCTTTTTAAATCCTGCATTGAATATCCAAGATTTTGATAATAAGGCTGGCTCGGAATCGGAATATAATGCACTTGCACGCCAACTCCCGCGTCAAATAAATCATCAAATATTTGCCTTTTCTTTGACTTGAGACGGTTCGAAGTTAACCGAACAGGAAACAAATGATACGCATGTTGTTCATTCGCAGACTCACGAGCCACTTCGACACCCTCAATATTGAGCAATAGCTTGGCATAACGCCCCGCGATCTGACGACGGGCACCAATAAATTTACCCAATTTTTTCAACTGACACATACCGAGCGCAGCTTGCATGTCGGTAAGACGGTAATTGAATCCGAGAGTTTGCATTTCGTAATGCCAACGTCCCGGATTAGAAAACAAACTTTCAGGATCACGCGTAACACCATGACTGCGGAGCATTGCGATTTTACCGGCAAGCCGGCTGTCATTCGTAACCACGGCACCGCCCTCACCCGTTGTAATGTGTTTCACAGGATGAAAACTAAAAATAGCCGCACTGCTATACCGGCAGTCGCCAATGGGTTTATTTTCATACTTTGCGCCGAGCGCATGCGCAGCATCCTCAATTAAAACCAGCTTGTATTTTTTTGCCAATCTTGCAAAAGATTTCATGTCGCATGGACGTCCGGCTAAGTGCGTCAAAAAAATCGCGCGCGTTTTTTGAGTTATTTTTTTCTCGACTAAATCAGCTGTTAAATTTCCTGTAAAAGGATCGACATCGGCAAAAACCGGTTTCAGCCCGCAATAAAGCAAACAATTCGAAGTCGCCAAAAAAGAAATCGGCGTTGTCACAACTTCACTTCCGGGTTTGAGATTAAGAGCGAGCGTAAGTAAATGAAGCGCAGCGGTTCCATTAGCGACCGCAATCGCAAACTTCGCGCTCGTAGCTTTGACCAAAGCTTTTTCGAAAGCCGGAACTGCGGGACCTTGTGTTAAATAATCAGATTTGAGACAACGAACCACGGCCTGAATGTCTTGATTAGATAGCGTCTGTTTTCCGTAAGGTATGAACGACGGCTTAGCAGGCATGAAGACTTTAGGATGCCTTATCATCCGAGTGGAGCCAGTTGCGCCCCTTGTTATAAATCTTTCCAACTTTGTCTTCAATTTCGGGTGAGAGCATACGGAGAATGTCCCGGCCTAGAATACGGTATTGCTTTCCTACCTTTGCTGTCTTGATAAGACCCGACTTGATCATACGCGTCATTGTGCTGGGACTGATTTTGAGCAGAGCTTGGGTCTCTTTTGGGGTGTACACTTCAAACTCTTTAATTTCCATGTCATAGATTGTATCTAATAGTCACTAGATGTCAAACAATAACACCAGGAGGTGGGGTATCATTGAACGTTGATTGCTACTGCCTACCAAGGGAAAATAGAAAAAATGGATCGGATGGCTTTGATATTTGCTGATAGTAATTTTCCAAATATTCCAGCAAGCCCGATTTGATCAACAGCTCTTTATCAGGTGAAACAAAATAATGAGCTCCCTTCTGACGTAAACATTCAAACCAAGCAATCGGATCTTTCATAGCGCTCTCTAAAACTTGGATGTCATTTAAATTAACTTGGGTAAAACGAGGATTTTTTAAATAGGGCGCGACCGCCTTTCCAACACTTCCAAATTCAATGGTTAATGCTGGCCGATCTGCATAATAAACGAGCGGAGCGGGCTCAGCAGCGGCAACAATCAGCATCTCGTCTGATCGGGAAATATTTTTCACAGCAGATGCCGCTGCAAGAATGCGGGATTGATTGGCATCCTGTTTGAAAACTGGATGGTAAAAATAGCGACTGGATATTGCGAGGTACAAGAAAATAAATGAAAAATAAAGAATTTTTTTATTGAACTGTGGAAAGGCTTCGAACACATGCGCAACTCCGCAAGCAGAAAGCCAACAAATAAATGGAAAGATTGCGTAAAGATAAAAATCATGCGCCATTATTTTCTGCGGACATAAAATAATAATGAGCGATCCAACGGCGATCCCAACTAGCAAGAATAGTCCTTTTGTCGACTTTTGAAAAAGAATGCCTAGAAAGAAAAACGGCAAAAGAAGTGGCGTAAGCATGTTGCCGGAGAAAATATCAAACAACCTTCTGTAATAATCGGGATCGAGTAAATACTGATGGTCGCCCCAGGTTCGCATCCCCGCTTGGAGAAAGGCATTCGTCAAAAGATAATCGATTCGCAGTCCCATCCAGTAAGTATAAAAATACCATATCGCAGGCATTACAAGAGCGATGAAAGAAAATCCGATGAATCGAACAAAGCGATTCTCTTTTTGTTGAAAAAGAATCCAATACGACGAAACAGGTAAAAGCAGAACCCAGTGAATTCGACTGGTAATCGCTAATGAGAAACAAAAAGCAGATAAGATAGTTCCTCGCCCACTCTCTCTTTTAATTAAAAGATATAAACTCATTAATAAAAATAACTGCGCCATGGGCTCTGAGAAAAAACCTTGTCCATAAATCAAGGTGTAAGGTGAAAATGCGTAAATTACCATCGATATCCAGGCATGTATTTCGCCCCAGATTTTCCTAGCAATTAACCCTATTAAAAGAATGGAAAGCAAGTTGCAAACAACAGCCTGAAATCGCCCCCAAAACTCAAAGGTTCCGCCCGCAATCTTAATTACTGCGGCAACAAGAAGAGACGGAAATGGATATTGATTAAGATGAAGAGCTTTTTTCCCATTAACAACCAGCTCTGTTTTGGGCTTTAACAGCTCAGTAAAGTTTTCATGAAGCATATTTCGCGACATGGATGCCATCACCATTTGATAACTGGAAAAGTGCCCCTCAATGGGTCGGTTAATTTTTATCGTTTGGATAAACAGGACTGGAGTGATTAACAGCGCAAATAAAAAGATACGGCGAATGAGCGGCATCGATTACAGCGGAGCGCGGGCTGTTAACCGCTGATTTGATGTCGGGAAACCAAACGTCTTCCGAATCAGATCGACAATGACAAAAAAACCAAGAAGGATAGGGTTTCGAAAATTAAAAAAATCAATCAAGGCCTTGGGTTGATTTTCACCAAGAAGCCGATTATGAATAGAGATAATCCATGATGCAGGACTCAAGAGAGCTGTATTTTGAATTTTTTCAAAACCACATTCAAGAACAACTTTGTTTAAAATATCCGCAGTAAATAAATGCCAATGCCTTGGAAAATGATAATGTGACCAATATTTCTTTGTAAACAATTGATAATCAAGCCCGCGAGGATTGGGCGTCTCTAAAATGATAAATCCCCCGGAATTTAAAACCGACCGCATACTTCGAATCACTTCTCGCGGGTTATCAACATGCTCAATCAGTTGAAACATAATAATTACATCAAATTTCTCGTGGCTAGGAAGATCTTCAATTCGTCCTTGCAGGCAACGAAAACCGCGTTGTCTGCAAAGCTGAATGGCTTTCTCGTCAAAATCAAGCCCGACCAATTCCCATTGAGGATCGCCATATTCTTTAAGAAGAGCAAGAAACCTTCCCTCGCCACAGCCCACGTCGAGTATTTTCTTAGAGCCTTCGCCAACCAAATTTTGAAAATCTTTAACCTTCCGCGATTCCCAGATTTTTCGAAAATAAGCGACTAGGGAGTTACCCGATTGGTTTTCCGAAAAGGCATAGTAGCTGGCGGAAGGATAAATGATTCCGAGCTGATCGATAGACGGTCTAGGATTGAGATAGAGGTGTCCGCAGCTTTTACATGCGCAAAAAGTAAATAGATTTGAGGCTGTGGCATATTCGTAATCATATCCTTGCGCATGAACCAATGTGTCCCGACCACCACAAACAGCGCATGGCACGGATACCAATGAAAGCTCAGGCGATGAATTAAACAATGGCGGCTGCTTTTTTAAAATTAATTAAGCCGAGATGTTTTTCAATCGGAACGTCATTTTTTATAAGCTCCGCCTCAGAGTCTTTAAAAATCAGATAATAGCGGTGCCAGGGTTGCTGGGGCCATAAATGATGTATGGCATGGTAATTATGACAAAGAACCAATGGCTTTAACCAGGCAATGTCCACAACGCGCGTCCCTAAATATCGATGTGGCGGTAAACCTGCGTGAGGAAGGTAATTGACATACCAATCCATAATGACCTTTGCAAAAACAACCGGTATTGCCCACAAAATCAAAGCGTCAATAAAGCGCCCCTGTGACCAAGCAAAAAAATAGATTCCCACAACGCATGCAGTCATGCATAGGTCAATGACACGCTCGGCAGGCTTCCGCGGATCCCCACTATTTTGAAATAAATTTCTGAGATAAGGAATGGCTTTGAAATATCGTATCGGAAGTTGCCAAAAAGGTCCGTCCGCATAGATCAAGTTCGGATCTTCCTTTTGATTCAACTTAGCGTGATGAATTAAATGAATATGGCGTTGGATAAAATAGGGTGTCATGTAAGGGAAAATTCCCAAGACACCCACCCAGCTATTTCCCAAGCTCGTTTTCAACGTATTTCCATGTGCGGCCTCATGCCAAATCGTAAAGGCCAAATGGATAGCGATAATCGAAATTAAAATATGAACTACAGCCGGCAATCGGTGAAATTCATAAAGAAAGACATTACTGATTAAAACAAAATACATTCCTGCAAGGAGGAATAATGTATTCCAATCAGGTTTTTTGGGGTGAGAAATCATCTTGGATTGTCTCATGCGAACTTTCGAGCGTCAAGAATGGCATCGAGGACACTCCGTTTAAAAACAGTTCAATCCGCAGCAAGACTTACGATGCTTTTTATATCTGGGCAGTTCGGTAACGGTCCGAACCCTTCGATACAAGTTCCATATCATTGTCAACCATCATGGTAACCAGCTCAGTAAATTTAACCTTGGGCTGCCACTTAAGAACTCGCTTTGCTTTAGCACAATCCCCCAAAAGTAAATTAACTTCCGCGGGGCGAAAGAAATTAGGGTCGGTTACAACGTACTTATTCCAATCTAATCCAACATGTGAAAAGGCAGCTTCAACAAACTCACGCACCGAATAAGTTTCTCCAGTGGAAACAACAAAATCATCCGGCTTGTCTTGTTGAAGCATCAACCACATTGCTTCGACGTAATCTCCTGCGAAACCCCAGTCGCGTTTGGCATCTAAATTACCAAGACGCAACTCATTTGAAAGTCCGGCTTTGATTCGAGCTGCCCCATGACTAATTTTGCGAGTCACAAACTCAAAACCGCGACGGGGAGACTCATGGTTAAAGAGAATTCCGCTCGAAGCAAACATATCATAAGCCTCGCGATAATTTCGAGTGAGGTCAAAGCCGGCAACTTTTGAGATACCGTAGGGTGACCGAGGATGAAACGGTGTTTCCTCTGTTTGAGGAGTCTCACGCACTTTTCCAAACATTTCGCTTGATCCGGCAAAATAAAACCGGCAACTAGGGGCGCAGTCTTTCAGTGCTGACAGCAAATAATGAGTTCCGTTGATATTGGTGCCAAATGTGGAAAACTCGTCTTCAAAGGAATAACTGACAAAGCTTTGAGCGGCCAAGTGATAACACTCATCTGGTTTTACCGTCGCAAGAATTTTATGTAAACTCGCGTAACTTTCCAATGACCCCGCATGCAGTTTTATTTTTGATAGGACATGAGAAATGCGGGCTAAGCGATGCTCCGCATCTTCCATTGCCACACGGCGGACAATTCCATGGACTTCATATCCTTTGCTAAGCAAAAGCTCCGCTAAATACGAACCGTCCTGTCCTGTTATTCCTGTAATTAAAGCTTTTTTCATATTAGGACTCCTTTATTTCATTCTCGCTGCGTCTGTAAAAACAAAAAAATCGATCAAAAAAGCAACGCCATGGGACAAGCATGGATTCAAAAATAACACGTTTTGAAATTTTTGATTCCCCGCGCCTCCGATCTTCGAAAATTATCGGAAACTCACGAACTACAAACCCCTCTTTGCAAGCTAAATATTTTAGTTCGACCAAAAACGCATATCCATCCGCAGCAATTGGATACTCTAAAATTCTCGTAAGAGTTTTTGCCCGAAAACAGTGAAAACCGCTGGTTAAATCAGTGAACGGAACCATCGTAATCAGCTGTGCGTACGCATTTGCAAATCGACTTAATAAGATACGAAAAAGAGGCCAGTTTTGCAGCCCGCCTCCTGCTGTATAGCGCGAGCCAATCACCAAATCACAGTGTTCAAGCGTCTTTAGCATTTCCGGAACATATTCCGGTTTATGCGAAAAATCAGCATCCATGCTAAAAACAGCGTCAACATCATCGTAATCTTTTAGGACTTGGCGGAATGAATCTAAATAAGCTCTCCCCAAACCCATTTTTTTTGGGCGCAAAATTAACTTCAAGTGGGGGTATTTGTCTTGAAGTGAGCGCACTACATTCGCGGTTCCGTCAGGAGAATTATCGTCCGCGACTACAACCCGCACATCGATGGCTAGCGCAAAAATGCGTTCAATGAGAAGTGCGATATTTTCGCGCTCGTTATAAGTAGGGACAACAATCAACGCTTTCATCTTAGCTCTTTTCCGATATGAAAGTATCTTGAAAATTTTGGTCAATTATTCGAAGATGAATTTTACGGGAAATAATAACAATCGTCACTAGCATTGATCCGGCCGCTAAGAGCAGAAGCAAAATTATACGCGCACCGGCCAGTCTGAGTAACGATTCGAACAATGCGGCGATAAGCACCAAATTCATTACTGTCGGATAAGTCATCAAATAATGCAACGAGCTGAATATTTTGTGGGCCATGCGTTGGTCTGATTTCTGATTTACGGCCGCAACATCAGGCTGAATCACCCGAACGTATGTCATCTTTTTGAGATGACTGATCATGGTCGCAACTTCGGCATGACTCATCGCTAGCATAAGCACCTGGCCTGTTCCCGCAGCCAATCCCACTAAAATCCAACCATCCCAGCCCGTTTGTTTATAAACTCCAAACGCCAATGTGGTCGGAACTAATAAATTAATGATGTAATGATTAATAATATCGTAATACATGCCCGTAAGCCCCAGCTCGGATTTTTCTTTTATTTCAATCCCCTGCTTTTGATAAGCTCGATATCTCGCAACTTCGCCGTCCATGCAATCAAGGATATACCAAAACTGCAATAAAAAAGCGCCGATCACAAAATGATTCGTTGCTGTCGATAAAAAAAATAAAGTAGACAGCACTCCGACCACGATCATCGCAAAGCTCACCTGATTCGGAGTCGCGCGGGTCGGAAGCAAAAGACGAGTAAAATAAATACTAAAAAAACGAGACACATGCCGCATATACCAATTCGAGCGGTCTTTTTTTGCGGTCCCCTGACAAATTCTTCTCAGATCAGCGATGGATTCCAATTTTTTTTAACTCCTTTTGAATATAGTGGTCATAAATTTTTGTCACGTCGTCATTGACTGTATATTCTTCCAAACTGTTATGCACATGATAACCCAGTCTTCCCGCTTCTTCTTTCGAGATTAAAGGCGAAACCATTCTTTCGGTATCCTGTTTGTCAATCGGCTTCAATTTGGTTTCAAGCAGCTCGTGCACGAATAAGTCGGTGCGCGGATTTTTTTGCTGTTCGTCCTTCGAAAACATTTTGTAAATGCGCCCGGCCCGCACCCATTCATCGGCCGCGACATAAACACGGCATAGTGCATTCGGAAAAACTGCGGTGCCGATATCGCGTCCCTCCATAATAATAAAACCTTTTTGCGAATAGCCGCGCTGCATACGCGCAAGCTTTTCACGCACGCCCGGATGCACCGCAACCCGAGAAGCCGCTTGAACCACATGCGGCTCATTTAACGCGTCTGTCCAATTCATGGTCCCGCCCGAACGACCGGGATTTACTGTAACAAATGTCTCCCCATCCTCAAACCAAACTTCAAATGGAATGGCGAGGAGCGCTTTTTCATCATCAAGGCTGACCTGATGGTCTAGCGCGACCTTAGCCCACGCACGAAACATATGCCCCGTATTGATATAGGCGAAATCAACATTCAGCTCATCCCGCAGGAGCTTTGCCAAACCTTTGGCGATTTGACTTTTGCCCACATAGGCCTGGCCGTCAATCGCAATGACTCTATCGAATTGACTCGGCATGCTTTCCAAAGAAATAAAACAAAGCTAAAAGTGTCTTAGCATCACAAATCTGGCCCGACCGCATCATACGGAGGACTGCTTTAAGCGAAAAAGCTTTGGGATAAAGAATTTCGTCCTCTTCGAGATTGGCCGAGACGGGTTTCAAATCCGAAGCCAAGTAACAATAAATTTTTTCGGTGCTTAAACCCGGCGAAACATTAACTTCACAAAGTTTTTTCCATTTATTTGCTTTAAAACCGATTTCTTCCTGTAGTTCGCGGCGAGCGCAATCCAAAGGCGGCTCGCCTTTGCGCATAGTCCCTGCCGGAATTTCCCAAATGTATTTTCCGGCACCATAACGATATTGGCGGATCAAAATAATCGAAGAACCGGTAAAAGGGAGCATCACGCTAATACCGGGATGAATGAGTAAATCCCGCTTCAGCACTTTGCCGTTTGGCCAGCGAACTTGATCAGCCACCACATCAAATGAATAAGCCTTATAGACAGATTTTCTTTGAATTCTTTTGGCTAAAATTTCTTTTTGCATGAATCCCCTCTAAAAAAGACGGGTCAGTATGCCTTTCAGGTCGTCTTGCGTCAAGATGCGCGGATTATTTTTTACGCGGTCAGGCCGAAATCCATTTTGGATAATAATGTCAAGATCGCAAAGTTTAAGTCCCAACTTAGAAAATTTCCTTTCCAAACCGATTTGGTCCATTAAAGATTCAACCCGTTTGGCCGCTTCATCAGCGTTTGCACAACCCATTGCAGACCAAAGATCGAGAGATCGGGCTTCATCAATAGAATGCGCATTAAATCGGATGAACTCCGCCAAGGTTAAAGCACAGGCATGACCATGCGCGACTTGAAAATGAGCCGTGATCGGATACGAGACTGAATGGACCGCAGTAGTACGAGTTTGAGAGATTGCCAGGCCGGCTTCGCAGCTTCCAAGACACATGGCCATGCGTACCGCCAAGTCAGATGGGTTCAAAACAGCATCCACAATATTCGAAGACAATAACCTCAATGCACGCAAAGAATGCGTGTCTGAAAAAGGTTGATGCTGAATCGACCAAAATGACTCAACAGCCTGACAAAAAGCATCCATGCCGGTACATGCGGTAACATAGGGCTTCATTGACGAGCAAAGCTCGGGGTCTATCCAGGCCGCATACGGATAAAGCTTCTCAGACTCGAGACTCACCTTTTTATTATCCAGCGTTTCGAAGGAAGCGTAGGGGGTTACTTCGCTCCCCGTCCCTGAAGTTGTAGGTACCGCTATCAAAGGCACAGCCGCGGGCCAATCTTGCTTGTTTTGTAACAACCAATCGAAAGTTTGAGTTTTACAATTTAAAAGCACGGCCGCGGCTTTTGCCGTATCTAAAACACTTCCTCCGCCAATAGCTAAAACCACATCGAAAGATTGTCCGGAAAAGTTTGCAATGGCTTGATCCAAAAAATCAATTCTCGGATTGGCCGGAACAGCGTCAAATTCCGTGAAAGAAAAGTTTTTAAGTTCACGAACAAGAAAAGGATAATAAGAAGAATTTCGAAAAGAAGATTCACCGAGAACAAGTAAAACACGGTTCCAGTTTTGTTCGCGTAAAAATTGAGGTAATCGCGAAAAACAACCTCGTTCCAGATAACGCCGCGTTGGATTGAAGTAGGGCCTTTCTTGGGGCTGCATTAAGGCAAAACACTTTGAATGGCGGTACGGAAATTTTCAGAAATTTGAGGCGCGGTATACCGCGTGGTAATGCGCGGAACTTTTTCAGCTGAATCGCGGTTTATTTTAACTCGCAGCATCGCCGGCCCGTTGTTTAACCGAATATTCCTTAAGCACTCTCTTAATTCAGATTCATTTATTGCAGAAAAAACAGCCTGATACCCTGCCGCCCGCGCCATGGCTAAAAAATCCGTTGTCACTGAGGTTGTATCCTGATTTCCGGTAGTCTCATACGCCTCGTTATCTAACACGATATGGAATAAATTATTTAAACCATAATGTCCGATCGTAGAAAGAATACCCAAGTGCATCAACAATGCCCCATCGCCGTCCAAAATCCAAACGGGTTGATGCGGCCGAGCCTGAGCAACGCCCATGGCAATGGCCGGAGCATGCCCCATCGATCCCTGCATATAGAAAAAATGCGGGCGATCGGAAACGGCAAACAGCTCACGGGAAGTCATCCCCGTCGTGGCAATGACGCAATCATCGCCATTCAACGCCGCGGCAATAACCTTAATAGCCTCGATACGTTTCATCGGATAGGAAGACTGTGCGGGTAAAGATTCAAATGAACCGATCGTGTCTTTGCGGACAAAAAAAACAAAAGGTTGGCGCTTTGTTTTCATACATTTTTGCGCGCGCGTAAAAGCCGCGTCAATTCCGTTTTTTTCCGATGGTAAATCTTCAAAAGTAATGCCGAGCGTGTGAAGAATGTTTGCCATGGTGCGGCCAATCACTTCATGCTGCGGCTCATCCGGAACCCCATAAGCTCTTCCGCTAATAAAAATAAGAATGGGAATATCATAAATCATGTTTAGAGATGTAAGCGGATTAATGAGGTTCCCAAATCCTGAATTTTGAATCATCACCGCACAGGAACCGCCCGCCAATTCATGTCCGGCCGCTAAAGCAAGAGCGCTGCCCTCATTGGGAACAATCGTATATTTGAGATCAGAATCCGCAATCACGCAATTGATCGCAGATTGAAAAAACGAACACGGAACGCCGGTAAAATTCTTAAATCCATGCTGCTTGAGCAGGTGCACAAAAGCGGCGGGTTCAACCATGCGAAGTCCTACTCAGCAAAAACTTTTTCAGGCTTTGTGAAATACTCGTTTACACGATTATAGTCTTCCAACGAGTGAACCTCGGACCAGCCATGTTCAATTTCCATTCCATAAACGGGAACCTTTCGGTCAATCAAAAATTGAATTAAATCAGTAAAACTCGCCCGCTCAACAGAAGAAGCTTCATAAAAAGGTTTGCCCGAAAATTGCTTAAGAGCCTGATGCCAGGCTTCAATTAATTGTCGGGTCCCTTCTCGATCAAAATAAGCCAATCCAATAAATTCCGCACTTGTTCCATTTTGTTCAACATGCTTTCCAATTTTGAGAATTGGTTTTTTAGTATTTAAAGACAACCGACGCGCAGTTTCATCTTTTGCAGGATTGTCCAATGCGACCAAATCTAATTCTTTCTTGCGAAACGGAAGAGACCGATAGGCGGTATCAACGGCAAGAGTAATCGAGTACGGAGTATGAATCAGCTGATCCAGAACTTGTTGATCAAAAACAATGTCTCCGTACACAATCAAGTTCTTACTTTTTAGATACTTCTCGGCAAACATAACCGAATGAGCGCTATGCGTTTTTTGAAAATCAGTATTCTCAATCACTTTAATCCCGGAAGCCTTTATTTTTGAAAACTGATACCCGCCTACAACCGTAATATCGATCACGCCGGAACTCTGTAAAATTTCAGCTTGTCGACTAATAAGGGGTTTGCCAGCAATATTCAGCATGCACAAAGGATTATCTTTTAGGAGCGGACTTAAATCACCCTGAGTCTTATGATCACCTGCCGCAGGTATAATTGCTTGTATGCTTTCGGTCTTGAGATATTTTTTTTCATCATCCTTCATTCGATTCATCCCCTGCAACTCAAATACCTCTTTCAAACCGACAAGCTGAGATTCAATGTTACGAGTTGTGCCCTCTTCAGAAATAACTTTAAAAGTTTCTTTCATCGCTCGAATCGAGGCTCGAAGGCCTTGATTCGCATAAATCACCATTTTATAACCCTGCTCGGCAAGCTCATCGGCAGTCACATGAAAATATGTGGTAGGAATAGCGACTAAAGGAATTTTCCCTTTGAAAGCTTTAGCAAATGCATAAATCTCGGCGGGGTCTTTAAGAGCGGAATGAATGACTAATGCGTCAGCCCCTGCATCTTCATATGCGTAAGCACGCTTGAGAGCCTCGTCGATTCCCCAACCCGCAATAAAAGCTTCTATGCGGGCTATAAACATAAAGTCTGGATCACGTCGCGCATGAATCGAGGCTTCAATTTTTCCACAAAATTCATTGATTGACGCTAGCTCTTGCCGACCCGGAACAAAACTATTCACCTTGGGAAAACGCTTATCCTCAACAACAACCGCAGCGAGCCCCGCTGCTTCATATTTTTTAATCATATGAATGACATTGGAAACATTACCGTAACCAGTGTCGCAATCACAGACAACAGGCAGTTGAGTTGCATCATTCATCGTTTGGCAGGCCAAAAAATTATCCGTCATCGTCAAAATATTCGCATCGGGCACCAAATGCGATGTCGAAATTTCAAGACCGCTGGCCCACACACCGTCGAAGCCGCTTTTTTCAATTAAATAGGCTCCAAGCCCGTCATGCGCACCCATGATGCGGACGACTTTTTTTGTTTCGAATAATGATTTTAACTTAGCGGCTTTTTCAGTCACGATTTCGTTTCTCCCTTGGGATAATAATCAAGCTCATCATGCACAATGCGCGACAAATTGTCGGAACCAATTAAGTCCAGTTCCTGTTTGGCGTCGCCCGTCAAATGCTGGCCGAATGTAATAGCCAGAATACGTCCGAGATTGGACGGGTCCGGCGAATAGAAAGCATGCGGCACAAAACCGGGAATCAGCCAGGAATCGCCGGTTTTAAAAACTTCTTCGTATTGAACCCCGTCTTTTTCCCACAAGTATGCCACCGGTCCGCCATGCAGAACCTGAGTGTATTGATGGAAGAAATGTCCGCGGTTCATAATGACTTCTTCGCGCTTGGTCAGATGCAGAAGCAGCTCCACGGGCTTAAAATTCGGCAGCACGGGGGTCATGCAGCGCGGCCAATAAGTATATTGAAGACGGCCGGCACGCTTCTGCTCGATCGGTTCACATTCAGTGTCGCGGCAGAATTTCATACCGCGGTCCAAATCATATTCCGCCGGCAATAAATCGCGCACGCTGACATAAAACTGTTTGGCGAGTTTTTCTAGCTCGTCCCAGGTGGGTTTAACGGCGCCGGATTCGATTTGCCGTAGTTTCTCTTCGGTAATCTTAGTATCGCGGGCAACGCGGGCTATTGAGTGCTTAATCTCATTACGCCATGCGTGAATCATGCTGCCTTGTTTTGCGTGGGGTGCCGTAGTAGGGCTTTTCCCCGTAACTGAGCTCATGCCTGCTCTCCTTTTACAATCCAGCCCCATTCAGACTGGGCGTTTTTAAGATCTTCTATAGTATCAATTTCTTTCCAATGATGCCCGACAATTTCGCAAGAGATGGATACTCCGGCATCGGCCATGTCCTGTAAAAGATCGGTAATATACGCTTTTTCGAATGATTTGGCGCGTTGAAAAGTACCTCCGCCGCTGGCC
>JAYSWD010000094.1:0-16051 GCA_043718225.1 Candidatus Omnitrophota bacterium
CGTCATCGTTGATGATTCTCCGGTGGTGCCGCAAGGAACAATCACGTCCGTGCCGTTTTTGATTTGAAAGTCAATCAGCCCTTTCAGCGCTTTTTCATCGACCTGAGTATTTCCCGTGTTGTTTTTTTTTAGGGGCGTCACAAGCGCTACCATCGAACCCTGCAGTTTTGTCTTTTTTAGCGACTTTTTCATAAATTTATTTTCCCTTCGTAAACCACATGCGCGCCGCCTTCAAGAAAAGCCTTGAGAGGCCGGCCAGCATCATCAAATTCAAAAGAAACCTTTAATACTTCGCCGCCGCGCGTTAAAACTTCGACCGGTGACTTCACATTAAACTTTAAAATTGCCGCGAGCGCCGAAGCGGTTGATCCCGTTCCGCAGGCGAGCGTTTCATCTTCCACGCCGCGCTCATAAGTTCGAACCTTAATTCTGGAGACGCCGCGACCCGCCGGCTTGCCGGCCTTAAAAAGACACTGCACAAAATTAACGTTCGTGCCTTTGGGCGCAAACGTTTTATGATTACGGATCGCACGTCCCCATTCAAACACATTCGCCTTTTCCAGACGATCCGGAAAAATGACAACGTGCGGAACTCCGGTATTAAAAAAATCATAAGCAAAGTTTTCGCCGCCGATCGCAAGGCCGCCATTTTCTTGCAGCACTTGGGGTTGAACCAATTGAACCCGGACCTTGTCTTTTTTAACTTCCGCGGAAATCAAACCGGAAACGGATTCAAATTTAATCTTCGCAGGAAACTTTAAAATATCGCGCGCGAAACGGCCGACGCAGCGAAATCCGTTTCCGCAGGCTTCGGCCTCACTGCCGTCTGAATTAAAAATACGCGCCTTAAAATCAGCTTTTTTTGAAGATTCAATCACAAGCACGCCGTCCGCGCCGATCCCTGTATGAATCGGGCAAACTTTGGCGGCAAATGCCTTAAGATTGGAAATCGACTGCTTGCGCAAATCAATCACCACAAAGTCATTGCCCGAAGCCTGCATTTTGTGAAAACGAATCGTTTTTGCCATAAGCCTTCCTTTAGCGAGCGGGTATTCTAGCAGAGACTAGCTTATAGCCAATAGCAAATAGCTCTATAGAGAGGACTGGTTCTGCTGTTGAATGGGTTTCACAGCTTAGAGTGATGAAAATTGATTTTTCAATAGAGTTTTTGCTCAAAAGGCTTGGGATGCAAGGCTTGCGAAGTGAGGCTTCCGGAGGCATGCTCAGAGCACGTTGAGGAAAGCAAGCATGTAAGGGCATGCGCGCCGCGAGCTTTATCGAGCGGCGCAAAAAAAATCAGATAAGAACGATTTTGGCAGGTGGAAAACCGTTAAAATTAGGGACGGCACTGGCCGAGGAATAAGCGCCGATATTTTTCACGTAAACTATATCACTCATGTTGAGCTCGGGCATTTCCGCGTTTTCAGCCAGCGTATCAAATGAGTCACAAGTCGGGCCCGCCAAAGTACACATGAACTTAGGACCTCGGCGTAGGGTTTTAAACTCATACTTGCAATGGTCAAATACCATTCCTGAAAAATCCTGATAGATTCCGTCGTTCAAATAATAATAACTTTTGTTATTTCTGAAACTGCGGCCGACCACCTTGGTGACTAAAATCCCGGAAGGTCCGACAAAAAACCGGCCCGGCTCAGCGATGAATTTTACATTACTGCTAAAAAGTTTTTTGAGCTGTTTGCGGATTTGCGCGGCCATGCGCTCAAAGTTAATGCCGATTTCATTGTCAAAATGTTGAATCGGAAATCCCCCGCCGATATCAACTATTCGGAGCGGCATCCCGTTCGATTCGGCCTCTTCGAAAATCGCCGCGGTGATTTCAAGCGCCTGCAAATAGTTTTCAACGTTGCGTGATTGAGACCCGACATGGAAACTGATCCCCTTCGGCACGAGGCCAAGAGCTTTTGCTTTTTTCAAAAGAAAAAAAGCCTGCTCGGGGTCACAACCAAATTTAAGCGACAGCTGCACAACGCTTCCGAGATTTGCTACCTTGATACGCACGACAACATGCGCTCCGGGAAAATTTTCGGCGATTTTATAAAGTTCGGTTTCGCTGTCAAAAGTCATGAGCTTGACACGGCGGCGTTTGGCGGACTGGATATCTTCTTCGGATTTAATGGTGTTCGCGAAAATCACTTTCCCCGGAGCCGCGCCGAGCTTCAACACCAGCTTCATTTCTTCGGCGCTTGCCACGTCAAAACCCGCGCCCATATCAACGAACTCCTTGATGATCTTGGGGTAAGGATTCGCTTTAATGGCATAGTACGGCATGACTTCCGGCAGGCATTTACGGAATCGTTCATACTGCTTACGGAGCACCGAACGCCGGATCAGCATAAAAGGGGTTTTATGCTTCTTCAACATATCTCGGACGAGATCATCAATGCCGAATGAAGCCGAAGTTTTGGATTTATTGGGTAAAAGCGAAGGCTCTTGCTGGGGAACCGATTCTTCTTTCATATTCGCCTAGTGGTTTATTTCGATTGTGAAATGAACATTCATTAGCAGGCTCGGCACAGCAGTGAGTATTGTTTTTAAAATTAGCATTTTAGATTTTAACGAACTGCTTGGCCAAGTCACAATTTGATTTTTTAGCAGACTTGGCACAGCAGTGAGTATTGTTTTTAAAATTAGCATTTTAAATTTTAACGAACTGCTTGTCTTTCATGATGATGAATCAGAAAACTTGTAAATTGCCAGACATCCTCGTGCCGCGGCTGAGGAATATTAAACTTGGTATATTTGATATTGGCATTTTTTAGCGGCGTCCAATCCACCGCTTCGGAAATCAACGGCTTAATAAAAGGTTTTACGGTTTTAAGAATCGGCTCATGATCGACGTCATCAGGCATAAGAAAACCTTTGCGCGGGTTATCAATCATCCAAATCACGGCGGCCGTAATTGAAATCGCGACTTGCAGCGTCGTTGCCTGCTGTCCCGCGACAATTTTGCGCGCATCATCGATCGTCAAGCAGCTGCCGCACCACCACGAATTAAAATCATGCCCCATCAAAAGCACGCCGAGTTCATCGCGGCCCGCGATAATTTCATCGTTCATAATGCGCTGTTTTTCCTGAAGCTTAAATTGGCGCATTTCAAGTTCATGCATGGAATTAATCGCGGAATCGGACGGGCAATAAGCGTAATGAACGGTTGGGCGGTACACCGGAACGCCGCGTTCCCAAACCGTCAAACGGTCCGAAATACTGAATGCTTCGCCATGGCGAATCACCATTCCTGTGATTTCACCGCTTGGCACCCATGAACGCACCCAGGTTTTCATGCCGAGCGTATTCAAACAAATTTGGTTTTTGGGGCCTTCATCGTAAAAAAAGGCACCCGCGGGAATCAAGCGCTCATGTGTTCCCCAACCCATTTCAGCCGGAGCCACGCCTTCTTCGTAAAACCCTTCAATACTCCATGTGTTCACGAACTCATTCACTTGCTTGGGGCGGTTTGTGATTTGAGAATCACGCTCACTTACATGAATTGTTTTGACGCCGGTTAGCTGGGCGAGCTTTGAAAAATTTTTATCTTCTAAAGATTTCTCAAGCTGCTTTTTGCGGCGGTCCTTCGGCTTGGTCTTGAGAATTTTTTCTGCGATTTGAATCAGCGCGTGCTTGGTGAAATGAGAAACTAATCCGGGATTAGCGCCATGATCCACGATTGCCGTAACGCCGGGATTGGTCGCCCACGCGTCGGTAATTTTGCGCAGGCGCATATGCCGGCTATATAACGTATAGTGACGCGGGTCATCGCGAATTTCATCGCCGTATGGATCCCATTCTTCGACGGAAGTATTGACATACAAAACATCGTTCTGACGGCACCAAGTCAAAATCGCGCCGCAATCAATGTTCCAGGCGAGGTCAATAATCAAATCACCCTTGCCCACATATTTGGAAAGGAGCTTGGCATAGTTTTCGGGAGCAATGCGGTCAATCACGTAATTGACGCCCTGTTTCAAAGCGGATTTAACACGGGCGCGGTTATCAACAAAATCCATGATCGTGATTTTTTCCGCGGGGACATCAATCATTTTGAGCAGAAGCGGAATCGTACATTGCGCAACCGATCCGCATCCAATCACCAGAATCTTGCCATTGAATTTCTTTTTCATTATTTTTTTCTGCTTTTGAGTTCCGCGGTTGAGCTTTGCTCAGAGCCTAATATTACAATTCGCGCGGTTGAGCGAGCCCAGATCAAAATTTTACCAGCTCAACAGCTTTGCAGAACAAGATTTAAATATTACAGCAACTGTGGGCAGTGTCAATACAGCTGTTAGTTTTTTTTTAGGTTTTTGTTTAAATTTCTGCGGCTGCGGTGTTCTGACACTTCCGCGGCGGCAAACTGAACCATTTGGACGGAAGGAATTCCGGCCAAAATTTTCTCGAATCGGAGATAAACACGGCGCTGCGGCTGAGAAAGTTCATAATGCGCGTAAAAATCACGCAAAAAACTAAGCGCTTCGTTCACGGAAACAGTGAATGTGTTTTGATCTTGAGCGGGCTTAAAGCGGGCTTGCAGTTCAGCCAAAAGCCGATCACTCATGGGCAGCGCGTCGTGATTTTCAAAGTTCCCCGGCTGATCGCTGTCGGCAACAAGAAAAACCTGACGCATCTTTTTCTTAGCGCAAATAACCCGGAATCGTTTCGCCGGAAAGAAGTTCGGAAACAGATTCGCGTTTTTTTACAATACTGAATGAAGCTCCTTTAACCAACACTTCCACCGCGCGCCCGCGGGTATTGTAATTCGAAGACATCACATAGCCGTATGCGCCCGCGGAAAAGATAGCGAGCAAATCGCCGCGTTTGACCTGCGGAAGTTTGCGGCTTTTCGCGAGAAAGTCCCCGCTTTCGCAAACCGGGCCGACAACGTCATAAACAACTGATTTTGCTTTTTTCTTAGTCAGTGGTTCTATACGGTGATAAGCGTCATAAAAGGACGGCCGGATGAGGTCATTCATCGCGGCATCAATAATCGCAAAGTTCTTCACATCCGTTTCCTTTATATAAATCACCTTTGTCGCAAGAATACCGCTATTCGCCGAAATAAAGCGGCCCGGCTCCATAATAATTTTGAGGCCGGTTTTTTTAAGAATTGGCGCGACTTTCCGCGCATAGTCCGCGGCTCTCTGCGGCTTTTCATTATTGTATGTCACACCGAGGCCGCCGCCGATATTGAGAAATTCGAGGTCCACGCCGTCTTTCTTCAAATCCGCGATAAACTTGGTTACTTTCTTGAACGCGTGCAAAAACGGGGTACCGCTTTCAATTTGCGACCCAATATGCACATGCAGTCCCGCGAGGCGCACCCACGGATAATGACTTCTGCGGAGGAACGCTTTTTCCGCGCGCAACAAATCAATTCCGAATTTGCTTTCTTTTTTGCCGGTTGAAATATGCCTGTGCGTGCGCGGATCGACATCCGGATTAATGCGCAGAGAAATCGTGGCTTTCTTTTTCAGTTTGGCGGCAACGGCATTAATCGCGTCAATTTCCGGCAATGATTCCACGTTGAAAAATAAAATTCCGTAGCGGATAGCGGCCGCGATTTCTTCGTCCGTCTTGCCGACACCCGCGAAAACAATTTTCTCGCCGGGACAACCCGCACGTTTGGCGCGTTCAAGTTCACCGCCAGAAACAATATCCAGCCCGCTGCCCTGCTTCACAAGTGCACGCAGAACGGCAATATTGGAATTGGCCTTCATCGAATAGCAAATCAAGGGCTTTACGGCTTTAAACGCCTGCTGAAGCTCCTTCAGCCGGCCTGTAAAGGCAGCATGACTGTATATATACGCTGGCGTTCCGGCTTTTTTAACAATATCCGAAACGCGGACGCCTTCACAATAAAGTTCGTTTTTCTTGTAAATAAACTCGGACATACTTATTTGACTTTCTTTTTCCAGAATAAAATCTGTTGTTTGACTAATTTCGGGTTAGTGCTTCCCAAAGTCTGTTTGCCGGAAACCGATTTTTCGGCATGAAACAAGGCAAAAGCATCTTCATCCGCTTTCGGCGCAAAAACCTGCAGTTCCGCCAATGCGAAATCCCGGATTTTTTTCCCCGTCTTTGCCGAATACGCGACAATTTTTCCGACAGCATGATGCGCGTCGGTAAAAGGCACGCCTTTGCGGACCAGATATTCAAGCAGGTCAGTCGCATAAAGGCCGTCATCGGCCAATTGTTTTTCCGCCGCTTTTTTTTGGAAATGCGCGGTTTGAATTGTCAGGCTCAAAACTTCAAGCGCGAGCATGGTTTCATTCAACGCGAAAAAAACGCCGGGCTTGTCTTCCTGCAAGTCGCGGTTATACGCGAGCGGCAAACCTTTTTGGACTACCAGCAAAGCCTGTAAAATTCCAAAAATCGAACCTGTCTTTCCGCGCACCAATTCAAACACATCCGGATTTTTCTTTTGCGGCATAAGACTTGACCCTGTCGAAAACCGGTCATCCAATTCCACATAACCAAAAAATTCTGAATTCCAAAGCACAAAGTCTTCCGCGAGCCGCGAGAGATGCAACCAAACCGTGGAAATCCCGGACATTAGCTCGACCAAAAACGCGCGGTCGCTGGTCGCGGCCATGCTATTCATAGCGATTTTCGAAAAGCCAAGTTCCTTCGCCAAAAACTTGCGGTCAAACGGCAAGGCTGAACCGCCAAGCGCGGCGGAACCAAGCGGCAAAACATCAAGCCGTTTTAAAACATCATCGAGCCGCTCAAGGTCTTCTTCGAGCATTTCTACATAAGCGAGAAGATGATGCGCCAGCAAAACTGGCTGAGCCTTTCTGAGATGTGTCAGCCCCGGAATAATCAAATCCGAATTTTGATCAGCCTGCCCTACCAGAGCTTTCTGAAGCTTTCTGATAAATGCCTGAAGATCCGCAACTTGCCCTTTAAGATAAATTCTTGTCGATGTCACAACGAGATCATTACGGCTCCGGCCGGTATGCAGTTTTTTTGCGACTGATCCGCAAGCTTTTTCGAGCAGAATTTGAATTAGTGAATGCACGTCTTCAACATCCGAATATTCGCAGCAGGCCTGACATTCATCCCATTCACGCGCGACTTTATCGAGGCCCTTTAAAAGCTTTTTCAATTCAGCGGCTGAAACCACTTTCGCTTTGCCAAGCATTTTGACCCAGGCGCGATTGACGCGGATTTCCGAAAGAAAAAGCGCGCTGTCCGTCGCCAAAGAATAACTGAATTCCTGCAGCGCGGGATGCATTCCCTGCTCAAATCTTCCGCCCCAAAGTTTTTTCTGGCCTGTTTCTTTTTTCATAATTGTTCCTATTTCAAAAATCCCTCAAAACGATGCGTATGCAAGGCGCGTTCAAGTCATCGAGGAGACGTATCTGCTAATACGTTGACGAAGATGACGCAGAACGTAACGCCGCAGACGCGCTTTTTCAGGGATTTTTACCCATGCCTTCATATGGAAGCCCCCATAGCTTCATAAACCCCGCCGCGGCGGTCCGGTCAAACACATCGCCCTTAGAGTATGTCGCAAGCTTATGCGAATAAAGCGAATATTTGGATTCGCGGCCCGCAGGCAATACATGGCCTTTTTCAAGTTTGAAACGGATTTTTCCGGTCACGCGTTTTTGATTGGAAGCAAAAAAAGCATCCATAGCCTGTTTCAGCGGCGAAAACCAAAGTCCGAAATAAACCAGCTCCGAATATTTTTCAGACATCAACCGTTTGTAATGCAAAAATTCGCGGTCCATAACAAGCCCTTCGAGTTCTTCATGCGCCTTGAGCAAAACTTCCGCGGCCGGCGCTTCATAAATTTCGCGGCTCTTAATTCCGACCAGGCGGTTTTCCACCATGTCAAAACGGCCGACGCCGTTGCGGCCCGCAATCACGTTTAATTTTTCGATCAAAGCGGCAAAGTTCATTCCTTTGCCGTTCAACTTAACGGGCACACCTTTATCAAAATCAATCGTGACATATTCATGTTTCGGAGTTTTAGAAACATGGCGCGTCATCACATAAGCGTCTTCGGGCGGTTCCTGCCACAGGTCTTCGAGAATTCCCGCTTCGATCGCGATACCCCAGATATTTTTATCGATCGAATACGGGCTTTTCTTTGTCGCGCCGATCGGAATTTTATGTTTAACCGCGTAATCAATTTCCTCTTCACGGGTTTTGAATTCCCATTCGCGTAAAGGCGCGATAATTTCAAGCTTGGGGTTTAAAGTGCGCACACCGACTTCGATGCGAACCTGGTCATTGCCCTTGCCGGTGCAGCCATGCGCGACAGCAGTGGCGCCTTCCCTTTCTGCGACTTCTACCAAATGTTTCGCGATTAATGGGCGGCCGAGCGCGGTTGCGAGCGGATACTTACCCTCATAGCGGGCATGCGCCCACAACGCGGGCAAAATAAAATCATCCGCGAATTCTTGTTTCAAGTCTTGGATGTAAACTTTTTTGGATCCTGCAGCATTCGCGCGCTTCTTAAGAATTTTAGGGTCGCGGACTTCGCCCAAAAACGCCGAAAAACAAATTACTTCCGCGTTATGTTTATCTTTGAGCCACTTTGCGATGCAGCAGGTGTCCAATCCGCCTGAATACGCCAGTACAATCTTTTGACCCGCTATTTTCTTCATGACATTTCCCCTTGTCCTAATAAATAAAGAATAATTGCCTTTTGAATATGTAGGCGGTTTTCGGCCTGGTCAAATACGATTGAGCGTTTACCTTCCATGACATCGTCCGTGATCTCTTCGCCGCGATGCGCGGGCAGACAATGCATCACAACCGCGTCTTTCGCGGCATACGTAAGCAATTTCCGGTTAACCTGAAAACCGTCAAACTCGCGCATTTTCATTTCACGGATTTCTTCTTCGCCCATACTCACCCACACATCGGTATAAACAACCTGCGCGCCGCGCACGGCAGCTTTAGGGTCGCGACTTTCTTCAATTTTCGCGCCGGATTTCCTGGCGATTTTTTTCGCGAGATCGAGCATCTTTTTATACGGGCGATTATTGCGCGGAGTCGCGAATTTCAAATGCGTACCGAGTTTCGCCGCCGTGAGCATCAATGAATTTAAAACATTATTGCCGTCGCCGATAAAAGCCACTGTCGCGTTTTTAACATCGCCGAATTTTTCTTCGATCGTCATAAAATCGGCCAGCGCCTGGCACGGATGTTCTAAATCGGACAAACCGTTAATGACCGGCTTTTTAAAATGCCTTTTAAATTCCGTGATCGTCCAATGCGAAAAAGTTCTGAGAACAGCACCCGAGAAATAACGCGACAAAGTCCGGGCCACATCGCGTACTTCTTCGCGCTGCCCCAGCTTCTCATCCTGCTGATTGATATAGGCCGCGCTGCCGCCCATGGTCACCATCGCGGTTTCAAAGGAAACACGCGTGCGCGTCGAGGGCTTTTCGAAAATACAGCCAAGAACATGCCCTTCCATCGCTTTGCGGTAATCGCGTGGATGCTCTTTGATCACGCGCGCCTGATGAATCAAGCGGCGGATTGTTTCCGGTTTGAGTTCGTTAATCGATACCAGTGAACGGGCCATAACCTATCCTTTTTGAGCAAGCGTTTGAAAGACTTCATCCAAAACGCCGAATGCTTTTTCAATTTCTTTTGTCTTTACTGTGAGGGCCGGCATGATGCGTAGCACGTCACCCTGAGTTGAATTAATGATCAACCCCTTTTTCAGTGCTTCGACGGCATACGCGTCGGACGGTACGGAAAGCTTCAATGCGCGCATTAAAGCTATGCCGCGAACCTCTTCGATCACGGAATATTTCTTTTTCAACTCTTCAAGTTTCGCGCCGAGAATTTCGCCCATTTTAACCGCGCGGGCCAGAAGTTTCTCTTTTTTAATCGCTTGAAACACCGCAAGCGCCGCGGCGGAAACAAGTGGATTGCCGCCATAAGTCGAACCATGAGTTCCCGGAACAAACAACTCTTTCTTCACGCGACGGCTCAAAACCATCGCGCCGACCGGCACACCTGAACCAAGCGATTTCGCAAGCGTCATAATGTCGGGCTCAATTCCATAATGCTGGTAGGCGTACATTTTTCCCGTGCGTCCCATGCATGTCTGCACTTCGTCCAAAACCAAAAGCATATCCTTCTCATCGCAAAGTTTGCGCAGGCCTTTCATAAATTCCTGTGTCGCGACCCGAATCCCGCCTTCGCCCTGCACCGGCTCAAGCATGATGCCGACGGTTTTCGGCGTAATCAGTTTTTTTACCGATTCCAAATCATTAAATTCCGCGTAATTAAATTTTTCCACCAGAGGATAAAAACCTTGATGAATTTTATCCTGTCCCGTCGCGGACATCGCACCCATGGTCCGGCCATGAAAAGATTTCGTAAACGTAATGATTTCATGACGCCCCGCCTCAGAACCATAAAGCCGGCAGAATTTAATCGCCGCTTCATTCGCTTCCGCGCCGCTGTTACCGAAAAAGACACGCCCGGGGAAACCATTCTTAACAATCGCCTGCGCCAGCTTGGCCTGTTGTAAAATAAAAAAATTATTCGCAACATGAATAATTTTCTTCGTTTGATTTTTAATCGCATGCACAACCGCCGGATGCGAATGACCGAGCCCTGAAACACCCCAGCCCGGAAAAAAATCGAGATACTCTTTGCCGGTCGAATCCCAAACGCGCGAACCCTTACCTTTGACAAGACAAACGGATGTCCGCTTGTAAGTCGGTAAAACATATTCCCCGTATAATTTTTCGATTTCAGTTATTTTCATAATTCAATTTTATTTACACACCGCCGCAGATGCGGGTGAATCGGCGCGCGAGTTTTGTCGAGCGCACAAGACAAGAACCGTCAGCGAATAAATTCGGTTCCCACACCCTTGTCGGTGAATACTTCGAGCAACAAAGGATGCTTCATACGTCCGTCCACAATGTGAGCTTTTTTAACGCCTTTGCGAATCACTTCGAGGCAACATTCCACTTTGGGAATCATGCCGCCGCTGATCGTGCCGTTCTTAATCAAGCTTTCAGTTTCTTCCAACGTTAAA
Source organism: Candidatus Omnitrophota bacterium (assembly GCA_043718225.1). Classification (GTDB taxonomy): domain Bacteria; phylum Omnitrophota; class Omnitrophia; order Omnitrophales; family Aquincolibacteriaceae; genus Multiplicimicrobium. The sequence goes on from JAYSWD010000094.1 coordinate 11,030, forward strand.
GTCGGAACCAAAGAGTTTTCATCTTTGTGATTAAGCATCACGCCTTTTACATCCGTAAGCATCATCAATTTCGGGACTTTGAGCGCCATCGCAATATTGCAGGCCGCTTCGTCAGCATTTACATTGTAGGTTTGGCCGTCTTTATCGATTCCGACCGGATAAATTACGGGAATAATTCCCGCATCAGTCATCTGACGGATATGAAAAATGTTTACCTTCGTGACGTCACCGACAAAGCCCAAATCGCCGTTCTTGGTATGCCGCTCAACATGCAAAATATCGTTGTCATGCCCGGAAAGCCCGACAGCGCTGCCGCCCAAATGATTTAAATCGTTGACGAGCTCGCGGTTAATCGCCGCCAGCGTTTCCACCACAACCTGCACCGCCGGTTCATCCGTTACGCGCAAACCATTTAAAAACTTGGAAACCAAACCTTTTTTTTCCATATTTTCGGTAATATGCTTTCCGCCGCCATGCACAAGAATCGGTTTGATTCCGACGAATTGCATAAAAACAAGATCTTGCAAAATATGTTTACGGACTTCACCATGGCGAAGCGCCGCCCCGCCGTATTTGACAAGAATTTCCTTGCCGCGGAAACTCTTGATGTACGGAAGCGCCTCAATCAGCGTACTGGCTTTAGCAATCAATTCTTCCATTTAATTTCTCACTATTGTTCTGTCATCGCGAGCTTCTAAGGGAAGCGTGGCGATCTAAAAAGATTGCTTCGCTACGCTCGCAATAACGAATAAAATTTTATGAATATGCACCATTGATACTGACATACTCATGCGTTAAATCCGAAGTCACAAAAGTCGCCTTGCCTTTTCCATAATGCAAATCCACGGTGACATCAAAATGGGAATTGGCCATAACCTTTTTTGCTTTCGGGCGGTTTGAAAAACGCACGACACCTTCCCGTACAATCGGCACGCCGCCGATAGCCACAGAAAATTTCTGCGGATTAAATTGAATTTGGCTGGCACCGACTGCCGCAATAATACGTCCCCAATTCGGATCTTCGCCGGTCACCATAGTTTTAAAAAGCATCGAATTTCCGACTTGCCGCGCGGCTTTCGCGGCTTCCGCGTCTGACTTGGCGTTTTTTACTGTAATGTGGCAAACATGTTTTACGCCTTCACCGTCTTCAACAAGGCCCACCGCGACTTCTTTAAGTAAAAATTCGAGCGCGGCGGCAAATTTTTTATAATCCGCGCTTTCCTTTTTTATTTCACGGTTGCCCGCTAAACCGTTTGCCAAAATAAACGCGCAATCATTCGTGCTCATGTCGTTATCAATCGCAATCGCATTAAATGTGGTTTGAACGGCGGCTTTGAGAGCTTTATGTAAAAGCGGTTTTGACATTGCGGCATCCGTTGTAATAAAACAAAGCATGGTCGCCATATACGGATGCACCATGCCCGCGCCTTTCGCTGCGGCACCAATGGTTACTTTTTTTCCGCCTAATGTAAATGAAACGCCGATTTCTTTTGTGCGTTTATCGGTTGTAAGAATTCCCCGCGCAGCAGCATGTCCGCCCTCAGCCGATAAACTTTTGACAAGCTCGGGCATGGCGCGTTCCACACAATGCACAGGGTAACGCATTCCAATAATCCCGGTCTGCGCAATTAAAACTTCTTCCGTCTTAACGCCCAATTCATCCGCTGCCGCTTTCAAACACGTCCATGCAGCCGCTTTACCCGTAAGGCCGTTCAAACAATTCGCATTGCCGCTTGTTCCGAGAATAGCCATATGCTTTGCATTTTTTAGATTTTTGATCGCGAGATAAACAGGCCAAGCTTTCGCGCGATTGACCGTAAAAACCCCCGCGGCTGTCGCGGCTTTTTCCGAAACAACCAGTGAAATATCATATTTTTTAGATACGCGCTTGATACCGCAAAACATGCCCGAAGCGATAAACCCCTTCGCGGAAGTCAAAGTGCCATTTTTTAAAAGCGTTACACCGGGAATTTTTTTCATAAAAGCGCTGTTCCTTCTTCGAAGCCAAACCGAATATTAAAATTTTGAACCGCCTGGCCCGCGGCACCTTTCACCAAATTATCAATCGCTGAAATCACCGTTACAGTGTCGGTGCGCGGATTGAGCAGCACGCCGATATCGCAAAAATTGGAACATTGCACGTCTTTCAAAGACGGATACTCGCCGCTTTTCTTCAGGCGGACAAACAAACTTTTCCCGTAAAAATCTTCATAAGCCGCGCGGATTTGCTCTTCGGTTACGCCTGCGGCTTTCTTAGCGTAAATCGTAGAAAGAATGCCGCGATTCACCGGAAGAAGATGTGTCGTAAAATCAATTTTAAGTGATGACCCCGCGCCTTCCGCGAGAATCTGTTCGATTTCAGGCGTATGCTGATGCTTGCCGACTTTATAAGCGAAATAATTTTCATGCGTCTCGCAAAAATGCGTTGCCGCAGAGGGCTTTTTTCCCGCGCCGCTCACGCCGGACGCAGCGGTAATACCGATTGAGTTCAAATCAATTAATTTTTTCTTTACCAGCGGCAGCAATGCAAGTAATGATCCCGTCGGATAGCATCCGGGATTGGCGATCAAATCCGCTTTCTTCACTGCGTCACGGTAAAATTCGGACAAACCATACACGGATTTTTTTAAAAGCTCGGGCGACAAATGCTCAACGCCGTACCAAACCGGATATTCGGCCGGATTTTTAAGCCGGAAGTCCGCCGACAAATCTATGACTGTTTTTCCCGCGTCCATAAACGCTGCGGCATGCTGCATCGCTTCGGTATGAGGCAGGCATAAAAAAACCACGTCCGAATTTTCAATCACATCTTCTTTGTTATAGGGAATGACTTGATGCGCGGCAGCGGCATGAACTTCGGGCAAAAGTGCCCTCAAAGGAAGCCCTTGAGGCTGACTAGTTGTCAGCCTGGAAATCTGGACATGCGGGTGCCTTAACAGAAACCGCGTCAGCTCTACGCCGACGTAACCCGTTGCCCCGATAACTGATACTTTCTTTGTAATCATAAAACCAAGCCTTTTTGACCCTTAAAAATGAAGGGGTATTATAAGGGGACAAAGAGCTGGGAACAAGTGACAAGAAGCTTAAAATTGACGCAAATTGACACATTGACACAATCCCTAAAAGCCTCTAGTTTACCGCCCCATGAGTACACGTGTGATCCGCTCCATTGACTTCAAGGGCCTCGAAAAAGCTTTAGGACTCAAAATCAAAAAGCCATCGGGTTATGAGGCCGCTTTAACGCATCCCTCTTTCCGGTATGAAAACCCCGTTCCGGGACTGGGACATTTTGACCGGATGGAATTTCTGGGCGATGCCATTCTGAATGAAGTTGTGTGCCACAAAATCTATCAAACTTTTAAAGACGCCGACGAAGGACTTTTAAGCCGCTTACGCTCCACGCTCGTCTCGCGCCGAATTTTAATTAAAATCGCTCGCACGCTTAAATTGAATAAATACATGCGCCTCGGCCGCGGCTTTAAAAAATCATCTCCCTCTTTTCTGAAGGCCAAAGTCCTCGCGGATGTTTTTGAATCTTTAATCGCGGCCATTTATTTCGACTGCGGAAAAAAAGCCGCTGAAAAATTTATTCTCACCCATTTTGACGAATACTTTGATATCAAGAAACTTTTCCGGCTTGATCCTAATCCCAAAAGCACGCTTCAGGAAATCAGCCAAAAATATTGGAAGAAATTGCCTCAATATGAAAGCTCGCAGGTTGCGAAAGGCATTCAGGTCATCGCCTGGATCGACGGGCAGAAACGCGCAAAGGCCGTGGCAAGATCAAGAAAAGAGGCGGAAGAGAAGGCGGCCAGAAATCTGGTTTTGAAATTAAGAAAGCGGTTCCGGTTATAATTCTCGCTCTTAGCTTCGCTCAGCCGCGACACCATAGCAAAAGACAGCCTTACAAATAGCGGAATAGGCAAGGATGCGGTTGCGCCTTCGGCGCAGAGCAGGAATATTACAGATACCGTGAAATAGCTTCGGTTCTCTTGCGCGCATACCCACTCGCTATTTGCGCTACCGATTGGGGATCCGGTTTCAAATCAAGCCCGTCCATCGGGCCGGATGCGAGCAAAGTGATCGGACCAAAAAAAGCATCCTGAGCGGAAATAAAATCATCCGCGCGCTTCGGAAAAAGCTGCCGGAAATACCCGGCTTCTAATCGTGTCTTAAGCCGGAAATTTAAAATGCCGTCTCCAGCAACTTCGCCTTCGCCTTCAACTTGAATTTGTTCGTTCTCAAAATTGATTTGCTCGGCTTTAAAGCGTTCATTTTCAACGCGGCCGTTCATTTTTAAAAATTTGAAGGGCACCCTGTCGCTAGCATCCCCCGTGGCTTCCTTAAAAGGCTCTATTTTTTCAAATGCTTTAACATAGCCAAAGTGATTCAAAAAACCATCCTGCATTGAAAGAGAAATAGGCCCCGACCAATTTGCATGGTCACCTTCCAAATCGGCCTTCCAATCGGCCCGGCCTTCCAAAGGCGGCTGCGCGGCTCCTAGAAATTTAAAAAAGCGGGCTGCATCCATTCCCGCTCCGCTAGCTTGAAACTGGGTTTTTTGCTCCAGGCTGTTAATAAAACCGGAACCGGACAAACTGCCGTCAAACGCGCGCGCTTCAAGTGACTCGATCTGAAGATTTTGTTTTTCCGCTGAAAAATTAATTTTGACAACCTCAAAAGGATCGTCGCTTAAAATCATTCTTTGAATCCACGGGTGCAAGCTTTCCAGCCACGCAGTGTTTTCTCCTCCCCAAAAATCTTTCCATTCTTTCCAAACATTCGCGGCAACCATTTTCTCAGAAGTCAGATGGCCCGCCCATTTAGCGTCCTTTTCGGGATGAATGCCTTTCACGGCCGCTTCAAAAACCGATCCGCCCCAGGAAAAATGCGACGCCTTCGCCTCCATCAACATCGGGCTGAAATCCAAGTCTAAATCCAGATCTTTAAAGCCCGAACCCGTTCCCTTTCTTAAGATGCGGCCGTCTTGCATATTGAAATTAAACATTTTCTGAAACGGCT
>JAYSWD010000095.1:0-1674 GCA_043718225.1 Candidatus Omnitrophota bacterium
CCGTAGGGTTTATTAATTTTTTCATTAAAAATTTCAAGCTGATGCTTCTCCAGGCCCAGCGCATTGATATCCAGCAAATCCGCTTTTTTGTCGAGAAGACGCATGACCAGTTTCTCTCCGTGCATCACCGGAATGGTGGAAACACGGATATCGATGCGGCGGGTTTCATAAAAAATAGTAAAAGACCCGTCCTGAGGAATTCTTTTTTCGGCAATGTCCAGTTTGCTTAAAATTTTAATGCGCGAAATGAGCGCGATGTGAAATTGTTTGGGCGGAGGCTGTAATTCATAGAGCACACCGTCCACGCGGTAGCGTAAACTAATTTGATCGCGGAAAGGCTCAATGTGAATATCGCTCGCTCTGTCCTCGACAGCCCGCTTGAGAAGCGTGTCGACCAGCTTGACCACCGGCGCTTGTTCTCCCGCCGCCGTTTCCTTACTAAGATCCATCTGCGTGTCTTGTATTTCCTGGACATAAAGACTGGACGCAGTATCGATTTCGGTAGAAGTAACCACTTCCTCTAAATCCGTTGAGCTGTAAAACTTTTCGATGGCCTGCCGTATATCGGCCTCTGTGGCCATAACAAAGACAATGTCACAGCCCGTTAATTTTCTTAATGTATCCATTAAGATGACATCCGTGGGACGCGCGGCTGCAATTTTTAACTCTCTGCCATCGCGCGAAAGCGGCAGAATGAGATGGAGTAAAGCCATTTCTTTGGGAATGGTTTCTTTAAGTCTTTGGTTGTTTTGGGGTTTGAGCTGATGAAGTTTTAAAAAAACACGGTTGGTTTGCTCTGCGATAATTTCTTTCAGAACGGTTTCGTCTTTAAGGAATTGTTTTTTAAGAAGAATTTGTCCGAGCGGCTCGCGGGTAACTTGCTGTTCAGCCAGTGCGATTTCCAATTGCTGGCGGTCAATAAGCCCCTTCTGGATTAAAATTTCTCCCAGAAGTATCCGTTTTCCTTCCATAGCGAGAACCTTCTATTTTTTCAGCCGCTTTTGCGGGGTTGTTAATCCTCAGATTTAAGAAGAGCAATAACACTCACTTTATAAATATAACACCTTCTTTGAGTAATTCAATAGCTCCAAACCAACTGCCAATTCCCTCATTTTCACGAGAGGAAGCTGCAGAATTTCTTGTGATGCAGCGATGCCCTTTTCGAGCAAGTCCGCCGGGACCGTTGCGGCCGCAAAAATGAACGCCGGTTTGAGCGGCCTCCACTGCGCTTTCGCTCGCCCTTTCCATTCCATTGAAAAGGCGGCTCAAGAGCTCCTCCCTCTGGACATGCTCGAAAAGGGCAACGGGGCGTTGACATTTGAATTTAGCCCGAACTTCATCAAAAAATGAGATGTTCGCCCGAAGGGCTGCGGCGCAAACAAGATACTGATATTGCGCCGCAGGACAATCTTGTGCGCCCTGTCAAATTACCAGGCGCACAACTTTGGACAGTGCGCCGTTCAGACGCACAGTCCAAAGCGCTTTTCTCATCGATCAACATAATCGATGAGAAAAACGGGTTAGGGCTATTTATTGGAAACGCCTATAGTGCCGGCTCCTATGTGCCGGTACTCATCGTGCAGGACTTGATGTCCGACTACGATGATGTGCCGCTTTCCCTAAAATCAAATATGAGGCGGTACTACTGCTGTAGCAAAGGGCTTGGCATTTTCT
>JAYSWD010000096.1:0-1665 GCA_043718225.1 Candidatus Omnitrophota bacterium
GCGGCGACTTGGGCGACGGCTGGTTGAGTAAATTGGCTGATGACTGGTAGATTGCCACTAAATAAGATAGTGGTAGTCAAAGTTGTCAAAGCAAGCGTTGCAGACAATAAACGTTTCATGCGGGAAATTACTCCTGTAAATATAAAAAAGGTAGGGCATAGCCCCTCAAAGTTAGTATCCCCAAAGAGAACATCAAACTTGCAGGGGCTGTGCAGTATGCAATATTTGCGTAAATCCGCTTTCAGTTGAAACCGCGATTCTAAGGACGGCAGGAAACTGGACTGTTTGATCTATCCTCAACAGATTGTCAGTTAAGAGTCTCAGCCATTCTGAGCAGAGTCCAGCAATGAACCGTTTTTGATAACCAAGGCTTTTCCACAGCGGCATCGAAACCTCGCTCCCTTGTGGGAACGAGGCGTGCTCTAGTTAATTATTTAACTTGACGAGTGAAAGTGAACTGACCGGAGACACCAGGTGCCAATGTAGGTACAGTATCCAAGTACTCAGCGATTGCAGTACTAGCATTAGTGCTCGCGCCGCCATCAAACTTGAGGACACCGTTGCTATCTGCCGCAGTGTTAGGTTTGTGAGTAGTTGTAGCTGCCCAGTTGTTGCCACCTGGAAGTACGCTATCACCTTTCTCTAAGATTTTGATGTTGCTAGCAGCTAGACCAACACTGTTGCTACCGGTAGGAACAGCTTCAGAGATGTTGCTGTAGTTGATGCGGTACTCGATGTACTGACCAGGCGCAGCTTTAGGAGCGCTGGAAGAGAACGGAGATACGACAGTAGTAACACCATTCTCGATTTTGTAAACTTGAGCTTCTTTTTGCATTTTGAGGAAGCCAGTGTACAGACGATCGATCGTGACGTTTTTAGCATCATCAGCGGTAATGCCACCATCACCAGGAAGTGCAGTCAACAGAACAGCACCAGTACCAGGATCTTTAACTTCTGGAGCACCATCGGTAAAGGAAGTAATCGAGACTGGGTAAGCTTTGAGTTGTGGAGTGCCAGCAGGTAGATCGACTTCTACACCGTAGTTCACAGTACCAGTAACTGGAACAGTTAGAGTAGTGAGAAGAGTACCTGAGACTGGAGTGAATACACCAGTTGGCTGGTCATACTCATAGGCAGCACTGACACCATTAGAAATAATTTTGACAATAGTTCCATCAGGTAAGTCTGTTTTGTTCGCTGGCGCAGTAGGTAACAAGGATACAAACTGAGGACGAGCAGTTAATGGATCTTGTCCTGGAGCTTGTTGAACAGTGTTGGTGAAGCCAGTAGATTGTGGATCTACAGGAGCAGGTTCGAGGACACCAGTAGTCGCATTAGGCACCCATTTCGCATCAGTAGCATCGATAGTTACGGATTTGTTGGTGAAATCATCGTTGGTCAAGCCACTTGGACCAGTTGCCATCGGCTTGGTCTCTGGACCATTGAAGATTGGAGCAGTAGTACCGTTAGAAACAGGTGTCAGAGTCACAATGCTCGCTTCACCACCAGGGCCAGTACCATCATTCGCAGGGGTGTTACTTGGATCTACACCATCAGCACCAGTTGCAACACCATTGGTTGGAATTGGACCAGGAGTACCATCTGGGTTCAAGTTATTGGACTCGTTATCACCAGATTCATCCACTGCTGGTTTAGTTGGGTCAG
>JAYSWD010000097.1:0-15631 GCA_043718225.1 Candidatus Omnitrophota bacterium
GCCAGAGAGCTTGGGAGAATCGCCATTAGTTCCATTGTAATGTTTAAGAATGCGGCGCAAAGTAAAAGCCATTTGCCTATTGTTATAACTACGTGACTCCACGATTCCCAGAGCCGTCAGCACTTTCATAACAATTTCATTAAAATCGCCGTTATGCCCCAGCACGGTATAGAGCCCAAACAAAATAATTTTGAAAACTTTTCCGACACGTGCCATCACATTGGTTTTAAGCGAGATGTCTTCTTTCCAGCCATGCGGATGCGCGCCTTTTTCCAATTCGTCGATGGTAAAATCGACTTCATCCGTACCGCCAGTTGTCGGATAACGGGAGTGCACTTCGATTTGCGCGTAAAGCGGGTGTTTAAACGTTCCAAAGCGGTCGTCTTCTTCAATCAAATCTGGCCATTTCGCGCGAATTTCGCCTTCTAAGTATCTTATGAAAAGATCAAAAACGTCGGTAGCTTGTTGCCGCGAATCGATGTAATACTTCTTGTGCACCACTAAAGTTTCTTCGATATTTTCAGGATTTGACAAAATTACGAAAAAACCGACTTCAACTGTGCCGCGTTTTTGCGTGATACGCAAAGCCTGCGAAATACCTTGGCGAAACTGAGTAAAGTCCCGCATTGATTCAATTTTGCCCATGAGAGCGACGTTGCCGCAAGCAGCACAATCTTCTTGCCGGGGCGGATTGATAAAATCAGAATAAAACCCTGTAATTTGCGCCAGTGCAGCAGCACCAATGGCGGCATAAAGGAAAATCGGCAAAATCGGAAGCGCCCAAATGAATCCCATCCAAAAACCGGCGATGATCAATCCCGAGAAACCTATAAAACCGTATATCCAGCCGGCGCGGCGGATATATTTCATCGCGGGTTTAAGCTTCCCTTGGCTTTCAAGCTTGGCCATATCTTTGCCATTCAAACGTACATAACCAGTTGCAAGCGCAGCACCTGGCAACAAGCTAACAATTACTCTCCCAAGAGTCCAGTTCGCGGTCCAGTTACGAAAACTGAAAACGGTACGAAGTTTGAATCGGGTTAATGCAGCAAACTGATGGCCCCATTCATTCAATAAAACACCAAGCAACCAACCAGCGCGATAAGCTACCATCGTGGCAATGGCCATCACACCCGTAGCAAGTACCACCCAAGAAAGGAAACCCAATCCCAAGAAGTAGACGATTCCCACGCCTCCAGCCAAGATCAAGAAATCAATAATCAATGGCCATGCACGCGATGTTTTATGCGCAGGTTCGTTTTCTTCTTTGTCATGAATAATTTGAGCTAAATCAACACCATAACGCACCAAAGTTTTCCCATCGACCTTAAATCCGTTCTTTAAAACATCGGGATATTGCTTTTGATAAGCCTCAAACCGATTATAAAAAGCAATCAGTCTTTTGACGCTCATCTTCTGTGCTTTTTTCAGAGCAGGAAATTGTTTCAAAAACAAATAATGCGCATACTCCATAACTTTAATGTCATCGATCATATAATCTGTTTTAAAATTTTTTCTATTCTTTTTGAGATAAGCATGCAATCCGTTAACTTGCTTATTGATAGCCTTCTCCGACAAGGGGTTAGCTTTGACTAATTTTCCATAGCGCAAGAAATAACGCTGATGCTTGTCCAGTTTCTTTACAAATTTTCGATAGGACCAAAGAAAAATACGAAAACCTAAAATTGTGGCCAAAGCACCCAATAACCATTTCACATTTTGATTTGTCCATTTTTGGATGAACTCCAAGGCGCCGACATAATCTAAACTTTTCACACGGTCAACGGCACTCACACCTAAATTCCACAAACCATCCCACCATCCATGCAATGTATTGCCAAAACTTCCCAACCATTGCTTGACTGAACTTACAGTCTCATCGGAAATGATTTTTCCTTTAGCAGCCACCTGGCGTTCGCGTTCCGCTTGTACGGCAGCATCAGCCTGTTTTTGACGTTCCTGTTCAGCCGCGATTTGGTGCTGCCGTTCTACTTCCGCTTTTGCATCCGCTGCTTCTTGCTTAACCGCCTTATCTGCGGCATCGTTCGCTGGTTTTTTTTCGGATTGAGCGATAATTTTTTCGATGGTCTTATCCAAATCAGTCTTCAACTTTTTCATGCGTTTTTGTGTAGCTTCACCCGCCTGAACGGCTTCGGAATATCCGTCTGTTTTGGCTTTTTTGGTAAGGTCATCGACGCTTACGCTTGCAGATTCGAATAAACTGCGGCTTTCCGAAATCTGATCCTGAATATCAGCGGGAAAAACCGTTCCACCGGCTATTTTCTGCAGATTCGTTACCAGCGCTTCAGAGCCCTGCAGCATGCGGCTAATCTCAGCTTTAGCTTTTTGAATTGCGGCGGCCTTTTCCTGAAGCTCCTGTTCCTGCTGAGCCATTTGATGTTGTTGTTCTTGCTGCTGCCTGAGCCGAGCTTTTGCTATGCTTTCGGAAACACCTCCACTCACAGTTCCGGCGATGGGATTTTGAGTTTGCGTCATCCAAAGCTCCTGATGGCGCATCCATTGGGACAACGGAAACTGCACCGGGCCATAAACTCCAAACATACCGACGGGATTTGCAGGATCAACAAAGCTCAACACACGCTGTGTGGCCTGCGTTGCCGTTGCCGGTGGAATTGTTCCGGATGGAACAGGCACGGCTACCGGCGGGTTGGATACTTTTGGCGGGGCCGAAACTGATGGCGCAACCTCAGGAGGCTCTGTCATTTTCGGAGCAAGAACCGGAGCGGCAACGGGCAGTTTTTTGCCGGTTACCATTTGATAAAAAACAGCAGAATCTCCTTTCGACGCTTGAAGAGCATTGCGTACATTTTTAATCGCGATATTGGTCGGACTCTTATCTTTCCAACCCCAAACACCATCCGCTCCCCATTTGCCAAGCGCAGCGGGATTTTGCGTAACTTCTAAATAATTTTTTTGAAACTTTTGAACTAATTTCCATTCCGGCGCGTGGGACTTCACTTTTTTACTGATGCCCGGGCCAATTTTTGATTTGGAATGATTAATTGCCTCAATACTCGCCATTAGTTTTTCTGCACGGGCTTGCGACTGGAGATTGGGAACGACCGCTGTTTGCTGCGCAAAAGCACTAATGGGGCCGAAAAAAACCGCGAATAAAAAACTGATCAGCGCTGTCCGCCACAAACTTGAGCGGATTACCGTGGGGCGCCTTTCAATTATCGGTTTTTCGATTTGTCCGGTCGACTTCAGTGCGCGTACTTCCGAACGCACTAAATCGGTTTCTTTTTGCACAGGCAAAAGACCCGGCGGCAAAAGTTTCCCGAGGTTTTTGATTGGTCTTGGTACCCCGGCAGAAGAGGCCGCCGGCGAGACTAAATTGTGAGAACGCATTTCAGATTTTTGGATTTGAATGGACCAAGGCGTACCGGAAAAAGCTATGTACCCGCGGCCTTCACCGCCCCCTCTTCGCAGACGTAAATTAACAAAACCTAAAAAAGAAGTCGAAATGGTTCCATGTGCAGTTCCGCCTAAATTATTAAACCCTTCCATCCGCACATTGCTCCACCAACTTTGAGAAAGAGCCGTTACCCCTAAAAAATTCTGCGCAGGCATGGCCTGAACCGCCGAGAAGGCGGCAAGCAAAGATGTTGTGCCCAGAGCAAATGCGGCCTGATCACCTCTCAACCCTAAAAAACCGACGCTCAATTCTGGAAAAGAGCGTGCGGTTTGAAGCTCAAAAGGCACACGCTGTGAACGCTTCGCGGCAAGCATCGACTGCCGTAGAATTTTTTCAAAAAAACCGGTATCGCCATCCAGCGCTTTCTCATAAGCAATACGTTCAGATACTTCCTGCTCACGACGGATCACCGGACGAATCGTAACAAAAGAAATTGAGCGTTCGCGCAAGTCGCGTTCAAGTCCGGGCGTATGAAAACCGCCGGCATAAATCAAAACCGGTTTTGAACCCGCGTTTTGAACTATTTTTTCCGTATTGGCGGCAAGCACTGTGTCACGCTCTAACGCCAAAGCGTAAAATTCAAACCAAGATGACCAAGTTTCATTGTTGAAAAGTTTTTGCCAGCTGTCATCGCCGGTTTGAACGCGATACCGCTTTAAGAATCCAAGAATTTTTTCGGCTGTCTCCTGACTCAAAAATTCAGCGTGATCTCTTTCATAACGCGCCGCATCTTCCGGTGCCCATTCGAGTTTTTCCCACGCCGTCATTAAATCCGTCCAGCCGCTTAAACGATCCAGCCATAATTGTTCGTTGGTTTGAAGCAAGCTGCGGCGGAAAGCGGCGTCCAGCATTTTAAATTCGGAAATCAGATTTTCATCCAGCTTGCAGGAAAGCTCCATCACACGCAGCCATTCGATTAACTTCGGATAAGCGGCATTCAATTCGCGGCGGTTGAATTGTTCTTTTAGCCAGCTGATTTGAGCCGGATTCGATTTTAAAGCAAGATTAAGAAGCCCCACGCGCAGCTCGGTATCTTTAACGCGGCGAAATTCGCGCATTAAAACCGCGCCGTCCATTTTTTCCATACTTTTTTCAAGCTCGCTATAAATTGTGATTTGCGGATAATCGATTAAATCCGCGTTTTGCTTGCGCGCATAATCCAAAAGCGGCTTGATCCAGCCTTCAGTGCTTTCACTTTGCGCGGGAATAAGCGAGGTGTAATTCAAATAAGCGGCGGGCATAACCTGCGAAATGATGCCCTTAAGAACACGCTTCCAGGCATTGAGGCGGCTTTGCATTTCGACGCGGCGCGCGCGGATATCCCGATCGACTTGCAGATGACGATGGTACAAATCTTTATCTTCTAAACCAAAAAGACGGATGGGCGCGGCTGATTTCACGCGCGAAAGCGCAAATTCGGCGGCACCGATTTGGTGTTTATCCAAAAGAAATTGAAAAACAGAGCCGCGTACTTGCTCCTGAGGATAGCGTGTCGCCCAGTCATGCCATAACTCACCGGAAGCACCTTCAATACCGACGGCACGAATGTCAAATTTGTCGATTAGCTGCGTCATGGCGGCCGCGGCATTCTCCTGAGCTTCGCGGTGAAAGTGCGCGTCTTGAATCAAAAAAACAGTCGCGGATTTTTTACCTTGAAAAGAACGGATGATTTTTCCCGAACCGGGATGAAGCTGGATTTTTTTGCCGTGAACGACAAAGTCTTCGGCGCCGCGATTAAAGGATTGAGAAACAGCGCTTTGAAAAAAACTGGGAGAGGGGTTGGCAAAAGCGATGTCCTGCGCTATAAACGCAAGAATTACAATCACCGAAATAACTTTAAAGACGACCCTATTTTTGAACCCCATATCCCCCCTAAAAACAAATCTCACTTCAGATTCAGTGAAACTTCCCCAAGTTTCTCATTAAAGACTGAATTTCCTGGCTTGTGGCCCCATACCGGCATGCAAGACCAAGCGCGTCGCGCGCGTTCTCATAACGTTCTTCAGACAAACACTTCCCAAATTGTTGAAGCGCCGTCATTCTCAAAAATGATTGGAGAGCCTTCAGCGAGATGCCACGCGGTCGCGTTGCGCGCGCGACCCGGTTTCGGATGCAAGGCGTACGCGACGAAGGCGTAGTCAAAGCTACGTCAAGGAGCGAGAACGCAGCAGACGACCGGGTCCCGCCGCAACCCAAATGGGACACGGATCTTTTGATCCGAACCCTTCGTCTCTCGTCTTTGACGTATCTCATTGGATACGCCTGCATTCTCGTTCCTCGGCTCGGACCAAAATTTCTCGTGTCGCGACCATGTGACATCTCGCTGGAGGCTCTTGTCCCGGTACGCGGTGCGAATGCTTGCTTTTCACTTAACACCTCCTCTGAACTTGTGAAAACTTATTAAAATCATTTATCTAACGTTTATATAGATGCATGGATCATGCCAACTTATATTTTTTCCATAAGTCGTTTCTATGCTTGAGCTTACTGATGTAGTGTAAAAGCTGACGAGGACGCGAACTTAGTAATATGTGGAAACTACTTCATTTTTGGAGATAAGAGGGCTGGAATACAAAAGCGCAGTTATCCGAAGATACTTGCATTGAGAAAGCTAAATAACTAAACCTTCCCAACCCCCGGCGTTAGGAAGGTTCTAACAATTATGACTTTTAAGACACACCAAGATAAAACTGCTGCGCAAAGAAAAAAAGCCCGCACAATAAGTTGTGCGGGCTTTAAAAATAATTCTTAAAATTAACGCTTAACGACGACCACGTGGGCCGAAAGAACGGCCTCCACCACCGAAACCACCGCGGCCACGACCGCCGCCAAAACCACCGCGACTCATCGTACGAGGAGCGAGGCGACTCGAAGAACCGCGGCTGCGATCAGGAAATTTTGCAGAAGGAACATCCGGATGCTCAAGAACAGCAAGTTGCTTTTGAACCAAACGTTCTATGCGTGCCACTTCCATATATTGATCAGGCATAGCGAAAGTGACCGCGCGGCCATGATGCCCGGCACGCCCTGTGCGACCGATACGATGAACGTAATTGTCGAGATCATCGGGAAGATCATAGTTCACGACGAGCTCGATCGCCTGAACGTCAATGCCGCGTGAAGCGATATCCGTCGCGACAAGCACACGATAGCGGCCTGTCTTAAACCCATCCAGCGCTTCGCGGCGCTGTCCGAGCGTGCGGTCCGAATGAATTTGCGCCACATTAATTCCCGCATGATGCAAGCCGCGCGCGATTTTAACCGCGCCGATTTTCGTGCGTGAAAAAATAAGAACGCTTCCCTTTGAAGTTTCGAGAAGCTTCACAAGCAAGCCGTTTTTGTTCTCCTTGGCGACAATATACATTTCTTGCGTTACAAGATCCGATGTCGTTCCGGGCTTTGCGATTTCAACGTAAGCCGGAAGTTGAAGATAAGTGGAAGCCAATTGCATGATTTTTGGCGGCATTGTCGCTGAAAAAAGCATGGTCTGACGTTCTTTTGGAATCTGTTTCATCACCTGACGAATTTGAGGCTCAAACCCCATATCAAACATGCGATCCGCTTCATCCAAAACAAGACAGTTCACATCGCCTAAATTAATCGTGCGCTGTTCCATGTGGTCGAGCAATCGTCCGGGAGTCGCGAGAATAATACGCGGCTGGCGGCGAAGCGCCTGAACCTGCATATGCATCGAAGCTCCGCCGATTAAAAGCGCGGTGCGCATATTAAACTTGGGCGCGATTTTATTCATGGTTTCTTCAACTTGAGCGGCCAACTCACGCGTCGGAACCACAACCAAGCCTTTGCCTTTCATGGCGGCCAAGCGCATAATCATCGGAATGGCGAACGCAAGTGTTTTGCCGGTACCGGTTTGAGCGATACCGATTAAGTCCTTACCCTCAATCGCAGGAGGTAAAGCCTGATATTGAATGGGTGTCGGATGCTTAAATTGCATCTTATCGAGAATTTCCAGGATCATTGGCGCAATGCCAAGTCCATCAAAAGAGTGCTGATTTTGTACCGGGACAGCAGCAGAATCCGGAGTTTTTGTAGTTGTATTCATCCGGGCATTATAGAGGACGAATCAATCAAGATGGTTTTTATTTTCACCACCTCAACTCATCCAAACCTACGCAGTTTGAGTTCTTTAATCGCGTAGATTAGGGAGACAAAAACCCTTAAGCGGCAGATGAAAAGAGACGCTGAATGGCAAGAAAACCTTCGGAAACGAAAAACCATTCGCGGTCAGGCGGAACGAAAAGTGAAGTGAATCCATTAGGCCTAGAGGAATCAACTTCCAATCCACCGATGGACTGCCGCTCCAATGCCTCGGGAGTAACAAGCAATTGCCCTGTCAGCGTGGTCATGACGGCTCGTGCTGAAGGACTGCGCGGCAAGCTGACGGCAAATCCCCGTCCGCCTTTACGCTCGATTGATTCAAACTCTCGAAGCACAGCCTGCGGCACTGCCGAATACACAACCGCGACATTGCTTTGAGGATATTGAGCCTGTAAGCGGTTAATAGCTTTACGGGTTGGGCGAGCACTGGTAGCCAATCTGGTCTCAAAACCAAAACGCGGATTTTCTTGTCTAAGAATTCGTGCCATGTGCTCATAACGTTTTCTGGCTTCAGGATTAAATCCAGCGCCCACCAACACGATGCGACTGCCAAACGCGCGTAAATCCGCGAGCGTTAATTCAGGAGCCGTGTCTCCGTCACTGATTAGAAATACAACCGACGTATCATTCCTGACTGCTTGTTGTTTGCGCTCCCGGCGGGCCTGCATATGCCGTACCAAGCCGCGCGTCGGCCCGCTAACTTGGGATTCTATGAGGACTGCCGCTTGCATCGAAGGCCCGTATTGAAAAGTCAGATACGAGAAAGCGGCCGCCGAAAATAGCGGCGCCAGAACAAAACCAAAAGCCGCCCGCCCGGCAATAAATTCGAATGCTCTTCGGTTGCGTCCTTGACGGGAAAGATCGGTAACGTACTGATTATGGGCTCCACTAAGCTGAGCCGGCGTGATGCGATTCCGCCACTGCGTGACAGACGCAGCCAAACGCATTTCGGAACGAACGGCAGGAGTTGAGTTAATATCTACTTTCACGCGCGCCGCGAATTGCATGGATTTGCCGTTAAAATGATTAAGAAGTGGATGAATCAAACCGGTGCTGTCGTTTGGATCCAAAGCCAGCGCCGCTTCCAAAACCGGTTTCACTCGTGCTTTGTTGACACCGGTCACAAGCATTTTTTTGGCTTGAACAAACAAACGCAATGCCGCCGCCTCGGGAGTTTTGAGTCCTTCCAACTCTTCGTTTGCCTTATCGAACAGTCCTGTTTTTAGATTTTGTCCGTTCGCAAAATGTGCCAATGTTGCCGCGATCTTAAGCCGGCCTGCGGGCGTATCCCCTTCGCCGGCATCTAAAACGCGGCTCATCGGCGTGTGATATTCGATTCTCAATGTTTTAACCCGGCCGGAACCGTTGAAAACCTTGTGGGTTAAAGTCACGATGCCGGTTTTAGAATTAAGGCGAACTCCTTTCACGGATTTTTGCCACACATCATCTTTAAGCATGGTTATATGAAGCGCAAAATCCGTACCTTTAATTAATGTTTTGCCGGCACCCGGCGTGCTTTGAGAATATTCACCGCTTGGATAATAGGTCCAAACTTGATCTTTGAAATTGCCGGGCGTGATTCCAAATTTGGCGAGATTGCTCAGTTCTTCCCCGACACTTTTTGCCGTTGCGGGATCGTCATAGTTCGCGGGATTGAGCAATTCCGCGGGATCATGCGCGGGATTAAAACGCACAACATCCTTGACTTCAAACGGCATCAAACGCTTGGAGTACGTTAACCCATGGGCTGTCGCAATCGCTTCTTCAATCACGGCTTCGGCCGTTGCGCCGGTGCCGTAAGTCGCATCAAGAATACCCGTGCCCACGGCTTCCGTCGCTCCGACGGTCCCGGCATTATAAAGTTTTAAATGATTGCGGCCGGCATTGGCCGATTCACCGCTCACACCGTATGTTCCGGTTGCTTTTATTTCTTGTCCGACATATTTCCAATATTCTTCAAAATTAAATTCTTTATCCGTACTCAAAATCCATTGCTTGCCTTTTTTATAAGCCGCCGCAATGCCGGCCTCTATCATTTGACGAATTAAAGTTTTGTGCCGTTCGCGGTACAAAGTACCGATGCGCAGTTTTGATATTTTCTTGTGCGCGGTGGCAGCCGCAATGGCCTGGAGATTTCCTTCCACACTTCCGTCCACATTTACCTTCGCGCGGCCATGCGTGATAATTGCCATCATATAAAGTTCAGGCATTTGAAAAATAGATCCTTCAGCCGCAGCCAGCAAAACCGAGCTTGTACCGTTTACTCCTGTTTTCGCTCCGCCATTTGTCAATTCAACCGGATCCGCTGCCATATCAGCCCGCACGGTACTCGCGGCATAACGATGCTCTCCAAAGTGTCCCGCTCCCAGTTCCTGCCCTGCATGAAATGTGGGGACATCATCCGCAGCACCCTCCGCGATAACCATTATGCCGCTTAAATTCGGATTTAAATTGAGACCGTGCATCATGGCATGCACAGCAACTTCATCAACCATCGCTTTCATAGCAGCATGTTCAACCGACTGAGCACTGGAATTTAAATCACTCAAGATACCGGTTGCTTCCACGGCAGCGGCATTCGTAGCCGCAAAAAGACCGGGAAGGCTTTCAACCGGTCCCGCTTTTTTCATACGGGGAGCGACAGCTTCTGTCTCGGAAATACCACGAATTCCCGCGAGCATCGGATGGTTCGCAACGATATCTTTCGCAGATGCGGTTTCGGATTTTTGTACCGCCGGAAGACCCGCCAAAACATTCATCAAGGTCGCAGCAAGAGGACTCTCGCTCTCAACACGGCTTTGAATATCACGCAAAAGAACGGTTGCGACACTTTGTGATCCCTTTGATCCCGTAGCATTTGAAATGGTCCGGCCAAGTTCGGCAACCACGCCGGGCAAAAGACCGGGTTGTTTTAAAATTTCGTCTGTCACGAAACTCAACGCTTGATCCAGAGTTTCCGTCGGCCCATGACTTGCGATTTTTTCCAATTTTTGAAGCGTGTCTTTCAAATGCGCTGCCCAGGCCTCGGGCAAATTCCCGGAAGATATTGCCAAATCCAATGTGCGGAATTGAATGTGCCTTTCTTTAACCCCTAGAAAAGAACGCCGCAAGCTTGCGCGATAATCCCCGGCTTGTGGTTCTGAAATATTTTCATTCGATTCAAAAACGATTACGAGATTTTTCTGCTCTTGCGGCGTAAGAAGTTGCGCTAGAGCTTTGTGTCTATTTCGAAAGTCGCTAACTTTGTCGCTGCTAAGCAATACCGGTGTTTTTCCTTGTTTTTGAGCAGTGCGAATATTCGCAGCAATACTTGCGTCATCCTGCATTCCAATTTCAATAACTGCAAAAACATTCGGTGATTTCCACTTCGAAATCAATCTAAATAACCAATTCCAAGTCCAGCTAATGAGCCGTATCCAACCGGTTTCTTTGGAAAGCACGGCCGGCAGAAATGAAATCATTTGCTGCAATGCTGCTGTCCGCGTTTTTTCCCATTCCGGCACATTCACCGCCGGGAAAGCTTGAATTGAAATGACTTCTGCATCTCTCTTAATTTTGACGGCAGGGCGAATTGTTTCCGCGGGAATAAAACGCGCGATGGCATCATCTATTTGTTGAATGATTTGAGCGTCATTACCGAGAATCCCCGCGGCGAAACTTTCGAGTACGCGGATATCCCCATCCGTTAATTTCGCATCGCCATAAGCGTTAACATCCCCGCTACCGGCTTTAGATTGCACAACAAATTGGATATAAGTACTGAGCTTTGGATCAAGCAAGGCAAGAGTCCGTAAAATAATTTCTTGCGCAGCGCCATCACTCCCGTGACGCAGTGTATAAAAAAATCCGGCCAGGTTCGTTTGAATAAAATCACGCAAAGCGCGTTTATTTTCGGGACCGACCGTAAGCACATGCCGCAAAGGCTGTCCCTGTATTTTTGCGGCCGCTCCTCGCACACCCGCGGATGCATGGCCCACAGTCCGTAAAAGTGCAAGCCCCAACACATCGGCCGAACGCAGCATCAGAACAACATCGCTGGCACGCAGTACCATCATGTCAGTTGTAGAAAGCGGCTGGCCCTCTCGGCCTTCAATCAAAATATTTTGGGAAATATTTTCAAAAACCTTAGCGACAAATGCGCCTGCAACCGCGGCCCCCGGGCCCGGAAGCAAGGCTGAAAGCCGTTGCGCAACGATTTGCGCAATTTCGCGCACCATCGTATTGATCAAGTCGTGAAGATTAAAAGGCAAAAGAATAAAATCGGTCAAAGTGCTTTCACTCTCTTGACTTACCACTTTACCAACCAATGGCTGCAAAAAAGCATAAAGTCCCAGGATTTGTCGGTAGCGGGAAATCCAGGTTAAATAAAAATCGAGGCCGCCTTTTGAATCCTTGTCCCCGCCTTGTAACCCGCGTAATTTTTCTTCCATATTTTGACGCTCTAGCGCGAGTATTCCTAAAATGTTTTGCAGCCGCGCCGCCGCATCCGGTTTCAAAATCGCCGCCGGCCCGAGCAACTCCCCGGAAAGACGGTCGATTTCTTGGGCCATATTTTCAAGCTTGCCTTCAATTCGCCATTCGCGCACGGTTCCCAGCGTATTTCCGGCGGCAGAAGCAATTGCGCGCCCCGTTCTCAGCGCAGCTTCAAGGCGAATCAATTTCAATTGGGCCAAACGGATTTCATAAGCCGGATCAGTGCGTTGAAGCGGCGTCACCGCACCTTGAGCCGCAGACAACGCGCGAGCCAACAAACCATCCGGCTTCAGGCCCGCAAGCCGACCTTTAAGTGCCGCTTGTGCCACCGAAATTCTTTGGGAAATCCAATTGTTCAGAACATCAAGACCGTTTCGCCAGCTTGGCGGCAAAACGCCGCGTACGACATCCATTGCAAAACGCGACCCTTCACCGGAAATGACGCCCCACTCGAGACTATCCGCGGTTGATTCAAACCACCGGCCTTCGGCTGAAAATGCTGTGCGTTCAATCCGATTAAGCCCCGCGAGGCGTGATTTACGAACTTGCACGCCGCGCGCTTTAAGTTTCTGTTTCAATTCAGCGGCACTAAAAGAAGTCTCGTCGATGACAGCCGCCCGCAAGGCATGCAAAACAGCCGCGGGAGGAAGACGCATTTCAGAGCGCATGGCGGCAATCAATGCCGCATGGGTTTTCTTATCTCCCGCGGCCCATAAAATCGCTATGATTTTTTTCCGCACAGCGTCCAGTGTCGCGGGATCAGACAAAAGCCTGAAAAGAGCATTAAAATTTTCACGCACATAGACACGCGCGGCCTCTTTTTGTTCGGGAGTAACCGCGATAAGATCGGCAAGCGCATGCTCTTCATCCGCGCCGCTCAAAAATCCTCTGAACGCACCGGTTACTTTCATCCCCGCTACGGCGGCGACATCGGCGGCATCCAATAAAAAAGCCACCCGTACCAAATTAAGTTTTAAATAATCCGCGGCATCAAGCGTGAAGCGAGGACGCAGCAAAGCCTCAAAACCATCCGCCAGTTTTGTACCGGGAGAAAGCGGCAGCCGGTTCAAATTGCTTTCGAAACGGGCCAGCACTTGGTCTTCAAGCTTTAACACAATTTGATTCATAAGCTTTTCAGCGCGCTCGATAAAAGCGGCCGTCCACCCACGGATTCCTGCCAAGACGGCACCGGCTGGGGGGGACAAACGATCTTGAGCCGCTTGCAAAGCACGGTTCGCCCAACGCACAGTTTCCAAAATGCGCTGGGTTTTTTGGATAAGAACAAGATAATCATCGATGTTTGAGATTTTTTGCTCTGCGGAAGCTCTTTCCATTTGTCCGAGCAAATCCATTGCTTCAGCCTGAAGAGCCGTATATTGCGCGGCTGCCGCATCCAAATTGTTGGAACCTAAAATCCCGCCAAGCTTGCGCACCGTCTTCATCAGTTTTCCAAATCTTGCTCCGGCCCAACGCGCGCCTGATTTGGCGGCTGGAAAATAACGCACAATTTCAAGCGCAGCACCGTATTCGCTCAAGACAACTTGCGCGGCATTAATTCTTTCTTCAAGCGGCCGGCGGCGGTTGATAGTTCGCAGCGCGGCAAAATTTGCTTTTCTTAAAATCCGGCGCAAACCTACTATATAATCACCCAAATACGGCCCAGCTTGGGGAGACAATTCTTTTTTAAGATGCCCCTGAAGTTCTTGGATAATAGGACCTGCATCCACACTTAAAGCTGTCAACCGCTCAACCACAGTTCCGTAGACCACGTCCTCTTCCATGATTTGGCTGCGGGTATTGCTCACATGAAACAGAAGATTTCTAAAAAGTTCATTTCCTAGATCAAATTTCCTTCGATCTTCATCCGTCATTGCCTTGGTTTTAATTTTTTCGTTAAGTTTTTCAATTTGGTCAGTAATTTGGTTCGCAAAGTGAAAGAAAGCATCGCGATCTTCTGCTGTTAATTGCTGATTTAAGAATTGCTGTTCGTCAGGCAAACTCACGGCCGGCGCAAGCATCTCACCCGCTTGTTTTACAAATGCCGCCGTGCGGGGCCAGGCTCCGGGCAAATTGCCAAGCTTTGCCACTTGGCGCTGCAACCATTCGCTTACAATCGCGGGCGTAACCGAATCTAAAAATCCGGCGGTTACGGTACCAAGCCACTCAGCAATACCCCATTTTTTGAGTTTGTCATATCCAAAAGCAATCAGCGCAATCATGCGCGAGGCCCAAAACAATTGGCCGGAAAGCGAATGCAGAAAAGTTCTTTCGTTGGAAACCCCGCCGGATTTTTCCAGCTTGCGGGCATAATATTCTTCGGCGGTTATAAGGGAGCGATCATAAGTTTTTTGGTCGGCATCTGTGGCATTTCCAACAAAGTGCGCAAGACGTGCAAATTTCTTTTCGTCTCTGACAAGGTTATAGATCGGAACGCCGTCCTGAAGTTGTAAACCCAAGCTTTCGTCAATCACGACATCCGGATTGGGATAAAAAATGGGTGGACCATTCGGAAAAGCCTGGGCAAGCGGAGTACGTCTACCTTGTGCGTCTTCAAAGAAAACATCCTGCCACTCTGGATTTAACTTCCAGGCAATAATCTGTTCGTTACGCACCACAGGAATCCAGGGAAAACCTTTCCGTGCAATGATGGGTGCATAATCACTGTCGGCACCGCGCGTAATCACGGGGCCGTCTGCCTTTCCGGTTGCAGTTGTTTTAATCGCATTCCAATTGCTAATATTAGATTCACCCCGAACCGCGGTAATTGTGCGATGCGCATAACCGGGTTTCGCGAGAAAAATTTCACCGGCAAGCGCGCGAACCACATGCGGGTCTTTAATCGCGACAATTCTTCCGCCTTCCACAACCGGCAAAAATCCCTGCGACCAAAAGTCCTTGGCTTCATTGGGCACCGTATCGCCTCCAAGATCATTGACCTGATAAATTTCTCCGGCCTTGGAGTTGCGGTGATAATGTCCGGCCGTAACCACATAAGGCATGTCCGGATCCATAAGCCGCATGCGGGTGTTGTCGTGGCTAACACCGTGTTTAATCGCAAGATCACGGTGAGGAGAGACAAGCCCCGCTTCATCTACAGCTTCATAAAATTCGGTTTCAACTGCATAGTGGATATCCCCGGCATGGGCTTGCAAAGCGTCAAAATAATCTTTTTCTGCCGAAGGATGTGCGTAAGCGAGCATCGCTTGGTTCGTCCGGTCAATGACCGCTTCACGTCCCGGCGGAATATTCAAGCGCTCGGGCCGCAATCCCCAAATCACAACCGTTTGCCCATTTATTCTAAAAACAGATTTATCCTCTCCCCGCATTTCAGAACGCACCGGAATACGCTTCGCCAAATCAAACTGCCAACCAGCATTTTGCTTTCCGGACGAGCTGCCGTTCGTCCCGAACATTCTTGCAAAAGCATCTTCCACCTCTCGAGCCGTTAAATAAACTCCCGTATGAGTAGAAATCGTGTCGCCCTCGTTCAACGTAATCCGCGCTGCCCGAACGGCATCTTCACCGGCAAAACCTCTATGCGCATAATCATTCGGCGCTTGCTGTGAAGCCGCTTCAAGATCAGCCGGTTGAATCCCAAGCCGC
>JAYSWD010000098.1:0-4731 GCA_043718225.1 Candidatus Omnitrophota bacterium
CCTAAACGCCGCGCCGTCGCGATCGCCTGTAAACCCGCGACCCCCACTCCAATCACCAAAACTTTGGCGGGAGGAACGGTTCCAGCTGCAGTGGTAAGCATAGGAAAATATTTTCCGATCGAAGTCGCGGCGGTGAGAACGGCTTTATAACCGCCGATATTCGCCTGGGAAGAAAGCGCGTCCATGCTTTGCGCTCGGCTTGTGCGTGGGATCAGCTCCATGCTGAAAGCCGTCACGCCTTTTTTAGCGAGCTCGGCGCTTGTCGAAGGTTCCGCCAAGGGATTGAGGAAACTGATATATACCGAACCCGATTTGAGGCGGGCGATTTCAGCCGCAGAAGGCGCGCCCACCTTTACAATAATATCTGAAGAATAAACATCAGTGGTCACGGACGCGCCGGCTTTTTGATAATCCGCGTCTTGAAAGAATGCCTTGGTTCCGGCATTCGTTTCAACATTCACTTGAAAACCGGCCTTAATCAGCTTCACCACTGTTTCCGGAACAAGGGCGACACGGTTTTCGCCGGCTAAAGTCTCTTTTGGAACACCAATGATCATTAATTAGTCCTTAATATAAGATCCGCCCCGCGATACTATTCATGGCAAGATAAAATTTCAAGCCTAAATCATAAACAGGATGCTGTTTAAGTCAAGCCCCTATCTTACTTTGAGCCGGTTTTTCGTTTTTCGATCGGAATCACGGTTACCGGGATCAAGCCACTTTTAAATTTTGAAATTTTCCGGAAAGCCGCATGTGTCAAATCGATTTCACGCTTGAGGCGTTTCGCGGGTCCGCGATCATTCACCCGGCAAACGACTGCCTTTCCGTTCAAAGCGTTGATCACAAGCAGTTTTTCATGAAACGGGTAATGCCAGGTCGCGCAAGTCATGGCGTTATCATTGAAAATTTCGTTATTGGCGGTGTGCTTATTAATGTATTTATCTTTCTCGCTATACCACGAAGCGATGCCGAAATGCGCCCGGGACCAGTCCAAATTCGGGTAGCGCGCATGCAAATTCACCGTGTAATGGTAAGAAACGACAAAAACATTAACCGCGATCACCGCGAAAACAATTCGCCAAATCCATTTTTTCGAGCGAGGAGTTAATATCATTTATTTTTTCAGTTTTTTGCAATCGTTTTCAAAAAAGTCCGGTTTTGAATTTTTCTCGACGAGAATTTGCCTGCGAATTTCATCGCGGTAACGCACTCTTAAGGCCGCGAGCGCCGCGCGGTAAACATCGGAAATATAGTTCACCTGAGGTTTCCTGATTCTTTCTGACTCGTAAATTAATTCTAATTTCCGTGTGGCCGGCGTAAAAGACCGGCGCGTAAATTCCGGGTCATCGGATTTCTTCGCCTGCTTTTCAAGAAAATCCCCCGTTTCCTTTAAAGCTTTGATTATGCTTTTATCGTCCCCGCCCGCCAGCTCTTCGCACACTTTCGTGCGTAACTTTTGCAAATCATCGATCGCGTCGATATTCGCGGAAAAACCCATCTGGCCCGCCGGTAAAACGAAAACCGCTATAAAAAACCCCGTGATCCATTTTTTGTGAGCAGACATGGCGGCCATTTTACGTATTCGCGCAGTTATGACAACTAAAAGCCGCCGTCGAAAAATCGGACACTTTGCGCGGTTTTCGGACATTTTTAGACTCAAACCCCGCGCACATAGAGGATTTAAGTTGGCACACATATTGATACTAGAGAGTCAACAGCACATTACTTTAAATACCGCTGTATGTTCTTTACAATTTAAAAAAGAAATTAAGAAAGCCAACCCTTTCTTTTTCCCCCGGTGTGGGAAGGGACTTCAGGCGCTGCCTGAATCTCCGGTTCTTTGAGACAACGTTTTTAATTAAATGTTTTCACAGAGGAACGCAACGCCGGGTTCTTTTTGTTTTCGCGGCACGCTGTTTTTTTTGCGCTCAAAGCATGGGGGCTGAATGAAGCACAAAATTAAACGGTGGGGCAAATACTACAAGATATCCGCCGTTTTCAGCCTGCTTTTATTTTTTCCATTTCATTTAGCCATCTCCGCCCCGTTAAGCGTTCACTATTTGGATTCGACTGCCCATGAATTAGTACATGTGTGGGAAAAATACGAGTCTATTCCTGCCGGTGTAACTCTCGAAGGCGAAGGAAACGGCATTCCTCTCATACGCAATATTCGTTACGATGCGGGTACTAATTCTTTTATTTTAAATCACGGCCTGCGCTACCCAAGTCCTGTCAGCGAAAGTGAATTGCGCGAGATAGCGGCGTCTCTCGCCCGCGAAGACAAACTCGGTTTTTCCGCGGAACGGGGCGGTATTATTTACGGCGCGTTACCGCATAACGGACTTGTTGCCGAGTCTTTAAAAAAAATGGATTTGCATTTAGGCACGCGAGCTTCGGCAAAAAAAAATCGGCAAGCCACAAAAGAAGGTACGGCCATTCACTTTAGTTTTGGGGAATACCGCTTTGCAGCCTCCGCCGGACGGCTACGGCTTGAACATTCCGAACTTCAAATCCGACTTTTTCCGATTATGCGCCGTACCAACCGCCAGGGTTTCTTTATTCCTGATATTCAAGCTTTGCGGAATAATAAAATCGAACCGGAATATGAAAAAAATATCCTCACTATGATAGATGATTTTCACCGGAACCCGGCTGATGAAGCCGTTAAGAAAGTGGTCCGCTACGGTGAAGTCGCCGCTTTTTTGCGCACGCTTAAATCCAATGGTGAAAATCTGAATAACGTCATGCAATCGCTGGACTCGCAATTGCAGGCCGCTTTACTTATTGCACGCTCGGCATAAAACCAGGGCCAAGCCAGCTTCTAAAACATGCTAGAATATCCTTTTCAAGGAGTTCTATGCAGCTTTCCGAAGCAGTTCAGCAAATTCAACAGGTTTTGGCGCCGGCGGTAATGATATCAAGCTCGGCGCTGCTTGCTATGGGGCTTCAAAACAAGCTAACCGCGCTTGCGAACCGTTTTCGCGCGCTGACTCATGAAAAACGCGCGCTCAACCAAAACTCCGGCCGCACACCGGTGGAAAATGAACGGTTGAATAATTTAACGGAGCAAACCAGCGGCCTTCTCAAACGAATCAAGCTAGTCAAACAATCCATTGTTTGTGTTTTTGGCTCCATCCTCTGCTTCACAGGGACTTCTCTCGCGATTTTTGCCAATTTAATTTCTCATATCGATTTTTGGAAAGCAGGAATCTTCCTTTTCGGCGCCGGATTCATTTTCGTTTTCATAGCGTCCGCTTTAATGATCCGGGAAACACTTCTGCTCTATCGCATCATAAAATTAGAGCACTTTTCTTAAATTCAATGTCTTTGATCAGCGTTATCATTCCCACTTATAACCGCGCCGGCATTGTGCGCCGCGCGATTCAATCGGTGCTGACTCAGCAAGGCGCGGAGTTTGAGTTGATCGTCGTCGATGACGGCTCAACCGATAATACCGAGGAACTGATTCATAAACTTTATCTGCCTCATGGGAAACCGCAGCATGTGAGTTTCGGCGAAAATACGCCCACACCCCAAGCTCCTCCGATTAAATTTATCAGCCAGGCGAATCGCGGAGTTTCCGCGGCCCGCAACACCGGAATCGCGCATGCCAAAGGCGAATGGATCTCTTTTTTGGATTCTGACGATGAATGGCTGCCCGGCATGCTCGCGGCGCAAATGAATTTTTTCCGGAAAAACACGGATTATAAAATCTGCCAAACCGAGGAGATTTGGATCCGCAAAGGCGTACGCGTCAATAAAATGAAAAAGCATGAGAAAAAAGGCGGCTGGATTTTTGAGCATTGCCTGCCGCTTTGCGCGATCAGTCCGTCGTCGGTGATGATGCACCGCTCACTTTTAGATGCGGTCGGCGGATTCAATGAAAATTACCCGGCCTGCGAAGATTATGAAATGTGGCTGCGCGTCGCGTCGCGCTACCCTGTCGGTTTAATTAAAGAGCCTCTGCTTAAAAAATATGGCGGACATGAAGACCAGCTTTCGCATAAATACGAAGCCATGGACCGTTTTCGCGTCAAAGCATTAGCGGAAACGATTGCTTCCAGCATATTAAATCCGGCGCAGCAAAAAGCCGCGCAAGCCATGCTCGATGAAAAACAAAAAATTCTTGAAGCCGGCGCAAAAAAACACAACAACACTGAAATTCTCAATGAACTTTCAAGTTTATTTGGGGCCACGGGCCACGAGCCACGAGCCACGAATGAAAACCGTGGTCCGTGGAACGTGGAACGTGGAACGTGGAGCAGAACAATGAAATTGTTCTTGCCCTCTAAAATTTATATCGAAAAAGGCGCGGAAAAATTGCCTCTCGCCAAAGATATACTAAAACGTTTCCCTAATGTGCCACACGCAACAGCTAAGCATGCGAGCGACGTCTATGAAACTGTTAAGGCTGAAAAAGACCAATGGGTAACCGGTAAGAAGACTTTATTTCTCGCGCGCGACCAGGGCCGCTCGTTCAAACCTTTTCCGGAAGCCGAAGATTATTTTTCCTGTGACTATCACTCCCTGCATCTTCAGGAAGGCTGCGATATGGAATGCTCATATTGCATTTTGCAGGCTTACCTCACGAATCCCCTGCTCATGATTTATGTGAATATGGATGACATTCTGGATAACCTGCAAAAGTTTTTAAACCGCCGTCCGGATAAATTTTTTCGCATCGGTACGGGCCATTTATCAGACTCTCTGTCGCTTGATCACATTACGCAC
>JAYSWD010000099.1:0-4726 GCA_043718225.1 Candidatus Omnitrophota bacterium
CTTCAGCTGGTGCTGAAGTAGCTCAGTTGGTAGAGCACGTCCTTGGTAAGGACGAGGTCGTGGGTTCGATTCCCATCTTCAGCTGAGTTTCGGAACGAAATTAAATTAGATATATATTGTGATTTGCGGTTGCGTTAAAAACGCAGAGCACTAAAAAATTTTCGCGCCTCAATAAAACTCGGCGCGGTAAATAAAACAGGAGATACGACAATGGCAAAAGAAAAATTCGACAGAACAAAACCGCATGTTAACGTCGGTACAATCGGCCACGTCGACCATGGCAAAACCACATTAACTACTGCGATTTGCATGGTTCAAAATGCAAAAGGCCTTGCGGATAGCAAAACATACGCTGAAATTGCCAAGGGCGGAACTGTCCGTGACGATTCCAAAATCGTGACCATTGCTGTTTCTCACGTTGAATATTCAACCGCGACACGCCACTACGCTCACATTGACTGTCCGGGACACGCTGATTATATTAAAAATATGATCACCGGCGCGGCGCAGATGGACGGAGCAATTCTTGTTGTTTCCGCTGTTGACGGCCCGATGCCGCAAACGCGCGAACACATTTTGCTTGCGCGCCAGGTCGGCGTTCCTGCGATTGTGGTTTTCCTTAACAAGATTGACCTTGTTGATGATACCGAGCTCCTTGATCTCGTTGAACTCGAAGTTCGCGATCTTTTAAAGAAGTATAAGTTTCCCGGAGACACAATCCCGGTTGTCCGCGGTTCCGGTCTTCCGGCTGCGCAGAACCCCAAAGATCCCGCCGCGATCAAATGTATCGAAAATTTGATGGACGCATTGGATCAGCATATCCCTGAACCGAAGCGCGAAATTGACAAGCCTTTCTTGATGTCAGTTGAAGACGTTTTTTCGATTTCCGGCCGCGGCACTGTCGCGACAGGACGTATTGAACGCGGAATCATCAAAGTTGGTGATGAGGCTGAAATCGTCGGTATGCAAGAGCAAAAATTGAAGACAACCGTAACGGGCGTTGAAATGTTCCGCAAGATGCTTGATCAAGGTCAGGCTGGCGACAACGTTGGTCTTTTGCTCCGCGGTGTTGAAAAAGATCAGATTCAGCGCGGAATGGTTATTTGCTTTCCCGGATCTGTTTCTCCGCACAAAAAATTCAAAGCTGAAGTTTATATCTTGAGCAAAGAAGAAGGCGGACGTCATACTCCTTTCTTCAAGGGATATCGCCCTCAGTTTTATTTCCGTACCACAGACGTTACCGGTATCGTTGAGTTGCCGGCCGGACGCGAAATGGTCATGCCCGGTGACAACGTTTCCATCACAGGAGAATTGATTGCTCCTGTTGCCATGGAAAAAGAATTACGCTTCGCGATTCGCGAAGGCGGTAAGACAGTCGGCGCAGGCGTTGTAAGCGAGATTATCGAATAAAAGACCGCGCTAAAAAGCGCGGTCTTTTATTTGTTTTTGCCTCTGAGCCTTTGGCTCAACCGGTGATCGGTTGGGCTACCCCGTTTGGCAAATAGCAAAACAGTAATTATTTTGGCTCTGCGACTTTGTCGCAACCGCGAGAAAAAAAGAGATAAAAAATGGCGAGTGAAATTATAACTTTGGTTTCGACGGATCCTGCGAGTTCGACGACGTATATGACTCGGAAGAATAAGAAGCAGAATCCCGAGCGGCTTGAGAGAAAAAAATATTGCCCGGTGCTGCGCAAGCACATCCTCTTCAAAGAGAAGAAATAATATTCCGGCTCTGCGCCGAGGGCGCAACCGTAGTTGCAATTTTATTGCGAGCTATTTTAGGCTCGACCGCGAAGCGAATGCGGGGTTACAGTTATATTTTGGCTCTGGGCTTCGCCCAACCGCGAGAAAACAAGCGGCAGGTGAAGAGATAGGATGAGTTTTGAGAGATTAAAGGCCTGTAGCTCCAATTGGCTAGAGCGGCGGTCTCCAAAACCGCTTGTTGTAGGTTCGAATCCTACCAGGCCTGTACGATATATTTGGGCTCTGCGCAAGCGCAACCGCGAGAAAAGTTTTAGGATTTAAAATATGATTCAGAAAATCGGCGGTTTTTTCGGTGAAATGTGGCAGGAGCTGAAAAAAGTAACTTGGCCGGCTCGCTCCGAAGTTCTTCAGGCGGGTATGGTGGTTGTTATCGCGACGGCTTTTTTGACAGTGTTAATTTTTGTAATTGATATTGGCAACTCCTCATTATTGAGCGCGTTGATCCGGCGGAGTTGATGGTTACAATGGCAGATCTTAAATGGTACGTGGTGCATACGCAGACCGGCCTCGAAGGTAAAGCCCGTTCCGGTTTGCTGGTACGCGCCCAAATGCAGGGTTTGGCCGACAAGATTCAAGAAGTTCTGATTCCCACGGAAAAAGTAAGTGAAGTCAAAGGCGGAAAAAAGCGCATTAGCGACCGCAAGTTTTTTGCCGGTTATATTTTTGTGAAGATGGATTTGAGCGATGAGACTTGGTATCTCGTCAAAAACACTCCCGGCGTTTCTGGGTTTGTCGGAACGGGAAAGCGCCCGATTCCACTCACTGAAAAAGAAATTAACGAAATTATTCAAGGGCAGGAAGAAAAAACTTCCAAGCCAAAGCCCAAAGTTGAGTTTGGCGAAGGTGAAAGCGTGCGTGTTAAAGAAGGTGCTTTCGCGAATTTCAACGGAGTCATTGAAAATATTAATCCGGACCGCGGTAAGTTACGTGTGCGCGTAACAATTTTTGGTCGTGCGACGCCGGTTGAACTCGAATACTGGCAAGTAGAAAGAATATAAGAAAGGTAATGCGGTTGCGCGAAAGCGCAGAGCAAAAATATAAAGCGTATGGCAAAAGAAATTAAAACCTATATTAAGTTGCAGCTTCCAGGCGGACAGGCAAATCCCGCACCGCCGGTAGGACCTGCTCTCGGTCAACATGGTGTCAACATCATGGAGTTCTGTAAGCAGTTTAATGAACGCACCAAAAAAGACATGGGAACAATTTTTCCTGTGGTCATGACCGTTTACAAAGATAAATCGTTTGATTTTATTTTGAAGCAGCCGCCTGTATCCGCTTCGATTAAGAAAGCGGTCGGCTTGGCAAAAGCATCGGGCGAAGCCGGAAAAGTAAAGATTGGTCAAATCAAGAAATCGCAGGTTGCGGAAATCGCTAAAAAGAAAATGATTGATATGAATGCAACAAAGCTTGAAAGCGCTATGCGAGTCGTTGAAGGTACCGCGCGCAGCATGGGCATCGAAGTTATTGAGGGTTAACGGTTGCGCGCAGCGCAGAGTTAAAAAGGAAATCGTATGAAGAAAAGCAAACGTCAGGTTAAAAGATCATCCCTCGTTGAAACGGGAAAAGCATATTCTCTCGCTGATGCCGTCAAGGTTATCAAGCAGGTTAATGACAATAAATATGATGAAACCATCACGATGAGTTTTCAGCTCGGCATCAAGGCGGATTCCGGCGATGAAAACGTGCGCGGTACGGTTTCGCTTCCGCATGGCAGCGGTAAAAGTGTCCGCGTTCTTTGCTTTTGCAAGGGGGAGGCTGTGAATGCGGCTAAAGCGGCGGGAGCTGACTATATCGGCGGCGAAGAATTGGTTGCTAAAGTTTTGACGGGCTGGTTTGAATTTGATGCCGTTGTTGCTCACCCTGACATGATGCGCGAAGTTTCAAAATTAGGTCGTGTTCTTGGGCCTAAGGGTTTGATGCCGACACCTAAAACAGGCGGCGTTACTCCGCAGGTGGGACAGGCTGTCAAAGAATTGAAAGCGGGGCGCGTGGAATTCAAGAGCGATAAAACCGGCGGATTGCATGCGATTTGCGGAAAAATTTCATTTACTGAGCAGAATATTCTCGAAAACGCGAAAAGCGTTGTGAAGGCGGTTCGTGACGCGAAGCCGGCCGCGAGCAAAGGCGAATATTTGAAAGGTTTGACCATGGCGCCGACTCAGGGCCCGGGCTTGACGCTGAATCTCGGGATGCTTTAACGCGGTTGCGCGAAGCGCAGAGCTAAAAAAATATAGAGGAATATATGCCGTCGATTGATAAAGAAATGATGTTTCAGGAAATCGAAAAGGAGTTCGCAAAGAGCCCTTATGTTTTCTTTTCAAATTTTGAAAAAGTAAGCGTATCGGACCTTTCGAAGGCCCGCGCGAAAATGAACGTGTCCGCTAACCGTTCGATGCTTGTGAAGCACGCGATGGCGCGCAAGATTTTAAAAAATCGCGGTTTCACGGACGTTGAATCGCTTTTGTCCGGCTCGGTTATTTTGACTTTTGGCGACAAAGAGCCGCAGGATATTTCCAAGGGCGTGGTTGAAGGCGGCAAGGTTTCCGATAAGATTAAATGTGTGGGCGTTCTTTTTGAAGGCAAACTGGAAAATGGGAATTTTGTCCAGCAGCTCTCGAAGCTGCCCTCGCGTCATGAGCTTTTAACTCAGGTGGTTGTGAGAATGAATTCTCCGATCACCGGGTTTGTTTGTGTGTTAGCGAATACCATGCGCGGGCTTGTTGTCGCGTTGGATCAGGTCCGCACGAAAAAGGAAGCGGCGCCGGCTTCGAATTAATAAAGGGCGCAGTAAAGTTTATGCTCTGAGCAAAACCCAGTCGCGGTTGCGCGTAGCGCAGAGTAAATAAGAACGTTTTTGAAATCATCAAGGAGGCTCGAATCAAATGACAGCAACAGCAGAAAAAACCGCAATTTCCGAAAAATTGCAATCCGTATTAACGACCATCGAAGGTCTCACAGTT
>JAYSWD010000100.1:0-44726 GCA_043718225.1 Candidatus Omnitrophota bacterium
ACCGCACGGCGCTTTTGCGCAATTTAGCGAAAAGCCTTATTCATCGCAAGAGCATCGTAACTACTTATGCAAAAGCACGTGAAACCAGCGCTTTTGTGGATAGTGTAGTGACGATTGCCAAACGCGGTGGTTTACATGCACGCCGTTTGCTGATTTCAGAATTGGGGTGTGCACGGGCAGCTGAACAAGTTGTCACTCAAATCTTGCCAAAATTCGGTGAGCGCAAAGGTGGTTATACCCGTGTTCTAAAAACGACAGTGCGGACAGGCGATGGTGCCCAGCGCGCTTTGCTTGAATTTACGGAAGTTTTTGACGCTCCGGTTTACAAGAAAAAAGCAAAAAAAGCTCCCGCTAAAAAAGAAGCCGTAGCTGAAGTAACGACGACGGAAAAGAAATCCAAAAAAGCTGAGGAAGTGCAAGCTTCCGAGAAGGCCGTGGATAAGGACCCTGAAAAGAAAAAGGGTTTTGTCGGCAATCTGCGCAAGTTCTTCAAACGCGAACAGTAATCACAATTTTGTTTTTGCTCTGTGCTGCGCACAACCGCGGCACAGAGCATTTGGTTTTAACGGGTGGTTAAGTCATGAATTCAATTAGACTTTCGGACCGTGTTACAGCTGTAAAACCTTCACTGACGCTTGGCATTGCCGCCAAAGCGAAAGCCATGCGCGCGCAGGGTTTAGACGTGATTTCTCTCAGCGCGGGCGAGCCTGATTTCGACACGCCGCAATTCATAAAAGACTCCGCGATTCAAGCGCTTCAAAATGGCGCCACGAAATATACTCCCGAAACCGGCACGCCCGAAATTAAACAAGCAGTCATCCGCAAATTTAAGCGCGACCAGGGGCTGACTTTCGAACCCGAACAAGTAGTGGTGGGCTGCGGCGCGAAGCATGTGATTTTCAATGTGTTTTACGCTATGCTCAATCCCGGGGATGAAGTCCTGATTCCGTCTCCTTTTTGGCTGAGCTATCCCGAAATGGCGATTCTTTGCGGAGCGAAAAGCGTTTTGATTGAAACAACCGAAGCGACCGGTTTCAAGCTGACTCCCGCGATGCTTGAGAAAAGCATTACACCTCAAACCAAGCTCTTAATTTTAAATTCGCCTTCAAATCCGACCGGTGCGGTTTATTCCGAAAAAGAACTGCGCGATCTCATCCCGGTTTTGAAAAAAAATCCGCACGTACAGATTTTAAGCGATGAAATTTATGAGAAACTTATTTTTGGCGGCGC
Source organism: Candidatus Omnitrophota bacterium (assembly GCA_043718225.1). Classification (GTDB taxonomy): domain Bacteria; phylum Omnitrophota; class Omnitrophia; order Omnitrophales; family Aquincolibacteriaceae; genus Multiplicimicrobium. The sequence continues at coordinate 1,231 of JAYSWD010000100.1, forward strand.
CAAAGCTGTTTCGATCGCGTCTTTGGATACTGAAATCGCCGCGCGTACAATCGTTGTAAACGGCCACAGCAAGGCCTACGCAATGACCGGCTGGCGTTTAGGATACGCGGGTATTCCCGATAAGCCGCTTGCCAAGGCCGTGGCCAGCTTTCAAAGCCATTCGACTTCAAACCCCAACTCTTTCGCGCAGGCCGGGGGCATTACCGCGCTTGATCAAGGCGACGCCGAAGCGGCAAAAATGTGCGCGGTTTATGAAAAACGCCGCGATCTTTTTATCAATTTGCTGAAGACAATTCCTTCGTTGAAACCGTTCCGTCCCGAAGGCGCTTTTTATCTTTTTATCAATATTGAAGGTACCGGTATGACCGGTTTGCAGCTTTCTGAGCTCCTGCTTGAAAAAGCGCATTTAGCGGTGGTTCCGGGTGAGCCTTTTGGAAGCGCGAAACATATCCGCGTGAGCTATGCCACATCCGAAAAAGATATTGAAGAAGCCGTTCGCCGCATGGCACAGCATATTCTGCCTCTGCGCCAAGGCGCAACCGGCGCTCGCGCATAATCTCATCCATTTCCCCGATACAATTTTCTCCGATTATTTGCTAGGCTAACCACATGGATGTACACCGTTTACAAGTGGGTGATTCGATCCGGGTTGAAGAGCTGGAACAACAGCTGGGAGCGCTCCATTACCAGCCTGTAAGTGCGGTTGCCGCGCCGGGACAATACGCCCTGAGAGGCGCCGCGTTTGATATTTTCCCCGTTTCATACCGCTTGCCCGTACGCATCCGCATTACGGATGACAAAGTGGCGAATATTCGCGACTTCACGCTTTCTGACGGCCGCAACATGACCGTTTTTGATGAAGTCTTTCTGATTCCCGTTTCCGATTTCTTTCAAAAAAAACTGGATAAGCTCGAGGAACAATTCGCTTTATTCGAACCGGTTTTTCGTGCCAAAGATCTGGAGCGCGGCGACTATGTCGTGCATTCCAAATACGGTATCGGAAAATTTTTGGGCCTTAAAACGCTGGAAGACCGGGGTAAAAAAGAAAAGCATTTAGCGATTGAATATGCCGACAAGGAAATTCTTTATGTTTCGACGCGCGAACCCGTCGAGCGTTTTATTGGCGGGTCATATTCAAAACCCAAATTAACCAAGCTGCATTCGAAAGATTGGGAACGCGTCCAGCAGCGCACTAAAAGCGCTTTGCACCGCGTAGCCTCCGACATGCTTGAAATCCAGGTCAAGCGCAATACGGAAAAAGGATTTGCTTTTACCGCGCAGCCTGAATGGGAAGAAAAATTTTCCGCCGGCTTTCAATTTGAACTTACCGCAGGCCAGGTGCGTTCCATCAACGAAGTGTATAAAGATATGGAAGGCCTGCGCCCGATGGACCGGCTTTTATGCGGCGATGTCGGCTACGGCAAAACCGAAGTCGCGATTCGAGCCGCTTTTCGCGCGGCGCTTTGCGGTAAACAAGTCGCTTTTCTGGTTCCGACGACATTGCTCGCCGAACAACATTTTTTACGCCTGAAAGAGCGTTTACGGGATTTTCCTGTCCGCGTCCAGCTGCTTTCCAGGTTTCAAACCAAAGAAGAAATGAAACAAGTCGTGGCGGGTTTGAATACGGGTGAAGTCGATATCGTCGTAGGAACGCACCGGCTGCTTTCTAAAGACGTGCAATTCAAAGATTTAGGCCTTGTGATTATCGACGAAGAACAGCGGTTTGGCGTGGCGCATAAAGAACGGTTGAAAGCTATGCGCGCGATGGTGGATATTTTGACTTTGACCGCCACGCCGATTCCCAGAACGCTGCACCTTTCAATGCTCGGAGTCAGAGACATGTCTGTGATTGATACCGCGCCCAAAACGCGTTTGCCTGTCGAGACTTTTGTGACACCGTATCATGAGGGTTTGATTATTCAGGCCGTGCTCAAAGAAATGGAACGCGGCGGACAGATTTATTTTATTCATAACCGCGTGATGGATATGGAAAAAATCTATTTACGGCTTAAAACAATTTTACCGGGCATAAGGCTGGGGGTAGCGCACGGGCAAATGCCGCCGTCTACGCTTGAGGTGGTGATGAAGAAATTCATGGAACATGAAATCGACTGTTTGATCGCGACGAATATTGTCGAATCGGGCATTGATATTCCGAATGTGAACACTTTGATTGTCGACCGCGCCGATTTATTCGGTTTGGCGGATCTGTATCAATTGCGCGGGCGTGTCGGGCGCTTCCACAAAGAACGCCAGGCTTACGCTTATTTGCTGATTCCGCCCCAGGCGGCTATGGGAGAAGAGGCTTCAAAACGCCTGAAGGCGATTGAGCGGTTTACAGATCTGGGGTCCGGCTTTAAAATTGCCGTCGAAGATTTGCAGATTCGGGGGGCGGGGAACCTGCTTGGCCACGAGCAAAGCGGCTTTATTCACGCGGTTGGATTTGACATGTATTGCCGGATGTTGAAACAGGCAATCGAAGACGAAATGCATTCGCGTAAAAATTTAAGGAAAGCATAATTTTATGAACCACGAGCCACGAGTCACGAATCACACCGCTGCTTTTCTTTGTCTTTGGTCTATGGTCTTTTGTCTTTTTTCAACTCCTGCGCAGGCAAAGCCGGAATTGCTCGACCGGCTTGTGGCGGTCGTGAACGATGATGTGATAAATCAAAGCGAAGTTGATGGGCTGCTGCGCCCGCTTTATGAACAGTATTCGCGTGAATACAGCGGTGAAACAGTGATGAAAATGCTCGCGGGGGCGCAGGAGAAAATTCTGAGCCAGCTGATCGAAGACAGGCTTGTTTATCAAGAGGCCGTGAAGAAAAAAATAGAAGTGTCTGAAAGCGATATTGAAAAAGAAATGAATTTTTTTAAACAGCGTTTCGGAAGTTCGGTTGAATTGGAAAAAGCGCTCAAAAGCGAGAACGCAAGCGTAGCGGATTTGAAGGACCGCCTTAAAAAACAGGCGCTGATCCGAAAACTGCATGAAAGTGAAATCCGCTCAAAAACCATTGTTTCTCCTAAAGAACAGGAAGCTTATTATGCGGAACATAAAGACGAGTTCGCGGCGCAAGAGCAGGCGAAGATCAAGTCGCTAACGATAAAAAAGAGCGAGGAAACCCGCGAGAAAGGCATGGCGGACGAAGCCGCCCAGGCACGTTTAGCGGCTTTGCGCGACAGAATTTTAAAAGGCGAGGACTTTGATAAATTAACTGCGGAATCTTCCGAAGACAAGCATTCCGATGCAGAGGGAAAAGGAAATTGGATTTTGCGAGGACAGATGATTCCGGCGGTGGACGAAATTATTTTTAAAACTAAAGCCGGGGAATTAACTGATGTAATTGAGACGCCGGTTGGCTACCATGTTTTTAAAGTGATCGAGCGCCAGGATCCCCTTCAGAAATCATACGAACAGGTACGTGACCAGATTTATGAGATTTTGTTCCGCAAAAAAAGCGAGGACCGTTTTACGATCTGGATGGATGGACTGAAGAAGAACGCGTACATCTCCATTAAAGGTAAACGTATTTGACGAAAACTGCTGACGGTCTTATATTGCGCGCTCGATAAAGCTCGCGCCGCATATCGACCCGTCTCAACTCAAAAATATGTCATCAAAATTAATTGCGCTAACGATGGGTGATCCGGGCGGAATAGGGCCTGAAATTCTACTGAAAACTCTAAAGAAGAGAAGAAGTGCTGCCCGTTTTTTGGTCATAGGCTCGGAGCAGGCACTGAAGCTTCTCAAAGACAAGCTCGGATTAAAACTTTCTTTTGAATTTGTTTCTTCTGCGGCGGAACTAAAAAAGACAAAAGCCGCTCTTCTTTTTTGGGATGTTGACCTGCAGATTTCCGGAAAAATTCAAGCCGGAAAATTATCCAAAACAAACGGCGCTAAAGCCCTGGAATCAATTCGAATCGCTGAAGGTCTTGCCCGCGGCGGGAATGTTGACGCGATTGTGACAGCGCCGCTCAATAAAACAGCCGTGCGATTGGTGGACGCGAAGTTTGTGGGGCATACCGAGTTTTTGGCCAAGCATGCGTGCGTTAAAAAGTACGGGATGATGTTTGTGGGATCCAAATTTTTAGTCACACTTGCGACCATACATTTACCGCTTAAAAAAGTGGCAGCGGCTATCACTAAAAAACTAATCACTGAAAAAATCGGGCTTACGGCAGCTTTCCTCAAAAAATATCGTTTTCCAAAACAGGATGTGGCAGTATGCGCTCTGAATCCGCACGGTCGCGAAACAGGTGGCGAGGAAGACCGTATCATTACTCCGGCTGTGCGTGAAGCTCGCCGCCTGGGCCTGAAAGTCGCCGGGCCATATCCGGCGGACAGCCTTTTTTATGACGCTTATCACGGAAAACACGGAGCGATACTTGCCATGTATCATGATCAGGCTTTAGCCCCTTTTAAAATGATTTCTTTCAGAGACGGAGTAAATGTGACATTAGGACTGCCTTATTTGAGAACTTCGCCCGACCACGGAACGGCGTTCGATATTGCCTATTCGGGAAAGGCCGATCCGGCGTCATTTCAAAGCGCGCTTGATTTGGCATTGCGCCTTCTCAGCGGATCAGCGGGGCCAAAGAGATGATGACGCAAACGGCGTTGCTTCAAAAGTACCGCATACAAATCAAAGGTGATTTGGGGCAGCATCTGCTTCTCGATGCGAATATCGTCCGGAAAATTGTCGGCGCGCTCAATCCTCAAATCGGACAAACGGTGGTTGAGATCGGCCCCGGGCTGGGCGCTTTAACAGTCGAGCTTTTACGGCATGGGATGAATGTCATCGCGATTGAAAAGGACCCAAAGTTCGTAAATATTCTCGAAAAAGAATTGCTGCCTGAGTTTCCCGATACTTTTCATCTCATCGAAGCGGATGTTTTGAAATGCAATTTTCGTGAAATATGCGAAGACCTTGAAGAGGTTCAGCTTGTTAGTAATCTGCCTTACTACATTACAACGCCGATTCTTTTTAAATTAATCGAGGAAACGCCGGCGTTTTCTTCCGCGGTTTTAATGATGCAAAAAGAGGTCGCGGAAAAGATTGCCGCGGCTCCGGGTTCTCCTAAGTATGGACGTTTAGCTGCCGCTGCCGCCGCGGTAGGGCGTTCGGAACGCCTCTTCTCTGTCGCCAAAGGCTGTTTTACGCCCGCACCCGCGGTGGATTCGACGGTGATCAGGTTTAGTTTTAAACAGCGTGTTAAAATAGAACCCACAGACATGCCCGCTTTTCTTGAGTTCGTCAAATCGGCATTCAGTGAACGCCGAAAAACTTTGATTACATTATTGCTGAGCCAAAAAGGAGCCAAGCCTAATCGGCTTGATATGGAACTTATTTTTAAGGCTTGCGACCTCGATTTGAAGCTTCGCGCGGACCAGCTTAAAATAGAACAATTCGCCGATTTATATTCAAAACTTTCCAACCGGGAAAGCAGGTTGAAACAAACGCCATGAAAACAGCCTCAATTTTAGATGAAATTTACGCCCCTATAGCGGGCCCTGTTAAAAACGTTCCCGGCCAAATTTTAAAAATTCTCGAATCATCCAATCCGCTGATTCAAGATATTTTCCGGCATTTTTTTCAGGCGCAGGGGAAGATGCTGCGCCCTGCGATGACCTTTTTGGGGGCGGCGGTGGCGCGGCCTTCTTTTGAAATAAATGATAATGAAAAGCTGCTCAATCTCGCCGCGGCATTTGAAATTTTCCATGCCGCGACTTTGATTCACGACGATATCATTGACCGCGCGGAATTGCGGCGCGGCCTGGTGTCGGTCAATGCTCAATGGGGTTCGCCCGTCGCCGTGTTAGCGGGAGATTTTTTGCATGACCGCGCGCTGGTCACCATTTTTGAAAACAGTCACTCCGACATCATGCGCCTGTTTTTAAAAACCGCCGGCATTGTCTGTGACGGCGAAATTCACGAACTGCGGCGGGTTAGATTTTATGACTTAACGGAAGCGGAGTATTTTGAAATCATTTATAAAAAGACCGCCTCACTTCTGGCCTGTGTCTTGGAATCGGGTGCGCGTACTGCCGGCGCTACAGAAAGCGAAGCGCGGGCACTTGCGGAATTCGGGCGGCATTTTGGAAATGCCTTCCAAATGATCGATGATTGCCTTGATTTTACGGCGAATCAGGTTGAACTTGGAAAAACACTGGGGACGGATTTAGCCGCGGGTGTTTTGACTTTACCGCTGATTCGTTTGCTTGAAACCCGGCCTGATTTAAGACCGCAAATTTTAAATTTAATCGAGCACAGCGCGTCGCGTGAAAATCTCAATCAATTAACCCGGCTGATTTTTGAAAATGGCGCGTTGGATTATGTTTTTCAGCGCGCGCGTGAATCAACCCAGCGCGCACTTTTGTCATTATCCGTTTTTCCCGATTCTGCTGCCCGTCAAAGCCTTGAAAAACTCGCGGGTTACATTCTTGAACGCACTAAATAGTGACAGGTGACAAGTGACGAGTGACCGGCAATCAAAAGTTAATGCGGCCATTTTTCTTGTCACCAGTCACCGGTTACCAGTCACTGTATGTTAAGCATTATTTCCACACCGATCGGAAATTTGGGGGATATCACTTTCCGCGCGGTGGAGACGCTCAAGAAATGCGATGTGATCGCCTGTGAAGATACGCGCCATACTCTGACGTTGCTTAAGCATTATCAAATTGAGAAACCGCTTATCAGTCATCACGACCATTCTTCGCCGGATAGCCGCCGTCGCTTGGCCGCGATGCTGCGCGAAGGCAAGCATGTGGCGCTTGTTTCAGACGGGGGAACGCCGCTTGTCAATGACCCCGGCTTTGAGCTGATGCGTTTTTCCCGCGAATTCAATATCGCGGTTGAAGTTTTGCCCGGCCCGTGTTCGATTATTTCAGGGCTTGTCTTAAGCGGCCTGGCGGTGGATTCCTTTTCATTTTTCGGATTTCTTCCTCAAAAATCATCGCAGCGCAAAAAAATATTTACGGATCTTGCGGGAAAAAGAGAAACCTTGATTTTTTTTGAATCACCTTTTCGAATCGAAAAAGCGGTTACGGATGCGCTTGAGATTTTAGGCGACCGGGAAGCCGCGATAGTGCGCGAAATAACAAAAAAATTCGAAGAGGCTTTGCGCGGGTCCTTAAGTCAATTGGTGAGTGCGCTTCAGAAAAGGCCGCGAAAAGGCGAAATGGTATTGGTCATTGCCGGTGTGGACCGTAAAAAACTATTCGCGGAAGGTAATTTTGAATCCGCCGAACAAGCGCCGGTGACGGAAGAGCCAAATTCGGAAGGGAATGAATGAGCCTTAAAAAAATCGTATTTCTAGTATCGGGCGGCGGTACCAACATGGAGAATTTGATTAAACGCATGCGCTTGGGTGAAATTCCCGCCGAACCGGTTTTGGTCATCTGCAACCGTCCGGAAGCCGGCGCACTGGACCGAGCCGCGCTTTTGAGAGTGCCCGCCTGCGTAATTGATCATGAACAATTTTCATCCCGGCATGATTTTGATAAAGAGTTGGCATCGGTCATTGATTCGAGCGGGGCCGATTTAATTTGTTTGGCAGGCTTTATGCGTCTGCTTACAACCGAATTTGTGAGCCGTTATCCCAAAAAACTGATCAACATTCATCCGTCGTATTTGCCGGCATTTCCGGGCGCGCATGCAATCCGCGACGCGTATATCGCCAAAGCAAAAGAAACCGGGGTCACGATTCATTATGTCGATACGGGCGTGGATACCGGGCCTATTATTCTGCAAAAAAAGGTGCCGATTTATTTGGGTGAGACGCTGGAAGCAGTTGAAGCGCGCGTGCATGAAACCGAGTATGAAATTTATCCGGAAGCCCTCAAGTTGGTCTTGAAAAACGTTTAACAGTTTTTCATTCACACTTCGTTTGCATGTCATTCTTATAATTCCACTTGTCATCCCAGCGTAGGCGGGGATCCAGTTCAATATTCTGCTTGGTTCAATCAACTCTTTCGATCTGCTCAAACAGCGGATACTTCGTTCCGAACTCGCATTTCAAAAGAATTGATTGAACCCCCTCGCGTAAAGGGGAGGTGAGGCTTAAAAAGGAGAAACAGGGCTGAGTTTGCGGGGTTGCTCGAAGATGCTTTCATTTTATCTACTTATTTTCTGCCTCGAATCGCATTGCTAGTTTCCTGTTATATGGTTTTCCGCGATTCCCCGTGAATCGCGGAAAGCCCTGATGATTTTTCTCCGTACCGTTTTCCGTTTCCTTCGACTACAATGCTTCAACCTTTGGCTAAAGAAAGGGTAGGCATGGATAAAAAACGAAAGCACCAAATAACTACGTGGGTTATTAATCTCTTAACGGTCATTTCTGTTTTCGTGAGTTTCTATTATTTTAAAATAGTGGGTTTATTTGCAGTACTTTTAATTAGTTGGACTGTAAGTATATTTGTTGATTTATTAATGGGATTTACGAGATTAAGTTTGGGTTTGCGCGGGCTTTGGGTGGGGGTGTGGGATATTTCAAGACAAGGTAACCCAAAAAGGTATTGGGCAGTTATGGTTTTCCAAATGTTTGCCCTTGTTGCAGTTGCTGCTATTGTCTTTAGCATAAACAAACTTTTGAAACCTTTCCTCCAAAAATGTCGATTTTTGATCAACGTTCAGCTGAATAAAGGATAAGCAATGAATACAAAAATAATTTTAACTATTATTTCAGGCTTTCTGGTTCTTGGGTTCTTGTCCGGCTGCGCGACGAGTTACGGCCGGCAAAATGATCCGGTGCGCGTTTATTTCAAAACCAACGCGCCGCAAGCGACGGTCAATTGCGGAGGCGAGGCCACGGAATTGCCGGGCAATATTTCGCTTAGGCGTGGGTCGAATCACGATTGCTTGGCTCAAGCCCCCGGCTTTGAGAAGTTAAATTTCCGGGTTTGGTCCAAAATTTCAGGTGAAGGTTTCAAATATTCCACCAAAGTAAATTGGCAGAAGTGGAGTAAATGGACATTGGGAATCGGCAATCTCGTTGCCTGGCCGATTGATTTCTTTTCAGGCTCTATGAAAACACTGGAAAATGACCGTTATGATTTAAGGATGCGCTCTTCCGGTTCGGTTTCGACAAAGGATAAGGTTTTAGATAAGACAGCGAACATCACTAAAAAAATAGTTTCTATTCCCGCGGACGTGGTGGAGGAAACAACCGGCGCGGTCATGAATGGTGTGATCAAAAAGCCCGCGGAAGCTTTGGGGCTTGCCTCCAGTGAGCAGCGCGAAGAGACCGAAAAAGTGCTTGAGGGCCAAGCAGCCGCCGAGCATTTATCGGGAAAATAAGCTGATAATTTTTCGAAGTACTTGCGTGGTGACTTTTACTTTGTGCTCGATTTAAATCGATCCTTGTGTTGAGCTCATAAAAAGAATGGGCCCCGGCTCAAACAACCAATGCTTCGCTTGGAACTCGCCGGTCCCCACTCTTTTTTTGAGCGATCTTCGCAGTGTGGGGGAGGAGGGTAGAAGCAGAGAAACAAGGCGGTGAATGAAAAGCGATAGAGAGCCGCAACCCTAATCTTTCCTACAATAGCCTTCAAGGCCTTCACAGTAGTTTCCCCTTATATCTTGTTTTATCTCAGCCAAGCGGAGATAAAAAAATGAATCGATAAATTCCGATATTTTTATTTAAATCTTTTCTCCTGGTGCGGTTGCATTTATGGTCGAAGACCACCGAACCAGGAGAAAAGAATATGATAGGAAGCTAGCTTGCTGAGGTTAAGGCTCGGTGTGGCAAATTTAATGAAGGGCGGCTTCGATTAATTTAGATTTCTCTACCGTGCTTCTCCTTTCAAAGCCTCTCCACCCCCTTTAGCGCGGATGTCATTAGAAAAGGATCTGAAATGCGAGTTCCGCAGGAGCGAAGCGACGAGGACTGCCTGAGCAGTTCAGGGGCCTTTTCTAATGACCGACTCATTGTATGTTTCTAGTATAATAGAAATTACAAATTAACTTCTTATAGCGCTTATTTTTTTAAAAGACTCGGCACCAAGTTTGAGAGACATTAATGGCTTCGCCGTCTCGTTTTTTTGAAACCCTGGTTTTGATTATTGGAATTACGGCGTTAGGCATCGCTGTATGGATCAACATGAATGGAAGACAAATGAATTTTTCTCTTGAGCATGTGTTAAATGAACAACCTCCCGTAGCTGAAAAAAAAGCGCATGCCGTGAAGGCGCATGGCGAAACGTGGGAAGATCCTTATTTTTGGCTGCGCGAAAAAGAAAATCCCGAAGTAATCGATTATCTTAAGGCCGAGAATACTTACGCGGAAAAAATTCTCAAACCCACCGAGGATTTTCAGAAAAAAATTTATGCCGAAATGCTCGGGCGCATTAAAGAGGATGATCTGAGCGTGCCGGTCTATAAAAAAGGTTTTTTTTATTATTCGCGCACTGAAAAGGGCAAGTCCTACGCAATTTATTGCCGGAAAGCCGCGCCTGAGGTGCGCAATAAAACACAGCCGGCTTTGGACGTGCCGGAAGAAATTCTGCTGGATGTGAATCAACTTGCCGCCGGTTCGGATGATTTTGCGCTGGGTGTTTTCAGCATCAGCCCCGATCAGAAACTGCTCGCGTATTCGTGGGATAACACAGGTTCCGAAACTTACACGTTGCAGGTAAAAAATCTGGAAACAGGCGCCCTACTATCCGAAAAAATTTTAGCCACCGGAACCAGTCTGGTTTGGGCGAATGATAACCGGACCTTTTTTTATAGCACGCTCGACACCATGAAACGGCCTTACAGGCTGTTCCGGCATTTGCTGGGTGCGGATTCCGCAAAGGATGCTTTGATTTACGAAGAAAAAGACGAGCGTTTTTTTTTAGCGGCGAATAAGAGCAAAGACGAACGCTATTTATTGATCGAGCTTCACAGTAAAAATACTTCAGAGGAACTTTTTCTTAATGCGAATACGCCGCAGGGAAAATTTGAAATTCTGGCGCCGCGCGAAGAGGGAATTGAGTATTCCGCCGAACATCAGGACGGAAACTTTCTGATTCTGACAAATTGGCAGGCGGTTAACTTTCGGGTTATGGCCGTGCCCGTCGCCGGCCCCGGCCGCGCGAATTGGAAAGAATGGTATGCCCACCGGCCCGAAGTGAAACTAGACGGGCTGGATGTATTTAAAAATTACGCGGTTCTTTACGAGCGCTCAAACGGCAACACTGATATCCGGATCATTGATCTGAAAAACCGGGATGAAAAGCGCGTTGATTTCGGCGAAACGGTTTATACTTCGGGCGGGGGATCGAATCCGGAATATGGTTCCGAAATTCTGAGGATTGGATTCGCGTCCCTGCTTACGCCCTCTACTGTCTACGACTACAACATGCGTACGCGCGACCGCGAAGTTAAAAAGCGGCAGGAAGTTTTGGGTGGCTATGACCCCGCGCAGTATGCCTCGGAACGTGTTTTTGCAACTTCGCATGACGGCGCAAAAATTCCGATTTCTTTGGTTTACAAAAAGGGACTGAAGCGCGACGGTTCTTCAAAAGCCTGGATTTACGGCTACGGTTCCTACGGCATCAGCATGGACCCCGTTTTTTCTTCAAACCGTTTAAGCTTGCTTGACCGCGGATTTGTTTTCGCGATCGCGCATATCCGCGGCGGCGGCGATATGGGGCGGCCGTGGTATGACGCCGGCAAACTTAAAAACAAAATGAATACCTTTCTTGATTTTATCGCCTGCGCCGAATTTTTAATTCGTGAAAAATATACTTCCGCGGACCGGCTTGTCACATCCGGCGGCAGCGCGGGCGGTCTTTTGATGGGGGCGGCGGCGAATCTGCGGCCCGATCTTTTCAAAGCCATGATTTTGGACGTACCGTTTGTCGACGCGTTAAACACAATGCTCGATGCGTCTTTGCCGTTGACTGTCACCGAATATGACGAATGGGGCAATCCGGAAGAAATGGAATCTTTTAAAACGATACGGGCTTACGCGCCTTATGAAAATATCAAAGCGCAGAATTATCCGAACATGCTTGTAACAGGCGGCTTGAATGATCCGCGCGTGCAATATTGGGAGCCGGCGAAATGGACTGCAAAATTACGCGCGACAAAAACGGATAAAAATCTGCTCTTAATGATTATTCATATGGGTTCGGGCCATGGCGGCCCGTCTGGACGTTACGCGTATCTCAAAGAGATTGCGCGTGATTATACTTTTATGTTCGCGATGACAGACGGCCTTTGAGATTCAGCTTGGCGCGGGCTAGTTTGCCGTGTTAAATTTGCCCTTCCGAGTTTCGTTTTTGCATGTGCCGAGCTCATGCAAAGCGAGTTTTCGGGTGAAGGAAAATAAATTTTCAAGGAAGTTTATGGATTTTGACATTAATAAAGTAGCCAAATTGTCGCGTTTGAAGCTGGCGCCCGAAGAAGGGGCTAAGCTGGCGCAGAATTTAAGCGCGATCCTGGATTATGTGAAAAATCTTGAGAAACTGGACACAAAAAATGTCGAGCCAACGAGCCATGTCCTTAATCTTGAGAATGTTTACCGTCCCGACGAAGTCAAAAAATCTTTGGCGCGCGACAAAGTTTTAAAACACGCGCCCGCAAGTGACGGGTTTTTCTTCAAAGTTCCCAAAACCGTCACGAGAGAATAATGACTGATACGACTGACGACCGACGACTAACGACTAACATCGAGTTGCCCAACACTCCCGGTGTTGGGAGCAGTCTCCCATCACCGGGAGTGTTCCTCAGGTTTTTACGTAAGGCTTCGATATGACTTCTGCTTTACACAGTCTGACATTCAAGCAGGCAGTTGAGCATGCGAAAAAAAATGGTGCGGCAGATTTAATCAAAGCCGTTAAAGAACGTGCGCAGAAATTAAATCCCTCGCTCAATGCTTTTTTGCGTTTGGACCAAACTGTTTCTTCCAACGGGAACGCTTCGGGAGCGTTTGGCGGTGTTCCGGTCGCGGTTAAAGATAATATTTGCGTCGAGGGGCAGGAGGCGACCTGCGCGTCTAAAATCCTAAAAGGGCATGTCGCACCTTACGATGCGACCGTAATTCAAAAATTAAAAAATTCCGGCGCGTCGATTTTCGGAACCTGCAATATGGATGAATTCGCATTCGGTTCTTCCTGCGAAACTTCGGCTTTCGGCCCGGCCAAGAATCCCTGGGATATCTCGCGCGTGCCGGGCGGTTCCAGCGGCGGTTCCGCGGCAGCGGTCGCGGCGGATATGGCTTATGCGGCGCTTGGCAGCGACACGGGCGGTTCCATCCGTCAGCCGGCGGCATTATGCGGTCTCGTCGGCCTGAAGCCTACTTATGGGCGCATTTCACGCAGCGGATTAATCGCTTTCGGTTCGAGCTTCGATCAAATCGGGCCGATCACAAAAACCGTCGAAGATTCCGCGATGCTGCTCGGCGCTATGGCGGGGCATGACATGATGGATTCGACTTCGGCGAATGTTTTTGTGCCTGATTACGCCAAAAATTTAAATGCTTCGATCAAGGGGCTCAAAATCGGATTACCGAAAGAATTTTTCCCGCAAGACGGCGGCGGGATGGACAAGGATGTTGAAAAATCCGTGCGCGAAGCGGTGGAGCAGCTGAAAAGTCTCGGCGCGGAAATCCGCGAAATGACGCTGCCGCATGTGAAGTATTCGGTGGAAGTTTATTATATTGTCGCGGTCGCGGAAGCGAGTTCGAATCTTGGACGGTTTGACGGCGTGCGTTTCGGCGCGCGCGCGGCGGCGAAAGATTTGAACGAAGTTTATTTCGCGAGTCGCAGCGAAGGCTTCGGCCAGGAAGCGAAGCGCCGCATTCTGCTCGGCACATTCGTGCTTTCGGCGGGGTATTACGAAGCTTATTATCTGAAAGGCCAGAAAGTCCGCACACTGATTAGAAATGACTTTGATCAAGCATTTAGGGAAGTCGATGTGATTTTATCGCCGACTTCGCCGACGCCCGCATTTAAAATCGGCGAGAAGTCGAATGACCCGCTCGCGATGTATTTATCCGATATTTATACGATTCCAGCGAATTTGGCGGGAATTCCGGCGTTGTCAGTTCCTTGCGGTTTTACGGGCGCGGGACTTCCGATCGGTTTACAGCTGATGGGCCGCGCGTTTGAAGAAGAAACAATTTTGAGGGTGGCGCATCAGTATGAACAGAAAACACAGTTTTATAAGAAGAAACCAAGTTTATGAACAAAAATCAAAACTGTAGCGATCAGCGATCAGCGATCAGCGGACAGAATAATTCCCTGAACGCTGTACGCCGAACGCTGTGCGCTGTTTTATGAAGTACGAACCCGTCATCGGACTTGAAGTCCACGTTCAGCTGGGCACAAATTCGAAGTTGTTCTGCGCCTGCGCGACAACGTTCGGCTCCGAGCCTAATGCCAACACCTGCCCGGTATGCCTCGGCATGCCGGGATCTTTACCAGTTTTAAATCAGCAGGCGCTGGAACTCGGGATGAAAGCGGGGCTTGCGCTCGATTGTGAAATCAACGCGCGGTTAAAATTTGACCGTAAAAATTATTTTTATCCCGACCTTCCGAAAGCGTATCAGATTTCGCAGTTTGATATGCCGATCAATAAGGGCGGGCATCTTTTAATTGAAACTAAGGGCGCCGACGGAAAATGGATTGAGAAAAAAATCGGCATTACGCGCGCGCATTTGGAAGAAGACGCCGGAAAACTTTTGCATGAAGGCATTGTGGACGGCACTTTAGTTGACTATAACCGCGGCGGCATTCCTTTGCTCGAAATTGTTTCAGAACCCGATATTCGTTCATCTGAGGAAGCTTATGCTTGTCTTTCCGCGTTGAAATCGGTTTTGCAATATGCGGGCGTCAGCGACTGTGACATGGAAATGGGCAAGCTGCGTTGCGATGCAAACGTTTCTGTGAGGCCCGTGGGCCAGGAAAAATTCGGCACGCGCACTGAAACCAAAAATCTGAATTCATTTCGCGCGGTACAAAAGGCGATTGATTATGAAATCGCGCGCCAGAGCCAAATCCTCGAAGACGGCGGCGTGGTCGAGCAGCAGACGCGTTTATGGAATGAAGCCAAGGGCGAGACCGCGTTGATGCGCTCCAAAGAAGACGCGCATGATTACCGTTATTTTCCGGAGCCGGATTTAGTGCCGTTTACGATCTCGCGCGATAAAGTCGAAACGATGCGAAAAACTTTGCCCGAACTTCCTCGCGCGCGCGCGAAGCGTTTTGTGGAAAAGTTGGGGTTGCCGCGCGCCGACGCGCATGTTTTGGTGGAGGACCAGCTTCTCGCCAAGTTTTTTGAAGCAACTATTGCCGAGGGGGCAAGCGCGAAACTCGCGAGCAATTGGCTGCTTAATGATTTGCTCGGAAGCTTAAACGAAAAAAAAATCAAGATTGAGAACTCACCGGTTTCGCCCAAATCGCTGGCGGGTTTAATTTCATTAATCGATAACAGCACAATAAATGGAAAAATCGCCAAAGACGTATTGCCTTTAATGCTTGCCGAAAATAAAACCGCGGATCAAATCGTAAAAGAAAAAGGCCTGGCGCAGGTTCAGGATACGGGGTTGCTTGAAGCCGCAGCGGACAAAATTATTGCCGCGAATCCGAAGTCAGTTGAAGATTTTAAGTCCGGTAAAAAACAGGCGCTTGGATTTTTGGTCGGACAAATCATGAAGGAAACCGGCGGCAAAGCCAATCCTAAAATGGTGAACGACCTTCTTGCAAAAAAACTTTCCTGATATGGCTTCCGGCCCGCTTCTCGTTCTCGGTATCGAAACCTCCTGTGACGAGACCTCCGTTGCGGTATTGCGCGGCAAAGACGAAATACTCTCCAATGTTATTTCCTCCAGTCTTTTTCGCCACAAAGAGTGGGGTGGCGTTGTGCCGGAAATCGCATCGCGGCATTGCCTTGAGCAAATTGAAATAGTTTTTAATCAGGCGTTGAAAGAAGCAAATATCCGCGTTCAGGACTTAAATCTAATCGCCGTCACCGAAGGTCCGGGGCTTATCGGCTCGCTTTTCGTCGGTATGGGTTTTGGAAAATCGCTGAGTTACCGGTTGGGCATTCCGCTCGTTGCCGTCAATCATCTTGAAGCTCATTTTGCGGCGTGTTTTTTGCCCTCGGTTGGTGAGCAGTCCCAGAGAGGGCAAGATGTGATTAGCATTGGTAAGCCCGCGCCTGAAAAATATATCGGCCTGCTTGTTTCGGGCGGGCATACCTCGCTGACCTATTATGAAAAGGGAAAATATGAACTCTTGGGCGAAACCGAAGATGACGCCGTCGGCGAAGCCTATGACAAAGCCGCGAAAATTATCGGCCTTGATTATCCGGGTGGACCGCTGCTGGACAAACTCGCGGCGAAAGGCAATCCGCGCGCGATCATGTTCAAAAAACCCAAACAGGAAAAGCCGCTTGATTTCAGTTTCAGCGGAATCAAAACAGCGGTCCTTTACGCGGTCAAAGATATGAAAACCGGATTGCGTAAAGCGGATGCGCCTTCCAATGAAGATTTGGCGGCCAGTTTTCAGTATTCGGTAGTGCGTTGGATTGTGGAAAAGGCTTTTGCCGCATGCGAGCTCAAAGGCGTGAAGCATTTGGTTGTCGGCGGCGGCGTCAGCGCGAATTCGCATTTGCGCGCGGAATTACTCAGGCACGCATCTGAAAAGGGGATTGAAGTTTCGATTCCGCCGCTTGGATTGACCGGCGATAATGCTGCGATGATCGCGAGACGCGGCCTTGAGATTTTTGAGTCAGGCGGACAAGCTAATCTAAGTTTAACTGCTAAACCGAATCTTCGAATTTAAATTAATTGGATTGATCTTTAAAAAACATCCCGAATTGCTCAGACAGCCGATGCTACGCTCGGAACTCGCAAGTCGGGATATTTTTTGAAGATTTTTTCGCAATGTTGGGGAGAGTAGGCTGAACATGGAGAAACAAAGTGCCCTGCCAAATTTCTCGAAAAGCAATCTTATCCGCGTCTCCATTTAGGTCTCCAGGATTTCACTGAAGTTTCCGTTAATATCTTTTTCTTGCTCTGCTCGCCGAGCAAGAAAAAAGGATGAGGGGAAATTTATAATTATTTTAGCAGAATGAAATTGCTCACAGCTTTCATGCATGCTAAGCTTTCACCGAATTTTAAAAGGAGGCTTCATGCAAGTGGTTTATTTATATCTTATTATTTTTGTTATCGTCCTCATTCCGCTATTTTTTTTGCGGCACATTTTGGGCGGTATGCTTGGTCTTTATCGGATTGTCGCGCCCAACGAAGCCCATGTGAGAGTTTTACGCAACACTAAGGAAATATTTTCTATTCGAAGTGGTAAAACATGCTATTGGTATATTCCCTTCATTACAAAGCTCAATCGTTTACCGCTGAGTAACCTTACCATTCCCGTCGACAATGTGAAACTGAACGACAAGAACATGGCGAAGTTTCAATGTGATCTGGTTTGCTTTGTTAATATTCAAAATTTAGAGTTGGCCGCGGAACGGCTAGCGCTTTCTAACCTTGAAAAAGAAATGGGCTTTGACTTTGTGAAGCTTTCCGAAGACTTTAGGTCGATTATGGAGAGTATCGGCCGAACCGTAGTAACGAAACAAACGATTCTTGATATTTATATGAACCGCCATTTGATGAGCGATGCGATTATTAAAGAGGTTGGGAGCGTTTTCCCAAAATGGGGTATTGAACTCGTCAATCTTGAACTTAAACATATCAAGGATACCGAGGGAAGCACCATTATTTCTGACATTGAAAGAAAAGTAGCGGCTGAAATCCGGCGCGACGCGGACATCAGAATTGCTGAAACAACAAAAGAAGCTGAAATTGCCAAGGCGCAGGCTGAAGAAATTTACCGCAAAAGACAAATTGAAAAAGAAAAGGCGATCGGGATTTCAGAGCAGCAGAAGAATCAAGAAATCGCGATGATGCGCGCGGAAGCGAATGTACGCGAAGTACAGGCTATGCGTGAAATTGAAGTCGGAAAAGCAGAGATTGAGAAGCAAAAAATTGAAAAGCTGGCGGATGCGGAAAAAAGCAAGTTGACACTCGAGGCCGAAGGGCAGGCCGCGCAGGTGAAAGCGGTCGGACAAGCCGAAGCCGATATTATTCGAATCAAAAAAGAAGCGGAAGCCGCGGGAACTTTAAAGCTTGCGGAAGCCCTCAAGCAGTTTAACGAAACAGCCTTAAATGTGAAGATGCTCGATATTCAAAAAGACATCATGATTGAAAAGTTCAAAGCTCTGGCAATCGTTGCGGGAGAAGCGGATATCCGTTGGATTATGAGCGGCCAGAACGCGCAAGACTTTTTCGGGTTGAATTTAAATGCCGAGGGAGGCGCAAACCTAAAGCAATTTTTGGATGAGTCAGAAATCCCTTTTGATAAGTTAAAGAGTTTTATTTCGGCTAATAAGGCAGAATCAGATAAAAAGCAAAGTTTGAAATAATTTTCAAAAAACTCTCTTTTCCTTTTCGGGTCTCCAGGATTGCAAAGTAGTTTCCTTTGATACCTTTTTCTTGCTCTGCTGTGCCGAGCAAGAAAAATGCATAACGGGAAGCTTCTTATGTTGAGCTTGATGCCGTGGATTTGTATATCAAATGATTTGCTTCCTCAGCCGAATATATTTGGCCGCCTTGCTTCTCCTTTTATTGCCTCACCCCACACAGCGAAGCCGTCTTTGGAAGAAGGACTCAATCCGCGAGTTCTCCGCCATCGGGACGGAGCTGTTTGAGCGGGTGGAGTCCTTCTTTCAAAGACCAACCACTTACAAAGTTACTCATTTTTTAGTCTTTTCTGCCTTAACCCCGCCCTGGGTTTTTACTTTGACAGTTTCTATAGGCTTCGCTACAATTCGCCCTCTATGCCGACACTTAAATTAGCGCTTCCCAAGGGTTCCCTCGAAGAATCGACCTTTGCCTTGTTCAAAAAGGCCGGTTTTGAAATTCGCAATAGTTCCCGTTCTTTTACACCTTCGGTGAACGATCCGGAGCTGGAAATCATCCTTTTTCGCCCCCAGGAAATGTCCCGTTATATTGAAGACGGTATTGTGGATTGCGGCTTAACCGGCCATGACTGGATTGTCGAAAACAGTTCCAAAGTGACCGAACTTTGCCAGCTTCAATATTCCAAGCAAACCTCCAATCCGGTACGTTGGGTGCTTGCGGTGCATGAATCATCTAAAGTTCAAAATATTAAGGATTTGCAGGGTAAGAAAATCGTGACTGAGCTAGTTAATGTCACCAAAGCTTATTTGAAGAAGAATAAGGTTAAAGCCGAAGTTGAATTTTCCTGGGGCGCTACCGAAGCTAAGCCGCCGCGGCTTGCTGACGCGATTGTGGAAGCCACTGAAACAGGTTCAAGCCTTAAAGCCAACCGCTTGCGCATCGTGGATACCGTGATTGTTTCGATTCCTAAGTTTATTGCGAATAAAGACAGCATCAAAGACAATTGGAAAAGTAAAAAAATGGATCAGCTTGTCATGCTTTTGCAGGGTGCAATCCGCGCGCAGGAAAAAGTCGGGCTGAAAATGAATGTCTCTCAAAAGAATTTAAAAGCCGTGATTGCTTTGCTTCCGGCGCTCAGAAAACCAACCGTATCTTCCTTGGCTGAAGACGGCTGGTTTGATGTCGATACTATTATTGATGAATCGATCGTGCGCAACCTGATTCCCGACCTGAAAATTGCGGGTGCGCATGGAATCATCGAATATCCTTTGAACAAAGTAATTCCATAATCATTGACTGAGGAGAACCCGAATGCCCTGGGCAAAAAAACAGCGTAAGAAAAAGATGAATAAGCATAAGCGCAAAAAGAAGCTGCGCAAAAACCGTCACAAGAAAAAAGATTGGTCATAGCAAATTCCGCCGTTGGCGGAATTTGCGTAGAGCGCATCTCGTGAAGCGTATATCGAAGAACAATTCACGAGATGCGCTTAACGCTTCACCAAAAGTGCAGTCCCTTCGATTAGAATCTCCCGCGAAAGTTAATCTTTACCTTAGGATCACAGGCCGCCGTCCGGACGGTTATCATCTGCTCGATACGCTTTTTCACCGTATTTCCTTAGCCGATACATTGACGCTTTCGAAGCGCGGATTCGGATTTTCTTTTGCCTCGAATGTCAAACTTCCGCCCCGCGAAGGCAATTTGCTTTTTAAAGCTTATCTTGAGCTTCAAAATAAATTTCCTGATTTAAAAGGTGTGCACGCTAAGCTTGTGAAACGCATTCCAATCGGCGCCGGCCTCGGTGGGGGATCCAGCAACGCGGCTTTTTTTTTGCTGGGCATGATTAAACTTTACGGATTGCGCATTTCAAAGCCGGAGCTTATGAGGATGGGATTGCGAATCGGGGCGGACGTTCCTTTTTTTCTGCTCCAAAAAACACAGGCGCGCGCTCAGGGTATCGGAGAAAAATTAAAGCCCGTTGCCTGCAAAAAGAAAAACCGGTTTTTGCTGATTACCGACCCGAAACCTTTATCTACAGTTCAGGTGTATAAACATTATCGCAAGCAAGGCAGGCCTTTTTCCAAAGGGCTCTTCGCCTTGAATCAATTTGCAAATGACTTGCAGCCCTCCGCGATTGCATTGCGGCCCGCGATTAAAAAAACTCTTAATGAGTTGGTTGCCTTGGGCGCCGAATCGGTTTTAATGAGCGGAAGTGGGCCGACAGTCTTTGCGGTTTCTGCTTCTCAAAAACGGATTCAAAAATTGCGCGCTTCGTTGCCCCCGGAAACAAAAAAACGCGCGATTCTTTGCCGGACGCTTTGAAATTCCGCCCAAAAAGACGTCAAAATCCGCTCTTGGGTAAATGAGTAAAATCGGGTAGATTATGCAGCCTGGCTAAGGTGTTTGGTTGCCCGACCAGGGTTCGAACCTGGAACCTTGCCTCCAAAGGGCAGTGTGATACCATTTCACCATCGGGCAGTGGAATGACAGGGCGATAATTTACAGGATTTTTAAAGAATTCCCAAGGACTGATTTTATTCTTTTTAGACAACGGTAGGTCCCAGTTTTGGCTTGGCTTGTCTATATTTTGGAATGCCGGAATGGAAGTTTATACACCGGAATAACCAATGACCTTGAGCGCCGCTTATGCCAGCATCAAAAAGGCAAGGGTGCGAAGTATACGAGAGCTTTTGGCGCCGCAAAATTGATTTATCGGGAAAAGCGGCCGGACCGATCAGGCGCTTCCAAGCGAGAAGCCGAGATTAAGTCCTGGACGCGAAAACAAAAACTTGAATTTATAAAAAAGAAAACAAATGACCTTTCAAAAAGATAATTCGAACGAATCCTGTTCCTTTTGCGGGCGCAAAAAGGCCGAAGTTAAAAAGCTTTTCGCCGGTAACCAATCCTTTATCTGCGAAGTCTGCGTCCGTGTTTGTTATGACGCTTTTTTGAAACAGCCCGCACCGGCGGCTGCTGACGCGAAAACTTTCAAAATCGAAGATTTTAAAGTTCCCAAACCGCACGATATTAAAATCAAACTCGACCAGCATGTTGTCGGGCAAAACCTTGCGAAAAAACGGCTTGCCGTAAGCGTCCATAATCATTACAAACGCATCACTTCCAAGAGCGAAGACGATGTCGAGATCGAAAAAAGCAATGTGCTTTTAATCGGCCCGACAGGATCGGGAAAAACTCTTTTCGCGCGGACTTTGGCAAAAATTTTGGATGTTCCTTTTGCGATCGCGGACGCCACCTCGCTGACCGAAGCGGGTTATGTCGGCGAAGACGTTGAAAATATTTTACTGCGGCTTTTGCAGTCCGCCAACTTTGACGTGAAGCGCGCCGAGATCGGAATTGTTTATATCGATGAAATCGATAAGATCGCAAAGAAATCCGAGAACATGTCGATTACGCGCGATGTTTCGGGCGAAGGCGTGCAGCAGGCGCTCCTTAAAATTTTAGAGGGCACAACGGCGAATGTGCCTCCGCAAGGCGGCCGCAAGCACCCGCATCAGGAATATATTACAGTCAATACACGCAATATTCTTTTCATTTGCGGCGGAATGTTTGGCGGCATCGAGGATTTGATTGAGCGGCGCATCGCGAGCAAGACGATGGGTTTTGGCGCGCAGAATTCTTCTCTCAAAAAAGAAAAAGATTTGGGACAATTAATTGACCGCCTTGAGCCCGAAGATTTGGTCAAATTCGGTTTGATTCCTGAATTTATCGGCCGTTTTCCGGTGGTAACGGGTTTGCATAAACTCACCGAAGATGATTTAGTGCGTGTTTTAACCGAGCCCAAAAATGCGATTGTGCGGCAGTATCAAAAATTATTTAAAATGGAAAACGTTGATTTGCGTTTTACGGACGGCGCCTTGCGCGAAGTCGCTCGCCGGGCATTGAAGAAGTCGACGGGGGCCCGCGCTTTACGTTCTATTCTTGAAGCCGCATTGCTTGATTTAATGTATGACATTCCGTCTACGCAGGATGCCGCCGAAGTTCTTATCACCGAAGACGTGATCGAGGGCAAAGTTCCTCCGGTTGTGACTATATCCGGCCTGGAGAAATCGGCATGAGGAAACCATTCAACAGTAACATTTCGGAGAAATGACATGAAGCCATTTCTCAAGGACAAAACTAAAGAAATGCTCGCGGCCTACGCTTTCCTTGCGCCGAACCTGGTTGGTTTTCTTATTTTTACTTCTATTCCGGTTGTCGCGTCGCTTTTTTTAAGTTTTACGGATTGGAGTCTTTTTTCAGCGCCGAAATGGGTTGGGTTCCGGAATTTTATTGAACTTTTTCAGGATAAGCGTTTTTGGCAATATTGTTTAAATACAATTTACCTTATGGGCGCGATTCCGATTTCAATGGCCGGGTCATTACTTCTCGCGCTTGCGCTGAATCAAAAATTAAAAGGCATGGTTATTTTTCGCACCATTTATTATTTGCCGACTATCTGCGCAGGTGTCGCGATCTTTATGCTTTGGCGTTTGATGTACAACCCCGAATTCGGCGCTTTCAACACAATGATCGCGAAGCTGGGGCAAATATTGGGGCTGAAACTGCATGGGCCGAACTGGCTGACAGATGAGGTTTGGGCCAAGCCCGCGCTGATTTTGATGAGTGTCTGGCAAAGCGTCGGCGGGCAGAATATGATTTTATATCTTGCCGCGCTGCAGGGCGTTCCGCGCGATTTGTATGACGCGGCGGAAGTTGACGGTGCCACGTCGATTCAAAAATTTTGGGCGGTGACTTGGCCGCAGATTTCACCCACGACTTTTTTTATCGGAATCATGAGCTTGATCGGCGGATTTCAGGCGGGTTTTGACCAGGCCTATATGATGACGGGCGGCGGGCCCAACGGATCAACCACAACGCTTATTTACTATCTCTATAACAACGCTTTCGTCTGGTATCACATGGGCTATGCCGCGGCCATTGCCTGGGTATTATTTTTGGTTATTTTTCTGATTACCTTTTTGAAATGGAAATTTTTTGGTAAAAATATTCACTACACTTAAATTATGAGTTATCAAGACGAAGTTATTTTAGCCCAGCAGCCCAACCCAAACCGCAAAAATCACCATTGGGGGCGTTTTTTCAGGAACGGTTTGGTTTATATCGGGCTTTCGATCGGCGCCCTCACGATGATCGCGCCGTTTATGTGGATGATCACCACTTCGCTTTCCGAACAGGGCGCTATTTTTTCCGCGAAAGCGTGGTGGAAAGAATGGATTCCCACCGCGTTTGTCTGGAAGAATTATGTGGATGTTTGGAAAGTGATTCCTTTCGGGCGTTTCTATCTGAATTCGATTTTTATTTCAGTGGCTTTGACCGCGGGACAGGTTGTAACGAGTTCGCTGGCGGCCTATGCTTTCGCGCGGCTTGAATTTCCGGGCCGCGATAAAATCTTTTTTGGTTATCTCGGCACGATGATGATTCCGGGCGCCGTGACTATGATCCCCGTATTCATTTTATTGCGTTATTTGGGCTGGATTGACACCTACAAAGCCATGATTCTTCCGGGTATTTTTACGGCTTACGGCACTTTCATGCTGCGGCAGTTTTTTTTGACTATGCCCAAAGAGCTTGAGGACGCGGCAAAAATCGACGGCTGTTCTTATTTGAGAATTTTTTGGCATATTATCATTCCACTTTCCGGTCCCGCGCTCGCGACGTTGACTACTTTTACTTTTATGGGTTCCTGGATGAGTTTGATGTGGCCTTTAATCGTTGTGAACAGCAACGCTAAATATCCGCTGCCTGTCGGGCTTTCTTATTTCCAGGGGCTGCACAGCACGAACTGGGAGCTCTTGATGGCAGCAACTGTAATGATGATGATTCCTATCCTGGTTGTTTTTATTTTCTCTCAGCGTTTCTTTGTCGAAGGGATTAAACTATCGGGCATCAAAGGGTGACTTTTGTTTGAAAACGGTTCATCTGCCGCGTTGTACGCGGCGCAGTTTTCGTGCGACGTATTTCGAATACGTCTCCTCAGAACTGCTTGCTAGCGCCTTGCATCTGAACCCTTTTGAATCAAAATTCAATAAAAATTATGTCTAAAAAAGTAACTCTAAAATTGGATGCATTGGTGCTTGCTGCAGGCAAAGGCACGCGCATGCATTCTCATCTTCCGAAAGTCCTCCATCCGCTTTGGGAGCGCCCGCTTCTTGGGCATGTTCTTGATACGCTTCAAAGCCTTGGAATTAAAAAGCCGTGTGTTGTCGTCGGATACAGCGCCGGCGAAGTAAAAAAGTTCCTCGGAAGTTCCGCGACCACGGTTTTGCAAAAACCGCAAAAGGGAACGGGCCATGCCGTGATGGTGGCGGAGCGCGCCATGAAAAGCGCCGAAGAAGTTTTGATTTGGCCCGGCGATATGCCGCTTCTTAAAACGGAAACTCTGCGAAAATTTTTAAAAGACCACCGCGCGAGCGGAGCCGCGGCCAGCGTGCTGACCTGCCGCCAGCCGAATCCTTTCGGCTACGGAAGAATCATCCGTGATTCTCATTGTGAATTTGTAGCAATCCGCGAAGAAGTAGACGCCAGCGAATCCGAGAAAAAGATTTGCGAAGTGAATACGGGAATTTACTTGTTCAATCGCAAAGATCTTTTTGAGGCGCTGCGCGAAATTCAGCCGAACAACCAAAAAGGCGAATATTATTTAACCGATACGATTGAAATTCTGCGGGCTAAAAATTTAAGCGTGCGGGCCTGCTGTGCCGCTGCAGCGGAAGAAGCGCTGGGAGTGAATTCAAAAAGAGATTTAGCCGCGGCCATGCGCTCTCTGACGGACCGGGAAATTGACGCGCATTTAGCGGCGGGCGTAATCGTTGTTTCGCCGCGAGATACCTGGATTGCGCCGCGTGTTAAAATCGGCGCGGGAACCGTGATTTATCCCTGGACCTGGATTGATTTAGGAACAGTCGTCGGCGCTAATTGCCAAATCGGCCCTTTCGCGAAAATCCGCGGCGGCTCAAAGATTGGCGATGGATCCATCGTCGGCAATTTTGTGGAAGTCAACCGCTCCAAACTGGGACGGTATGTGAACGCCAAACATTTAACTTATTTAGGCGATGCGGTTACCGGAGACTTTGTTAATTTCGGAGCGGGTTCAATTACCGCCAATTTTGACGGAAAAAATAAGCATACGACGCATGTCGGCAAATCGGCAATGGTGGGTTCGAATACGGTCATGGTGGCGCCGGTGAATATTCCTGAGCGGGTCAAAACCGGAGCGGGTTCCGTCGTGACGAAAAAGACAAAAATGCGCGCGGGCGATATTATTGCGGGTGTTCCGGCGAAAGCCCTTAAGAAATAAATATTTAAATAGTCTTAATTAGAAACAGAGGTTTTATGGCGACTAATTTTAAAGCAAAAAATCATGACGAGCTCATGCTTTTTTCCGGTAATTCCAATCCCGAACTTGCCAAAGAAGTGGCGCAATTATTAAACGTCAAATTGGGTGAAGTTCTCGTAGGCCGTTTTCCTGAAGGCGAAATTCATGTTCAAATCCGCGAAAATATCCGCGGTAAAGATGTTTTTTTGCTTCAGTCGACATGCAATTCGCCAAACGATTATTTGATGGAGCTTTTGATTCTGGTGGATGCCGCGCGCCGCGCTTCCGCCCGCCGCATTACCGCCGTGCTTCCGTTTTACGGTTATGCGCGTCAGGACCGCAAAGACCGTCCGCGTGTTCCGATTACCGCGAAACTCGTCGCCAATTTATTGGTGAGCGCCGGAGCGGACCGCGTTTTGACCATGGATTTACATTCCGGGCAGATTCAAGGTTTTTTTGATATTCCCGTGGATCATCTTTATTCGATCAATATCATGGGCCAATATTTAAAGAAGAAAAAATTAAAAAATTTGGTTGTGGTTTCTCCCGATGTCGGCGGCATCAAAATGGCGCGCGCTTATTCGAAACTTTTAAACAGTAGTTTGGCGATCGTGGACAAGCGGCGCGAAGACGCGGCGAAAACTTCGGTGATGAATATTATCGGAGAAGTTAAAGGGAAGAATGTGGTCATCGTGGATGATTTGATTTCCACCGGCGGATCCGTTGCCGAAGCTTCCAAGGCCTTGAAAGCGAACGGTGCTTTAGATATCTATGTGGTTGCCGTGCATCCGGTTTTGGCCGGTCCGGCGATCGAACGGTTACAGGGAGCTCCGATCAAAGAGCTGATTGTTTCCAACACGATTCCGATTTCCGCGAACAAGAAAATCAAAAAAATCACCCAGCTTTCCGTTGCGCCGCTTTTGGCCGATGCGATCGCGCGCATTCATTATAATGCGTCGGTAAGCGAACTATTCCGCCGCTCCGGTGTCGAAGCCTAACCTCATACCTCCGTAGCCGCGTCGGCTCACATCCACGCAGGAGCCGACGCGGCTACGGAGGCCTGTTTTGCAAGTTGGCGTTGATACTCAATGTTTGAGTTAACAAAATAGGCGTAATTCTTCGGCTCAACGGAAATCCGGTTTTGAAAGCTGCAAATAGGAAGCTCCACGTTAGATTCGATGTATTCATGATAAGACGACCATTTCCATTCTTCCGGTTTATCGACTAGATAAGCGGTGACCGGATTTAAATGAATGTAGCGCGTAAGATGTAGGACCTGCTCATCACTTTCACATAAAACTTTCTTGCTACGACCCTGCCATAATGGTCCTTTTCGATTGTGCAAAAAATTGAAATAGTGGGTATAACTGTTTAAGACATCATTTGAAAACTTTGATACAAACTCTTCTGAGTCAGCTTCCACGGCAATATGAAAATGAGTTGGCATGAGACAGTAAGCAAGGATGGTGATGGTTCTATTTTTATTGATGGGGAACGCCAGCAACGCGGAGAGGGAATTCTTTGTGTGTAATTCAAGAAATCGTGAGAAAGACACAAAAGCAGGTTTTGATTGATAAAATTTTAAAAGCATTTGCATTCGTAGGAAATCTTGAGGCCTACAAAAAACTTCGTAACCCGCAATGCTCTTGTTGAATAAGTGGTAAACGAGGGGTGGCATGTATTCATTATAATCATAATATAATTATATTTAAATAAATATTATGCTCTTTTCCACCGTAACCGCGTCGGCTCCGCTCTACGTGTGAGCCGACGCGGTTACGGTGGTTATGAATTGATAGATGGCACTCTTTTTTTATGCTTATAGAGATTTTTTAAATTAAATTGAACCGACATTAGTTTTTTCGCTAGATTTAATTCTCAAATCTAAATTTTTTTTCATTTTCACTCTTGTTTTAAACCCTCTCTACGAGTACATTTTTGGAACCTTTTTCCACTCTTTTTAAAAACGTTTTGTTTTGAAGGATTTCATGTTTCAAAAATGCTTCGGAAAATTTCTGCGGGCCACGGCAATCGTGACGCTTGTGACTTATATTCCGACTAATTTTTCTTATGCAGGTGTGACAGGGGCCGCGCCCGAAATTTCACTGCCCGCCGCATGGCAATTGAGTCAAAGTCTTGCGCTTGGATTGCCCGCTGAATTAGGCCGCATTGAAAGTTTGTCGCCCGGCCGCAAAGGCATTATTTTTCATCTTCAAACTGCGCACGGACATTATGAGGCGCAGGTCAAAATTCAAAAAATTCTCGAACAATTTGCCGGGCAATACGGATCCTATCCCGTGCTTCTGGAAGGTGCAGCCGGCAGGCTCAATGCCGAGCGCATTAATTTCTTTCCCAAAAATCCCGAACGCACAAAAGCAGCGGCGCATTTGCTTGCAAAAAAAGCGTTGGTCAAAGGGCCGGAACTTTACTTACTTGATCATCCCTCCGCTTTGGTGCAGGGCATCGAAAACGAAGCGGCGTACTGGGACAATCATCATCAATTTACATCGGTTTTACGCGCGCGTGAAGCGACGCAAACATTTTCAGAGGAATTCGACCGTGAGATGGAAAAAACAGCGGCCATTTTCGCGCCGGCTTTGCGCGGCTTTCTCAAAAGAGCCGAGCAGCATGAATTAGGAATTGTTTCTTACGAAAGCTGGATCGAAGAATTGCGCAACGCGGCCCAAAAGCATCTGAAAGTTGATTTAACGGACGCGGCCTGGCAGCTGCCGTGGCCGATGCTGGTGCGGTTTTTTAAAATTCAAAAAATTTCCAAAGCGTGGGATTCTCAAAAATATGAAAAAGAGAAGCCGCTTTTTATTCGGGATGTCGAAAAGTATTTGACGAATCACAAAGTCCGAATCACGAATCACGAATTGTTTGATCGAATCAAACAATTGCTTGATTCCGCAGGGAAGAATGTGCAGCTGCCTGAGCCCGAAACGGAAAATGCATTCGCCGAAATGCTGCGTTATTTGCCGCGCGATTTTGATTTTAAAACTTATCCGAATGTAACGCGCTTCATGGGGCTGCTTATCTTACAAAGCGAATTGCGCCCCGCCGCGCTCGTGTCTGAAATGCAGCGGATAGAACAGCTTGTCATGAATCAACTTGCGCGGGATGAAAGTGAAAAAGAAATTGGCACTGTTTTTTCTGATTACCGTCTGCTGAAAAAAACACTCGCATTGCAGTTGACACCGGATGATTTTAGAAAAATTATTGAGCGTACAGCGACCAGCGTACAGCGTGCAGCGAAAATGCAGCCTTCTCAAATTACAGAGCGGCTTAAAGCGCTCAACAATCAACGCCGCGCTCAATACTCGGTACGGGGTACGGGGTACGCAGAACCCTCTTCGAATTCAGTTCATGAGATTAAGGTTAAGTATCTCAAAGAGTTGGATGGGCTATTTAATCTTGCAATTGAATTCTATCAGGGTGCGAAAAAGCGCGACGAACTCATGATTCAAAACACGGAGAATTATTTACAAAAAAATCCCGCGAAGTTTGCGGTTCTGGTGACCGGGGGATTTCATACCGATGCCATGCGCAAGCAATTTGAAAAAGAGGGTTATGCCTACGCAGTCGTGACGCCCGCCATTTCCGGTCCCGATGAAGAGGGATACAAAGCATATTTGAAAAATATGCTACAAAGCAGCACAGCGTACAGCGTACAACGTACCGCGCAAACGACATCGGGGTCTGTCCTTGGCGCGAATGCGACGGGGACTGACCCCCATGCTCTTTTCAATCGCAACCAAAATCTTGAATCTGCTTATGGCACCGATATTTTGGGAGAAGCGACGCGTCGTTCTGAATTTAGAATGCTCGTGCAAGCTGCGCGTGACGGGAATTTAAGCTTACCGCACCGCTCTGAAAACCGCGCTTCCGCCGAACCTGCCGAAGAAGAGCTTCCTGCCCCAAGGACGTCAGCAGAATTAGCACAAAGAACAACTTGGCCTACCAGCAGAATTTCAAAAGCAGCGTATTCGGCCAAAATAGAGAAACGCAGAGGGCGCTCTGAAGCGCGGGATAAGAGACCGGATCCTGCCGGTGAGTTGGTGACCCAGGATGAAAAGAGGCGTAGAGCTTTTTCGAATCAAGCAACGAATCGCTTGAACAGCAAGACAGCCTTGCTTGTGGTCGTTTTTGCGACGGCATTTTTGATTTTTGGGCCATTGTGGCTTTATTTAGATTCAGTCACAACGAAAATGGCCGCGGTTGATGCGCAGAAAAAGCAATATTTTTTGGATGGGGGGCCGGATGCACTAGGTGAATTCAAGCCGGTTGTACCGCATACGTTTTGGGACACGCTGGTTGAAATTTGGCAGTGGGTCTTGGTTGCAGGGCAATATGTTTTAGCGGCGGGCATCGCGGTTGTTGTTCTCAAAATTGTTTCCTCGCTGTATTTTTCTTTTCGCGCCATGCGTGATGCGCGCGTGGGATATGTCATGCTCCCGGACAGCGATAATCTTGAAGCGGCATTCGATCGGCTTTTGTGGTATCGCGATGAAAAGCATTTTCAGGTTTCAATACGCCTGAATGGCGACGGAGAGCATGTTTTAGATTCGCAGGCCGTTTCCGAACGTTTTTTTGCAGCAATTAAACGGGCCCTTATTTCCGATTACGGAGCCGGCAGAAAAAATCCTATTTCAGCCAGCTATTTATTTGACAATGCCGCCAAAAAAGTGACTTTGCATTTAAAGACGCGCCGCCAAAATCCGAAGGATCGCGGCGAGTTCGAAGCGACGAACTTGATCGAGGGAACTTTTTTATTCACACCGCCTTGGCACCGTCGAAGCTGGATTACAAAAAACTTAAACCGCCTTGCCGATCAAATGAGCGCAGCGCATGACGAAAAGCAGACGCGTGTTATTCGCGGCATGCCGCGGTCCGCGACGAAGCAGAATGATATGGTTCTGGTTTTTCGTCCCGATACGAAAGCATTATCAAATGTGGCTATGTATATGCGTGTGCTGCTTGCGATATGGCGCCATGGTTACGCTGTCGTCGAAAGCCGGGCTTATTCAGCGGCTGATTTAAGATACGGCATTATTAATCAGCCGTCTATTCTTGCGCAATTGTCTCCGGCCATGGAGGCTCTTTCAGCGGGTAAAATAACCGGCAATAAGGATGGGGGTGAAGCTTTATTTTTTACTCCGGAGCAACGGAGCCTATTTCAGCGGGAAGCCCTTCCGTTTATGGCGGAGAAAGGTACCGATGAGGAAAACTTGATTGGCGCGGGAGCATTATTACAGAAGTCCGGTTTAAAATTGCGCGATTTGAAAGCTTTATATCAAAAAGCACCGCAGGATATTTTCGGAGAAGGTGATGAACGTTTTGAAATCTCTATTTTGACTTTGCCCGATGCTGAGCATATTCAGCCCCAATTCAGAAACCGAACACTAGCCGTTTTGAACGTGTTTTATGAAATTGAAAAAGCGCGATTTATAGAAAGTTCCGATTCCACGGTGGTTTTGCGCCTCCGGCCCTTGAGAAAATTTCCGCTTCCGGTTTCAGAACGGCAAGTAGCGCTTCTTCGCCATTTTGGTTTTCAGAATACAACACAGATGTCGGTCGATTCCTGGTCTTGGCGCGCGCAAGAAGATGATCCTTTGCTTGGATTGGGCCCCTATTACAGCTTTGATTCTCAGCGCCCATTTATCGAGATTATGTTAGCGGAGGAAGTTGCCGTTGCGCTGCGCGCCTGGTTTACCCCGCAAATAACTTCGCTGCGTTCCGAAATGAGGGTGGAGCTGCAGGGAAGCGAGCCTACTTTTAAAGCGGGGTCTTTACCGCCGGGCTACAAACTTTTGAAATTCGATTTTACGGAAGAAGATAGGGAAAAGGTTTCAGAACTGTTTTCCGGCATGAAGCAGAATCTTCTCGCGCACCCAGGCCACAACGCACAAAGAAGATTCACGAATCATATTGTCAAAAAAGTTTTTGGGCTGGCTGTTGCTCCGAAGCCGGGCGTTGCGCGGCATGCTGTTTATTTTGTGATTACGGATAAAAATCAAATCGCGGCGGTTTATTTGCCCGCGTCTCAGCAGGAAGGCCTGGTAAAAGAAATCGCTGCCGGACATATTTTTTTGCCGAAACGAACCACGGAGTTTGGGCCTGTCAAAAAACATTTAGAGCGTCAGGGAATTGACAAAAAAGACATTTCTTCCTCTGCTGAAAGTTCAGCCGCGTACCTTGAATCCCAAAACCAGTCCAGTTTCGTTTTTGCTTCCCCCGCACGCTCCGAAATGCGGGAGTTTAAGCATGATAATTTAAACTGGAAAATTGCCGCTGACGAAGAAGTCTTATCGAAGGCTGCTGTGGATGCGATTGCAAAAGTGCTACTGGCGAAACCCAAAGCTGTTTTTCTTTTACCGGCGGGCAAAACGTCAGTGCGCATGTATGAGATTTTAGCGGAGCGAGCTAATGAAGAAGAAATCGATTTGACGCCGGCTACGATTTTTATGCTCACGGAGTATCGTGCAGGCAAAACCGCCCGCGCCTTTATTGACGAACATATGAACAGCCCCA
Source organism: Candidatus Omnitrophota bacterium (assembly GCA_043718225.1). Lineage (GTDB taxonomy): Bacteria > Omnitrophota > Omnitrophia > Omnitrophales > Aquincolibacteriaceae > Multiplicimicrobium. The sequence goes on from JAYSWD010000100.1 coordinate 33,513, forward strand.
TTGCTAGATTGAAAAGGCCCTCTGCGATTTATGTTTTGGATGGCACGACGAGGGAACCACAGAAAGAGGCGGAACAATACGAAAGAATGATAGCCGAAGCAGGCGGTGTGGATCTTGCCGTATTAGAAATCGGTAATCAGGGTGAAATCGGTTTTAACGAAGTGGGCGCGTCTTTTGATTCCCCGGCGCGCGAAGTTACTTTGTCCGACACTTTACGAGCAGAGCACCAGGTGAGTTCTATGAAAGGGTTTACGGTGGGCATGCGAGTCATTCTTGATTCCAGAAAAAAAATTCTTTTGATCAGCGGTGCATCCAAAGCCAAAATTGCCGGAAAACTTTTTGGTCAAAAACCGGACCTATCTCTTCCCGCAAGCGTGCTGAAGCAGAGGGGGAATACAGATGTTTTGATTACAGAAGATGCCGAAATGAACATGGGTTTGCCGGAAAAAATGCAGGGCGCCCCGGGTTTTGAAGTTTATCAAGAAAGAGTGCATGCCGTGTTGGCGCAGGTTGTTGATCGGTGGATTGAGTCGGATAATAGTTACAAAGCGTATTTAAAAATATTGATCGAACTTGTTAAGAAAAATTTGAGAGTTGCGCCATTTTATACATTTTCAGAAATTGCGAGCGCGCCCGTGTTTAAGGAAGCAAAAAACATTCATCTTTTGCCTGAAATACTTGGCAATGCTGAGGTTGGCATGCGCGAAATAAATGTTTTTAAAACCGCTCCAGCATTACCCCCAAGTGATGAGGATCTAGCGGATGCATTGCGCGTCAAACGCGACACCGAACTTTTGGCTGCAACAACGATTTCGCGCGCGGAACTCGAAAAAGTCAATACTTCACAGGAGCCGTTGGGAATCAGCTTTAGCGGGCGCGAACAAAAAATACATGCTGTTTGGTGGGGGCTAACAGAGATTCAACGCTCAGATTTTTCAAATTATTATGGAATCGGTACGCCGGAGACACCGCTTGCTCCGGCTGCATCGCAAATGGATATTGCAAAAGCACGCGGAAATGTTACGTCGGCGAATGTAGGCGCATCGATAAGAGTAGCAATAAGGAAACTGCGCGCGTTTGACGAACAGCCAGCTGTGGATGGGGCGCCTGAAGAATTGGGGCTGGCGCTAACTGATTTAATTGCTGAGATTTTGGCTGCTATGCCGGCAGGGACGGAGCTGGATGCGCAGCTATTAGCACGGCTTAAGAAGGCCGGACCCAAAGATGATCGCACTTGGCTCGAAGTTATTTTATTTAGCCGTCAAAAAGCTCTTTTAAAAATGTATGCCGACAAGCCGTTTGCAGCGGATGAAAAAGTTTCTCTCAAAGATCTTGTCGATGCTGCGCGAGGGAGTGATTCCGTCGGCAAATCTGTTTTGAAAAAAAGCATCCTAAAATTTGTTGCAGAGAAAGGAATTGCCTGGGATTTGCTGTTTTTAAATGATCCGAATTTTGTGGAAAAAGCGGCTGGACCCTCTGCCGGAAAAGGATTGCGGGGCATAAGCACGAATCTTAAATGGACGCTTGCTAAGTTTTTAGAGCATGCGGACACGGATCGCGCATCGCTTGAAGAGGCAATAAAAAGCAAAACGGGAATTTTCGCGAAACCGCATGTTCGCATGTATTTTGGGTTGCGATTTTTGGGAAAAACCGAACGCGAAAATAAGGAAGTTATTGATTACCTTGCCAGAAGATACAAAGGGCAATATAAAATTGATGATGAATGGGCGCATGATTCCATTAAGCTTGCGAAAACCCAGTTTCATGGCATCAAAGAATTGCCGAAAGCCGAAACCGCGGCGAAGGAAGTTCCAGCTCCGGCGGCGGCAGAGTTGCAGGCTGACCCAAATCCCGCGGCGCCTCCTATGGAAATAACACCAATTGCGGCACCTGATGGAATTCTTCCGGTTGAGGGGGCAGCTGCAGAACATGATGAGCCAGCCGCGGCGCCGCTCACTACTGATGCACCAGCAGGGAATGATTCTGAGCCAATAGCCGCGATTGCCGCTCCACCCGAATCTTATTCCGTTCTACGCGAGATGATGCAAAGGTCAAAACTTGCTTCGCCGCATCTTGACGAAATTCTCGCCTTAAGACGCAAAAATTGGATAAGAAAAATTCTGGAATTGGATTTAGTCGGTTATGAAGCGCGGTTAGCAGATTCTGCGCAGAAGGCACAGGCAACGCGGGAAATTCGAGGAATTATTGTCGAAGCAAAAATTGAGCGTTTGATTGAAAGTCCACATGGCGCGGCCGAAGAGCAAGCACGAGAAGTCGTAATTAAATTGAAAGAAATGATTCATTGGGAAGATCATGCCGGCGACATTGTTAAAATTGTCGCGCCTGAGCCGAAGCCTCGCGCGCCACAACCTGCTGCCGCGCCCTCTCCCTTGGCCGCCGCACCTGCTGAGCCGGAACTTCCGCCGGTTGATAGTGCGACAACAAAAGATTTTCAAAGCGACTTGCGTAAATGGCTGAATCTCGCTGACCACAACTCTTTGGCACGGTTACTTCAGGATGCGTTTTTGAATCCTGCGGATGAAGTGAAAGTGAGTAAATGGGTGAGAGATAATCCGGATGCCGAAATCAAACTACGTTATTTGGAAAAACACAGCGCATCCCCGAGACAACAGCGTGAACTTTTTGCCAAGGCCCAAGCTATTTATAAAAGGTCCGATTACCCCCTTCTCGATCAGTTAAACGCGTTGAAATCAGAATTAGACGCTTTAATTGTGGATGCTAAAAGAACGGGCGCAGATTTAAACCCACTACTCAATTGGATGGGAACAAAAGGTGCTGGGTTTAAACACAATGCGGACTATTTAGCAGGCAAAGGCTTTCCAGTTCGAGAGCATTTAGAAGCTCATGCTAACGCTGAAGATTTGTTTGTCGGCCGTTCCGAAATGCGAGAAATATTAATAGAAGCAGTCTCTCTCGACCCCATCGTTTTAGACGACGGCCGGGAAATTCAAATGTTTGCGATTGATCCGAACGATGATCTTAATTGGAACGCGATACGCGAAGAAGGGGGATTGAGTGACGTTATTGATGAATTAATACCCGAAGACTTTCCGTCACCCTCACTTCTTTTTACTGAGATACAATTTCGTCTTGGAATATTGGATGGCCGTCTTGTTTTGATAGATGATGTGGATGGTCATGAACACAGAGGATCAACGACTCATAGAGGGATGGCTTTGGGTTTAAACGGTGAAAAGGCACAAATAGAAGCTGCCACGCGAGGCGCGCAGCTCACAATAATCGATCTTCCCGCAATCGAGCTTCCAGTGCGCATTGGTACCCCGGCTGCTGCTGGCGGGTACACTCCGATTACCTTTGAAGTTTCTAAGGCCCGCTCCGAATTCCGTTTCGCGCCGATGGCCACTTTTTCCGTGCTAGCAAAAAAAATTAGAGGCATCGATCCTTTTTATGCGGTCTTATTAGGTTTAGTTGGAGTGATTTTTTGGTTGAATGATCACAATTGGGGCGGTGCGGGAGTAATCGTCGCGCTTTTACTTCTTATAGCTAGAAAAGCAGGTGACAGAAAATTGCCGGATCAAACAAAAGAGCTGCTGGCAAATATTTTTTGGGAAATAAACGCTCGCAATATAAAAACAATTGTCTTTTATGTTAATGGGAACAAACGCGCGCACCAAATTGAGGTTGATCGGGATTTTGAACCGATTCTCAGGAAATCAATCCGTGAGGTTTTGGCACTTGCCACAAACAATGGGAACAATGGAATTGCCTGGGATTTCCCTGCCCCTGACGTGCGAGATTCCACTATTTTAACGGTAAACGTTTCCACTTCGCGCTCCGAAATGCGTACTGCGGATGAAAAAGTTCAAGATTTTATTACGACACTGCGAATGAAGCGGGCTGCCGTTGATTTTACGAACAATGACATTCGTATTGCTTTGAATCCGTCCGAAGTCGCAATTGATGAAAGCCGTATTCCTACATTTACGGGACGATCAAAGGAAATTTTTGATATTTTTTCATTCATTGCTTATCGGCTCGGCTTAACGGTGGATCTTGTGTCTCTGGGTGAGCCTAAGACTGAGGAGCAATGGCTTGTTTTGACATCGCAACCCTCCGACACTGCCTTCCTGGAAAAATTGAAGACGACAGTCGAAACGCGCTATCCAAATTTGTTGTATAAAAATCAACTCGCGGCATCTGATCAAGATTTTTATGCACCAACTAAAAAGCGGCCTTTTCTAGTCGCCCTGATGACTTTATTTGTTTCTATTGGGGGGATGATTTTAAATTTGCCCGCTCTATCTAATTGGATGAAAAGCCGGGGTTGGACGAGTGCAAATGATCTTGTTTCAAGCATGCCTTTAATTTTCATTTTTGTGGCTAGCGCGGTTGTTGCGGGTGCTACTTACTTCGTCTCAAGTTTCATCGCCCGGAAATTTGCCCAACATCGTTCCGCAAAAAATTTGCGCAAAGCCGAACGTTTAGACGTCGCCAATGAAAAATGGCCGCACAATTTTAACAAAACACAACGCTCTGAATTACGCGAAGCGCAGCTCCGGCCCATTTTGGAAGGAAGCACGGATGCTTTAACCTGGTTTCAGGCATTCAGTGAATTTGAGCCCGCACAACCAAGCGACAAAGTGATTGTCACGATTCAGATTGCGCGCGGCATTCGAATGCAAGTCCCGATCTGGCGCGCAGCGCTCACCGACCCTGAACTTCAAGAATCCGCTTACCGCTATCTTTCGACCTGGACTTATAATCTTTCCGCGCGATACGGGACTTCGTTTGCTGCGATCGGGACAGAAGGTACGGCAGAGTTGATTGATGTTGCAAGAATTGAGCATTTGTTAACTCGAGAGAATTTAGCCGCAGTTCATCAAAGCTACGAAGCATCCGGCGGTGTTAGTTCCTTTGGCATTAGTAATTATGCAAACGGAGGCGAGTCCGTTGAATTTAAAAAACTTTCGGAATTAACAGACGCAGAAAAAGAAGAAAAACCGCTGAGTTTAAATATCAAATTACGTACGGATGCGCCCGGATCTTATCTAGGCGTTGATATTGGCGGCGGTTCTGCGAAATTTGCTGTAATTCGAAACGGAAAAATTTTAGATATTCCCGAAGAATTTCAAAGTCTTCCAACCGTTCTTTTAAATACCGCTAACGTAGAAGTTCAAGAAACGCCCCAACAATATTCCGAACGAATCGCAGGGCATATTGAAAAAATTGGGAAAGCGCTTGGTATCAGATTCGACGGTATTGGAATCGATACTCCCGGAGCCAAACATTTGACTGAAAATAAGATGGTGACACTAGGGCAGCTTCCCGTTGTTAAGAAATGGGACATGGGCGCGGTTAAAGAGTTTGGCCGCTTACTTCCTCTTACTGTTGCGCAGAAACAAGGGCTGGATTCTGAAAAAGTGATGATTCGCAACGATATGGACGGCGTGCTTCCGGGCGTAGCCTCGGTGCTGCCGCAAATTGTGCCTGAATTTTGGAAAAGAACCGGCGGTAATTTCCGTTTCGATTGGATGGGGACGGGGCATGGCAATCAGGACGCGATCGGCGGCCTTCCCATGAATGCGCCAACAGAGGCCGGTCATTTTGTGCATGATTTTGCACGCCCCGGCGCAAAAGTTTTTGACACCGAAGCTTCTACGAGCATTCCCGGAATGATACTCGATGCAATCACGCAGGTGAGTGGCAGCAGGAGTCGCTGGGATGAATTACTGCAAGGAAAATTTAAACCATTGGCCGAGGAGATTGCTAAACGTCCAGTTGATGCAAATTATGAAAGAGGAATGATTGCTGCGAGGACTTTACGCCGCTTTGCTAACGAGTATGCCGCAAATTTAGCAATCCATTACTGGATGACTCAATCCACGGGGAAGGGCAGTCCGGATGAAATTGTTTTTGGCGGCGGAATTGTCCGTAAAGGTAGAGAAGATTATTTTAAAAATTTGATACTTGAAGCGCTTAAAAAATATGATTTGCAGGATAAAATTCGCATTACGGTCATATCTGATGAGGACCTCAAAAAAGCAAATATGAGCCCGGACAATGCCGGCCCCATCGGAATGGCGATGTTTATTCAAAGCGTTCTCGCGTCGAACCAAGCCACGACAACGTTAGAGCCCAATCCTATTACTGCAGCCGAATGGGCAGCGGTAAGAAAAGATTTTAAAGTTGATGATGACGCGCGGATACCTCTCGCGCTAGCGGGAGTCTCTGAAACGGATGCCCAGAGAATTTACAGTCATCTCTTTCGTTATGATGGGCCGATTCAGCGTGTCATGGCCGCATTACATAAATTGGACCCAAGGCGATTTGACCTTCACCCTATCCTTTTCCTTGTGAATGATGATTTGTCAGACTATGACCCAAATTGGGGGCCAATTGTGCAAAGAACCCCACTTAAAGTAATTGTCGTTCCTGTCTCGACAGCATTTTTACAGAAAGTGAAAGCTGCACCTGCCGGTACTTTGTCAGAAGCTGAAATGGAGTTGTATTCCCGCTTTGCGTTTTCACTTACGGTTGCCCGCATGAGCCCCGCTGTGCATATGATTTTAAATACAGAAAACGTCTCGATTTCATTACCGGTGGAAATTATTTTGAAAATGGCCTCCTGGGATGCCGCAGCATTGCGCAACTTTGAAGAGGTTCTTGGCTATAAAGTGGATGAGGGACTTGGGCAAAGCAATATTCCAGCACCCGCTTATTTAGATCCCAATGTTATAGATGCCCTTCGGCAAATGAATCTTGGTGATGGAAGAGCGGATTTCTTAGAGGTAAGCGATGCATTAGCAGCTTTTGTGAACGCCGAAGAAATTCGAACGGCAATCCGTTCAGGAGCATTGGATCATGCCCGCCAAATATTTTTGGGGCTTAAAGAAACCAAGGGCTGGCCTATGAATTATCTATTACCGCAGCAAATTGATCCGGCGGGGGTGCTTTATCAAGATGAAATGCATGCTTACCTGGGGATTATGAACCATTTAATTCTCATTGAACAGTTTCGTGATGCTTTGCCGGCATTTTACGAAGAACAAATTCGCGCGTTGGAAAACGCGCAGGGCTTTTCTGCCGAAAAAGTCGCGCTTGCACGTAAGTATTTGGAACAATCGCCGGTATTGCGCGAGATGGCGGTGAAACAGACGGAACTTTCTGTGAGTCATATCACACAAAAATATCTTTTACCGGTGTCTCGCTTAATCGGGCGTGAAATTTTGCGCGAAAAAATAAGACAACAGCTAAATATGGGCCAGGAAGCGGCAAGTAAACTTGTTTTCACAGGATTGACCGAAGAACTTTTCGAACGTGCCGCACAATTAGCGGGTAAACCGACCGCTCAGGATGTTGGAGTAGACCTTTCACATGCGAGCATTAGCGCAAAGCGGAATTCTGGCGGCGAGCCAGTTGTCATACCGTTTGCCCAATGGGATGCCACAACTCAGGCTGATTACCGCGAGCTCGCAATCGAAGGTGTTGAATTCGCCAAACGCTCTGAATTTCGTGTCTCGAACCACCAATCACCAATCACGAACAACGTCAAAGCCCGCTCCGAAATGCGGGAATCAGTCAATTACGAAGAAACTCTCGCGTTGATTAGAAGCGCAACGCGAACCAAAGTTGAAAATGTGCCCGATACCAATCTTGAGTTATGGAAGTTTTACGGCGGCGCAAATGGCGATGAGCGTTTAGTTCAAGTTGAAGTCTTTCCAAAGAAAGGCCGCAGTGTTCAATTTAGCGGAATCAAGGTTTTTGGCCGTGGGGCAGGGGGATATTTGAATGATCCATGGAATGCGGCCTTGTTTGCTGATTCGCAAGTAGGCGCAAACGGGGAAGTAGCAGGTCTGGTTTCCCAGCATGTCGCCGATCAGCGTAAAGCAAAGTTAATAGCAGCGGCGCGCAAGAAAATTCAATCCCGTTCCGAAATGCGGGAAGTTGAGGTGGAAGTCAACAAGGTGGCAAGAAATCAAATATTAGCGGCGATTGTTACTGGGCTTGTTAAGGACGATAAAGGCGGATCTGTTCATCTGACTGTTAATACAGCATCCGTTAAGGCGGAGGAAGAATTAAAAGCGCTTGGCTTTAGTTTTAAACCAGTTGATGCTTTGCAATGGTTGCGTGAAAGCCTTTCCTCGGTGACAAAAGTTGTTCCCAAGCCCGGACAAATGCAAATTCACGCATTTGTTGGTGAGATCAAATTAGTCATACAGTTAACAGAAGAACCTTCTGCGTTCGGCGATGGAGTTCGGCATTCTACTTATTTGCTTCCGATTATTACTCGGGGGCCGCCGGTTCATTTTGAGAATCTTTATCCTGCCGAACTTAAAGTTCAAGGTGTTCTTCAAACCGCAGAGGCTCTTCGTGCTTTTTTAACCAACACAGAAGTTGCTGCTTATGACGGTAGAATTATTTCCGAAGACGGAGTAGCTGCTGCTCAGCGAGAACAAGAAGTACGCAAGCGGTTAGGAACTAGCGCCACAGCTCTTTTAGAAAAGATCCAAGCCATGCAGGCGGTTGTGCAAAGATTGAAACAACTCTTTGAGGGTACTCGGTCCGGCCTTTTAGAATGGACAGAGATTGAACAGCGTACCGCCGGTTTGAACGGCCAAAAAGATTTACTCGCAGCTGCTGAAGCTTTTCTTTCCAGGGCAAACCGCGTACCCGTGACAGAAAAAATTGAAAGTGTTCGAACTTACGCCAGCGAGATTCAAGGTTTTCGAACAACACTGAACGCTGCCATTCGCGCGCGCCTTGAAGAGGATCAAAAAGCAGTTGCTGAAAAAATTAACGCGCTTGGAGTTTCTGCTGTCGACCTTGCGATTCTCGGCGAAGTAAATGTTGATTTGATTACCGCTAAGGTTGCAAAGGATTGGGATTGGGGCAAGCGTTTGCTCGCGAAAGCTATGACTCTTTCAGCAGCCATTGACGGTCTTTCGCCAAGTTATGATCAATTTTCCACGCGAGCACAAGCGAATAGTTTTCAATACGCAGATTTAGAAAATAAAATCTTAGCCTTGCGTCAAATGAAAGAGCATTTGGAAAATGGTTTGCTGAACGCGGTGAAAGCCTATACTCCGGTGTCCGCATGGCAGCACAGTTTGCGTGGGGCCCAAAATTGGGCAAGAACACATCCTCGAAGCACCCGTTTTATTGTTGTGAGCATTGCCGTTTTTATCGGACTTACCGTGTTTTTTATAATGACCATTCCTGAGCGCCGGGAAAAAGCCCGAGCTGCCGCGGCTCGCGCACAGGAAGCGGCCGTTTTAAAGCCGATTCGTGATTTTGTGAATGAAACCGCCGGCAACAAAAGCGAAACCTATTTTTCACAAGAGGTGGAACGCCAGGGTATTAACAATCTGAAATCAGCAGAAATTGCGCGGACGAGCGATCAAGTTGATGCTTTTCGCGGAGTTACCTATCAAAATTGGAAAGGATTCGTTTTAAAAGACGGCAGAAACATCAAATTTATGATAATCAATTTTATAAGTTTGGCGGAAAATATTTAAGTCCCGATGAACTTAAAGCGGTTACGCGGATTATTTTTGAAAGAAAGATCTTGGACGGGAAAGCCGAAGACGCGGGTTTGTTTGAACGGGACCTAGCGCTTTTCGTGCTCAAAGAAAGTTTTAATCCAGATTCCGTAGCCGCGCTGGAAAACATCCGCCGGTTTTGGAAAATAATTCTAAAGGCGGGCGAATTCCAACCGCAAAATCTTGTTATTTCAGAGCCTGAGCAGCCCTTAAAAACTTTTATATGGAATCTCACAGAAGGGCAGAAGGCGGCAGGGCCTGTCAGCCCGGGCGATTTAGTGATCGTGGGTTTAACGCCGTCGACGGCCGGCGAGCTTCTGGTTGGCAGTAGTTCGGAAAAGATTTTGTTTTCTTCCCCGCTTACTTTATTAAGGGGCGCCACTCCGTCCGGGTTGAACAAAGTTAAGGTGGTTCAAGGCGGGCCGGTAACCTTTGCCATGCAGAATTCTGATACGGTTGTGGCCGCCCAAGTCGAGTCGGGAGGCATTGCGAACATCGCTTTTATTCAAATATCTGATTCGGTGAAACGTTTAGCCGCGAATCTTGGTGTGATGGTAAATGATGTTGCGGGTATTAGCCCATGGATGATTTATAAGTATGGCCAAGCGTTCCTAGCTTTAGAAACAATCGACCCCAAGACAAGGCAGATGTACATTGTGATTGCTGATATTTCGAATCATTTCGGACTGCCTTCACCGATGAAGCCAGCGAGTGAAATGGTTATCGCGAAAATCGCAGGTGATTCTTTTAAAATGGACGTGAATAAGCAGATCGTTCGAATTTTTATAGGTGATCACGCCACTGCGCTTGTGGATTTAAAAACAAGTGCGATATACGGCGATGAAAGATTAGTTCCTAACGCCATCAGAAATCACAAGGGTGAAATTCTCGATCCCGAAAAGATCTTTCAGACACGCGATCTCCAGAAAATGATCGCGCTGCTGAATCAAATGGCAAACGAAAATCAAGTTGCTATCGTTGCTAAAGAACTTTTTGAGCAAGCCATTTACTTTCTTTATAAGGAGCCTTCATTTGAGGCGATGCAGGCTTGGGCTAAAAAACAAAAGCATGAGCAGGACAAGCGTGACGCAAACAGCACTTACACCGCAGCGTTTTTAAACGCGGATCAAGAACAGCTGGTCGCTTCGCAGCTTATGCGGAATCCCTTTCAAAATTTTTATCCTCCTGTTACGCAAATCATTCATTTTAAAAATGATGTTGATGCGAACCACAGTTTTGTGATTTCGTATACGCGCAATGCCGACGCTCCGGCGGAGGGCATTTTCCGAATTCTGGAAATGCTTCCAGGCGGCGGAATGACGATTCGGCAGGAGCGTACCGGTATTTATACCGGTTTTTCAATTACCACCCTGGGAGTTGTAACGCTTCTGAATCAAGCCGGAGGTGTCGCGCATTTTGATTTGCGCAAAGGCATCGACTTGAGTAAGGGGTCTATGATCCCCAAGCGCTCCGAAATGCGCATTGACCTTGGTGCCATGCCGCGGACCATGAGCATTATTCCGGGCCATGACTATTGGGAGATTGTCGTGCCAGCGGGGGAAACACGCGCGAGGCTTTTGCTCGCCGTCATTGCAAATATGGTCAATCCACTCAACTCTGCCAGGATTGCGGAAGTTACGAAACGCATTCAGGGCGCGTTCGCGGGAGGATTTGATAGAGTTGTGGTGATCGC